>JBDRKM010000244.1:0-18337 GCA_043814015.1 Pseudomonadota bacterium
TGGACGGCCAGCGGCGCCTGGGCCGCCACGCGGCCGGCGATCTGGAGGGCGCGCTCCAACAGGGCCTCGACCGGCACCACCTCCTGCACCAGCCCGAGGCGCAAAGCCTCTTCGGGACCGAACTCGTCGCCCGTGAGCAGCCAGCGCATGGCGTCGCCCCAGCCGGCCACCTGGGGCCAGCGCAGGGTGCCGCCGCCAAACGGCATGATCCCGCGCTGCACCTCCATCTGCTTGAAGCGCGCACCCTCGGCCGCGAGGCGGATGTCGGCGGCCAGGCAGAGCTCCACGCCGATGGTCAGGCAGAAGCCCTGGGCCGCCATCACCACGGGCTTGGTGCGGCGCGGGTCCATCAGGTCCAAGGGGTCGATCCCGCCCTCGGGAAAGAGCGGCGCCCCGCGCGCCACGGCCGGGCCCACCTCGGCCAGATCGAGCCCCGCGGTGAAGTGCGGGCCGTGGGCGAAGAGCACCAGGCAGCGCAGCTGCGGATCGCGCTCGTAGAGGCCGTAGGCCAGGGAGAGCTCGCGCAGCATGGCCAGGTCGAAGGCGTTGCGCTTCTCCGGGCGGTTCAGGCCCACCAGCAGGAGGTGGCCGCGGGGCTCGACGGTCAGGGTGGCGAAGGTCTCCATGCAATCCTCGTGGTCTCGGGCACCGGAAAGGCTATCCCGCGGGAGCGCCCGGCCGGCTAACAGGGAGTCACCAAGGAGGTCCCCATGCGCTTCACCCTCGACGAGATCTTCGCCATGGCCGAGGAGATCGAGCGGAACGGCGTGCGCTTCTACCGCCGCGCGGCCGCCCTCGACCCCGACCACCGCGCGCTGTTCACCGAGCTGGCCGACTGGGAGGTGGGCCACGAACGCCTGTTCCAGCGCATGCGGGCCGAGCTGGTCACCCCGGAGCTGGAGTTCTCACCGACCTTCGACCCCGAGAACGAGGCGGAGCTGTACCTGCAGGCCCTGGCCGAGCAGCACGTCTTCCGCCGCGATCTGGACGTGGAGGCCCTGGTGGAGCGGGCCGGCGATGCGCGCCGGGTCATCCTGCTGGCCATGGACTTCGAGCGCGACTCCATCGTGTTCTACCTGGGCATGAAGGCGGTGCTCCCCGCGGGCGCCTCCCGCGACGGCGTGGACCGCCTCATCAAGGAGGAGATGGGGCACATCGCGCACCTGGGGCAGCAGCTCGCGGCGCTGTAGCCCTCAATCGAAGACGATGGTCGGCCCCGTCACCTGGCTCTCACAGGCCGACAGCACGGGCTCGTACAGCGGCGGCGCGCTCGCCGGGACGGACGGCAGGCGCTCCAGGGTGCGCTCCAGCACGGCCGCGAGCTGCTGGACGCCGGCGTAGCGCTGCTCGGGCAGGGGGAAGGTGGCCTTGGTGACCAGGTAGGCCACGGGCTCGGGCAGGCGGGCGTAGTCGCGCGCCAGGGCCTGCTCCATGTCGGTGGGCACGCTGGCGGTCAGCAGGGCGAAGAGTGTGGCGCCCATGGCGTAGATGTCGGCGCGGTGGTCCACGTCGTGGGCGCTCCTCATCTGCTCCGGCGCCATGAAGCCGAGGGTGCCCATGCGGATGCCCTGGCGGGTGAGGTTGGTGGGGGCGTCCAGCCGGGCGATGCCGAAGTCCACCACGCGGCAGGAGCCATCGGAGGCGATCAGCAGGTTGGCGGGCTTGATGTCGCGGTGCACGATGCCGTGCTCGTGGGCCACGGCCAGGGCCCCGCAGACCTGCAGCAGCTGCCCGACGGCCATGCGCGCCGGCATGGGGCCGTGGCGCACGACCCAGTCCTTGAGGGAGCCGCCGTCCACGTAGTCCATGACCAGGTAGGCCACGCCGCCCTCGTCGCGGAAGTCGTGCACGCGCACGATGTTGCGGTGCTTCAGCAGGGTGAGGATCTCGGCCTCGCGCCGGAAGCGCTCCTGGAGGATGGGGGCGCGGGCGAGGCCGGGGGAGAGCAGCTTGATCGCGCGGATCTCGCCAGACTCCGTGTCGGTTGCCCGGAACACGGTGCCCATGCTGCCCTCGCCCACCTGGGCGTCGAGCTCGTAGCGACCGTCGGCGAGGGTGCGGGGGCGGATGGTCATGGCGCGCTCCTGCGACAGTCTACTGCTGCACGGGGCTGGACTCCAGCCGGGCGCGCAGCGCGTCGATCTGCCCGAGGTAACGCCAGGTGCGCACGGCCAGGCCTTCAGGGGGG
Organism: Pseudomonadota bacterium; assembly: GCA_043814015.1. Lineage (GTDB taxonomy): Bacteria > Myxococcota_A > UBA796 > UBA796 > JAFGLY01 > JBDRKM01. The sequence goes on from JBDRKM010000244.1 coordinate 2,189, forward strand.
CGCGCAAAGTCGGCCAGCACCGAGTCCAGCGCTGCCAGGGCCTCGGCGGGGCGGCCGGCGGCCTCCAGGATCTCGCCGAGCAGGAGCACGGCGCGCAGCCGCTGGTCGCCGTAGGCTTCGGCCAGCGCGACGCGGGCGGCGACCTCGGCTTCACCCGGGAGGCCGGCCTCGTGCAGGACGTGGGCCCGGGCCCAGTGGTAGGTGAACTCGTGGGGGTAGGCCGCGATGGCGCGGTCGAGCACGCTCGTGGCCTGCGCGAGCTCGCCGGCCGCGGCGAGGGCCTGGGCCTGCTCGGACCACAGGCCGCGGTCGTGGGCCGGATCGCCGCTCAGGGCCGCGCCGAAGCGCTCCGCGGCCTGGGCGTGCAGGGCCCGGGCCTCCGCAGGATCGGAGGCCAGCTCGGCCAGGGCCTCCAGGCCCTCGGCGGCCTCGGCGGGACGCGCCTCGGCGACGGCCTGCTCCAGGCCCGGTCGAAGCTCGGCCAGCAGCGCGGGATCCGCCGCCAGCAGCGCCATCCCGTCCCAGATCCAGGTGACGAAGTCGTCCGCGCGCTCCACCGCCAGCCAGCGCAGGCAGTCGTCGCACTGCTCCACCGCCAGCGCGGCCCGCAAGCCCGGCTCGCCGTCGTCGGCGCGCGGCAGGCACTCCCGGGCTTCGGCGGGTCGATCGGCGCGCACCAGATCGAGGGCCAGCACGGAGGCCTCCGCCGTGGTCAGGTCGCCCTCGCGCAGCGCGCGCAGGCGCCGGTTCAGCGAGGCGGGGCGCCCGCGGGCGCCATCGAGCCAGGCCAGGAAGGGCTCGGCGCCAGAATACCCCACGGTCCGGGCGATCTCGCGACCCTCGGGATCCACCAGCAGCAGGGTGGGGTAGCCGCCGACCGCGAAGCGGTCCTTCAGCTCCCAGGACTCGGGTCGGTCGGCGTCCACGGGGACGAGGTGGACACTAAAGAGCGCTCCCGCGTGCTCGGGCGCGTGCAGCACCTCGGCCGCGAGCTGCTGGCAGGGCGGGCACCAGGTGGCGCCGAAATCGAGCAGCAGGGGTTCGCCGTCGGCGGCGGCGAGCGCCAGGGCGTCGACCCAGGAGAGCGCCGGTGCGGCCGCGGGCTCGGGGGGCGGGGCGGCCGGCGGGGCCCAGCGCAGGTGGCCGCGACGGGTGGCGAGGGCCTGGTCGATGGCCAGGACCACCTGGCGGCAGGAGGCGCCGTCGGCGGTGCACAGGGGCGCCGAGAGCGTGCCGTGGAGGGTGAACGGCGCCGGTGGGGCGGGCAGGAACTCCCAACCGAGCGCCAGCGCGCTCGCCGTGGTGCCCATCTCCCAGCGCAGGTGTTCGCCGGCCTCCAGCTCGACCCAGGCCTCCGCGTCGCCCGAGAGGTGCTCGCCGGCAGGCGGGATGACGGTGAGGACGAGCCCCTTCCGGTTCCAGCGCAGATCCAGCTCGGGCTCGGCCGCGACCGCCGCGAAGATCAAGGCGAGGGGGAGGATCACGGAGCCTCCAGCAGGGCGCGCACCTGGGCGCAGGGGGTGCCCGCGGGCAACCGCCGCATCACGAAGTGGCTGTGGGCGGGGTCGGGCTCGGTGTGGGCCTGGCGGGCGAACAGGCGGTTGCTGGCGCCCAGCGTGACCCGCTCCTGGCGCAGGATCTCCAGCGGGCCCGCGATGTGGTCGGCGTCCACGACGCTGCCGCGCAGGAGCAGGCGGGTCACCTGGACGACGTAGACCTCGAAGGGCTGGAGCCGAAAGATCTCCACCCGCACCGTGGCGCCGGGGTGGCCGTCCTCGTCCCAGTCGTAGACCAGCGGGTCGTCCGCGGTCTGCGGCAGCGAGTCCGGGCTCTGGTCGTGACGGTAGCCTGCGGGCACGGGCCCGAGGTCCACCACCCAACCGCCGGCGGCGGGATCGGCCATCGGGCGCAGGGTCCGGTAGGGCATGTGCTCCACGTAGGCCCGGGGGATGAGGGTGCGGGACAGGCGGCTGGTGTCCACCACCTCGGCGTCGCAGACCCGGTGGGTCTGGGTGGCTCCCTCGGCGTCGTGCCCCACCTCGGCCAGGGCCCAGGCCACCATGGTGCTCTGCACATCCTTGAGCACTGGCACGCGGGTGACCGAAGCGACCTCCAGCTTGATGCCCCAGGTGCCCTCCATGGGGGGCAGCGGCTGGGCCTCGGCCGCGGCGCACAGCAGCAGGGCCAGCGCGGCGAAGTGGGGCAAGCCCTACTCCCCGTCCACGACGCGCGAGAGGATCTCGGCCACGGGCAGGAGCTCGTGGATCAGGCCGGCCACCTGGCCGAGCGGCAGCACCCCACGCTCCAGATCCCCCTTCAACATGCCCGCCTCGAAGGCCGTGAAGCCCAGCGCCATCCGAGACATGCGCAGCGCGTTCTCCGGGCCCGAGGCCACGATGCCGAGCGCCAGCTTCGGCCAGGAGAAGCCCATCATCCCGGCGATGCGGCGGCTCTTGAGGAGGGCGGCCACGGGGTTGAGGGGCTGGCCCACCAGGCGCCGGGCGCCGCGGGAGGCGAACACCCGGGCCGCGATCCCATCCACCTTGGGGGAGTAGAGGGTGTCGTCCACCCCGGCCTCCACGGCCCGCTGCTTGAGGACCTCGGGCACGGGGCTCTCCACCGAGGCCATGAAGCGGGTGCCCATGGCGATGCCCTCGGCCCCCAGCGCCCGGGCGGCCAGGTACCCACGGTGATCGGCGAAGCCACCGGCCGCGATGACCGGCAGCTCCACCACGTCCACGATGCTCGGCACCAGCACCAGCGAGGTGACCTTGCCGCCGTGCCCCGCGGCCTCGTGCCCGGTGACGATGAGCGCGTCAGCGCCGTCGCGCTGGGCGGCCAGGGCGTGCTTGGCCGATGTGACCGTGGCGATGACCTTGCCGCCGTAGGCGTGGACCGCCTCGGCGATGCGCGCGCCCTTGCCCATGGCGTAGTTGACCACCGGCACCCGCTCCTCCACCAGGATGGCGGCGTTGCGCTCGGCGCCCGGGAAGTAGAGGGTGACGTTGGCGCCGAAGGGGGCGTCCGTCAGCTCCCGGATGCGGCGCACCCCGGCGCGCACCTCGTCGGGCCCCAGGGTCCCGGTGGCCAGGATGCCCAGGCCCCCGGCGGCGGAGACGGCGGCCACCAACTCCGGGGTGCTCACCCAGCTCATACCCGAGAGCAGCACGGGGTAGCGGAGGTCGAACAGATCGGTGACGCGGGTGGGCATGGGCGGGGGTTCCTCGTGGGGGGGGGCTCCGTATCAAGGACGGGGGTGGGGCGGGCAGGGCTCGGGATGCGCGCGGAGAGCGCCGTAGAGAAGGCCGGCGTGCGCGCGGGGGTCATCCCGCTGCAGTGGCCCCCGCGGGCCTCGGGAGGTGACGCGCCGGACGGCACCATGGGGGCCGGCAGCCTCATCTATCGGCTCCCCCGCGATCCGGGGAAGCGCGCGAGCATCTTCTCGGAGGCCCAGACCATCGTGGTCAACGAGGGCGAGACGGCGGTCGTGCTCGAGGACGGGCGCTCGGGCGGAGCCCTGGAGCCTGGGCGCTACGTGCTGGAGAAGCCCCGCATCGTGGGCTCCCTCGACATCGTCTGGATCAAGACGGGCCAGCAGAGCGTGAAGTGGGGCATCGGCAACGTCATCTCGCTGGACGGCATCCAGGTCTCCGGCCGCGGCATGCTCTACCTACGGGTGGTGGATGGCGTGCGCTTCAACGCCGAGGTGATCCAGGGTGCCGTCACCCTCTCCGAAGTGGATCTGCAGCGCTTCCTGATGGCGCGCGTGCAGTCCATCATGCGCACGGTGGTCGCGAGCCTCCCCGCCCGGCACCTGCTGGTGGAGCGCGAGGCCTTCTTCCTGGCCGTCCGCAACAACCTCATGGCCCAGCTCGAGCAGATGGGCGTGGCCCTCGTGGACGTGGAGGTGGTCGAGATCAACCTCCCGCCCGAGTACAAGGCCGCCATCTCCCAGCAGGCCATGGTGGCCGCCACGGAGCAGGCGCGGCTGCTCGAGGCCCAGACCGCCGCGCGGGTGACCCAGATCGAGTCCGCGGCGGCTGCCCAGGCGCGGCTCGCCACGGGGATGGCCGACGTGCAGCTGATGGCCACCCTGCAGGCCCAGGGCATCGACCCCTTGAAGCTCAAGGCCCTCGAGGCGCTGCAGTCCATGGCGGAGAACCCCATGCAGGGGGCCGTCATCGGCGGTGACGCGGCGCGCATGGCCCTCTTCGGGCAGATCGCGGGCGCAGCGCTCGCCGGGGGCGCGGCCGCCCCGGCGCTCGGCGCGGCCCCGGTGGCGCCCCCGCCCATGCTCACCCAGCAGCCCGCCGCCCCAGCCCCGCAGGCGCCACCCCAGGGCGACGACAAGGCGGCCAGGATCGCCTCCATCGAGGAGCAGATCGACAAGCTGGTGGAGCGCCTCGCCATGGGCGAGATCAGCGAGGACCTCTACAACAAGCTGGTGGCCAGGCTGGAGGCCAAGCTGGCGCAGCTCACGGGCTGAGGCCTGGGCGCCCCTACCTCGCCTGCAGCCACATCCCCACAGCGATGACCACCACGCCCCAGGCCACGGCGAGGAGGGCGTAGCCGAAGTCGCCCAGGTGGCCCGGAGGGGGCTGGGCGGGGGAGGGCTCGGCGGGGGCCTGGTTCTGCTCGGTGTCAGCCATGGCGCTCGTCTCCATCGGACGGTCGCCGGGAGGATAGCCCACGCGCGCCGCGGCGCCCAGCCCACCACCGCACGAGGGCGAGGACGAGGCCCAGGATCGTCGCCGGGATCCCTACCACGGGCCAGGCCAGGGCCAGGGCCAGCAGCGCCAGGATGACCCCAGCCCAGAACACAGGCCCGAGGCTGGAGAAGGCTCGTCCGGGGGCCCGCATCGGATCGATCACCAGCACCAGGGCACCCGCTCCGGCGGGGTGGTAGCTCCAGCCGTGGCGCGTGCACTGCGCAGAGAGCTCCCGCCGTGCGAGGTCCCCCATCACGCCCGGCCCGAGGCTGTGGCGGCCCACGCCGGTCACCACCCGCACAGCCCCGCTCTCCAGGGTGGGGCCGATGTCCTCGACGATGCGCAGGGCCTCGCGCGCGGCGCGGGCGTTCAGGTCGTGCAGGTCCAGGTGCAGCAGCTCGGCCTCCACCCGGCAGTGGGTCGCCACCCGCCAGGGGCGCTCCCGGGCCCAGGGCAGCGCGGCCGCCTCGGCCTCCAAAGGCGCCAGCGCGGCCCGCAGCCGCGGGAGGTCCTGCGCCGGGTCAGCGCCCATGCGGCACCCGGCGCCCCATGAGGGTGGTGCGTGTGGCGCGCAGGGCGGCGGCGTCCAGGCTGCCACCGGCGTGCAGCGCGAAGGAGAGGGCGCCCTCGGGGCACTGCATGGCGCATGCGGCGCAGGCGATGCAGGCCTCGGACGCGGCGATGCGGGCCTGGGGGCCCTCCACGGCCAGCACCCCCCGCGGACAGACCTGCGCGCACTCCCCGCAGCCCACGCAGCACGCGGCGTCCAGCGCCAGCCGACCCTCACGGGGCAGGTGCAGGAAGGAGCCGTTGGCGACCGGGGTGGTCCCGGCCGCGTCGGCGGCTACGGCGAGCATACCCGCCAGGGCCAGGCCCGCGAGCCAGGCGGCGAGGCTGAAGGTGAGGGTAGCGCCGAGGGAGGCGACCAGGCCCAGCGCCAGGCCTGCGGCCAGCGCCCCGCTCCACAGGCCCGTGAGCCAGCGCGCCGGGCCCACGATCGGGGTGCGCGGGATCGCGGTGAACAGGGCGAGGCAGGCGGTGAACAGCCCAGTGGCCAGCGCGATTCCGGCCGCCCAGCCCAGCAAGCACCCGATGCCCCCACCCAGGACCAGGGCCAGGGGGAAGCCCCAGGCCAGGGCCATGTCCAGCCGATCCCGCAGGGTGAAACCCAGGACCCGCGGCGCGCTCCCGCCATCGAGCCAGGTGGGCAGATCCTCCAGGCGCACCGGACCCCAGACGATCTTCCAGCCCGTGGCGCGCTCCACCTCCCGGCGCTCCACCCCGGCAGCCATGAGCGGCGGGGCCACCAGACGGCGGTGCGTCACGCGCTCGGCCAGGCTGCTCCCTTCGATGGCCTGGATCACCTGTGCGTTCCCGAGGTGCCCCCCGGCGGCCGCGCACCAGACGTTGATGCCATGGGCGTCTGCCACCAGCAGCCATGCGTCGCGACCCCGGAGCGCCCGGCGCAGGCGGCGGACGGTGAGCGCGTAGTCGCAGGTGAGCAGCACGGGCGCGTCCGGGCCCGGATCGCCCAGCGCCACCAGCCCCCGGCGCCCGCGCCGCGGCAGGAAGCGCAGCAGGGCGTCCGGCAGGTCGGCGAGCAGGGCGGCGAGGGACACGGCGGCTCCCGAGGCGGGAAATTCTGGATACAAGTACCCGGCCCGCTGCCCGGAGTCCCCTTGCGCGACGCCCTGATCGTCAACCTGCTGTCCGTGCTGCCCCAGCGGCGCCTGGCCCGCCTGATGGGCTGGGCCGCCCGCCTGCACCTGCCAGCCCTCCTGCATCGCCTGCTGCTGCGCTGGTTCGTCCGGCACTACCGGGTGGACATGGAGGAGGCCGCCGGCCGCCTCGAGGACTACGACTCCCTGGCGGCCCTCTTCGTGCGCAGCCTGAGAGAGGGGGCGCGGCCCCTGTGCGAAGACGCGGACGCCGTCGTCTCCCCGTCCGACTCCCAGGTGGCCGCCTTCGGCCGGGTGCTGGGTGACCGCATCCCCCAGGGCGGCGCCCGCAGCGCCGAGGTGCGCGCCCTGCTGGGCGGCGATCACCCCTTCGAGGGCGGCAGCTTCGCGGTGCTGTACCTCTCCCCACCCGACTACCACCGGGTCCACGTGCCCATCTCGGGCGAGGTGGTGCGCTGGCAGTACCTGCCCGGCCGGCTCTTCCCCGTGTTCCGGGGCGCCACCGAGCGGGTCGAGGGCCTGTTCGCCCGCAACGAGCGCCTGGTCACCTGGCTGCGCACCGAGGCGGGCCAGGTGGCGGTGGTCATGCTGGGGGCCTTCGGCGTGGGCCGCATGTCCGCGGTCTACACCCACCTGCTCTCCAACGTGGGCGAACCCGCCGCGGACAGGCGCCCAGAACCACCCGTCCCCTTGCAGAAGGGCGAGGAGCTGGGCCGCTTCCACCTGGGCTCCACCGTGATCCTCTTCTTCGAGCCCGGGCGGGTCGCGTGGGACCTGCGCCTGGGCGCGCGGGTGAAGGTCAACGCCCGCATCGGCGCCATCGTCACGCCCCAGGGCGGCTAGTGGGCGGCCTCGCAGGGCCAGAGGAGCCGGCCCCGGGGGGGTATCCCCCCATCTGTGCAACAGGACCCCGGGGTATCCCCCCGATTGTGCAACATTCTGGGCCTGCAGCGGGCCGCCTCTACGAGCCAAGGCCCGTTTTCGCGGAGCGCGCCCTCTCCCCGTGCCGATCTTGTGGCGAAAAAGAGGGCATACCTCACGCCATTGTTGCGAAATTCTGCACATACCTCCCACACACCCCGCACCCGCTCCCCGAGGTCGCCCCGTGCCCGCGGTAGCCGCAGACGAGCGCCCCGCACCCGAGGCGGTGGAGCCTCCCGAGGGCGCCCACTGCGCCCGGCACCCGCGGCGGCCCGCTGTGGAGCACTGCCCCACTTGTGGCGACCACCTCTGCGCCGACTGTGCCCTGAGGCCCTGCGAAGCGGCCGACTGCCCCCACGCGGCCGAGGGCGATTCCCTCCCTCCGGTGCCCTGGGAGGCCGGCGCCCGCCTGGGCTGGGCGCGCGCCTGGGGCCAGACCCTCGCCGCCATCGCCCGCGATCCCGTGCGCTTCTTCCGCCGCGTTCCGCATCGCGGCGGCCTCACCGCGCCCCTGGCCTTCGCGACGGTCTGCTTCACCTTCGGGGCCGCGGCCGTGCTCCTGGGCGTGGCCGCCCCCGAGCTGCCCGGCGCGGCGCTTCCCCTGGGGCTGCTGCTCTGCACCCTGCCCTTCGTCGGCCTGTACCGCGCGGCGGGCACTGGGCTGCTCATCTGGGTCGGCATCGGGGTCCTGGAGCGCGACCCCCCGCCCCTGCGCGGGGTGCTGCGCCTGACCGCCTACTCCCTCGCGAGCGACCTGCTCCTGCCCGTGGCCGGGCTAGGGGTGTACGCCGCGGCCGCCCTGCAGGCCCTGGCCCTGCGCCGCGGCTGGGGGGTGGCCTGGTGGAAGGCGGTGCTGGTGGCCTGCCTGCCCCTCTCCCTGTTCCACCTCGGCGTGCTGGGCGCCCTGGCCCTGTACCTGGCCATCTCGGGCCAGCGCATCTGATGCTGGTCCTGGCGCTCCTGACCGCGGCGGCCCTCGCCGACGAGGATCTCACCCTCGACAACGGCCTGCGCGTCGTCCTCCGGGAAGACCACCGCGCCCCGCTGGTGGTGCTGACCCTCGGGGTGGACGCCGGAGCCGCGGACGACCCCGTGGGCCAGGCCGGGGCCGCCCACCTGCTGGAGCACATGCTGTTCGAGGGCAGCGCGAGCCTGCCTGGCCAGGGCTTCGATCTCGCGCTGGCCGAGGTCGGCGGCGACAGCAACGCCTGGACCCACTACGACTTGATGAGCTTCACCCAGGTGCTGCCCCCGGGGGCCCTGGAGCGGGCCCTGTTCCTGGAGGCCGACCGGCTGGGCCGCCCCAGCCTCGACCTCGATGCCGTGCTCCGCCAGCGCGCGGTGGTGCGGGCCGAGGGCGCGCGCGAGCACGACACCCCGCATGGGCGCGACGCGGCGGCCCTGGCGGCCCTGCTCTACCCAGGCCACCCCTACGCCCGGACCCTGATGGGGCTGTGGGGGATCGAGGGCGACCCGGCGCTCACGGCCCTGGACGCCGCCGCGCTGCGCGCCTTCTGGGAGCAGCGCCTGCCCCCGGAGCGCTGCGTCCTGGTGGTGGCCGGCGATCTGGACACGGCCCAGGCCACGGCCTGGGTGCGCGCCACCCTGGGGGCCATCCCCGCCCGCCCCGCCACCGCGCGCGCCAAGGCGCCCGCGCCCCCGTTGATCGGGGAGCAGCGCCACGTGCTCCGAGCCAACACCGGAGATCGCAGCCTGTACCTGGCCTGGCGCGGGGTCCCGCGGGGGGATCCCGACGAGCCCGCCCTGGCGCTGCTGGCCTGGCTGCTGGCCGGGCGCGGCGACGCCGGGCTCCGACACCGGCTGGTGAGCCGCGGCCGGGCTCGCCGCGTGGAGGCCTGGAGCGACGCCTGGCGCCTGGGCGGCGGCTTCGTGGTCTCGGTCAGCGCGTGGCGCGGGCGCCTGGCCCCACGGCTGCACGCCGTGGATCGGGAGCTCGCCCGCATGGCGGAGGAGGGTCCCACCGAGGAGGAGCTGACGCGGGCACGCGGCGCCTGGCGCGGCACCTTCCTGCGGGCCGGCGATGGGCTGGCGCGTTCCACGCCGCTGTTGGCCCAGTGCGCCCTGACCAGCGGAGAACCCGACTGCCTCGAAGACGAGCTGGCCCGCTACGAAGCCGTCACCGCAGAAGATGTGCGCCGCGTGGCCCAGGGGCTGCAGACGGAAGCCGGGCGGGTCCTGCTCTCGGTGGTGGGTCCCGGGGCGCGCCCCCTGCGCGGATCGAGCCCCCTGGAGGTCGAGTGATCGCCCTGCTGCTGCTGGGCGCCGCGCTGGCCGCCGACCTCCCCCCGGCCACGGCGCTGGAGACGGTGCACCTGCCCCCCGTGACGGAGCAGCCCCTGCCCGGCGGCGCGCTCTTGTGGGCCGTGCCGCGGTCTGCCCCCTCGGCCGACCTGGAGATCCTCTGGAGCGCTGACAGCGACGATCTGGACACCCGCGCCATCCTGGCCCAGCGCCTGCTGGCCGCCCTCGTGGAGGGCGAGGTGGACGAGGCCGCCCTCGACCGCCTCGGCGCCGTCATCGACGTGGGGCGCACCGCCGCGGGCCTCAGGCTCCGGCTGCAGGTCCCGGCTGACGACCTGGACGAGGCCCTGGCCCTGCTGGCGCCCGTGCTCGAGCGCCCACGCCTGCCCCGCCGCGCGGTCCGGCACGTCCGTCACGCCTGGCGCGCACAGGAGCAGCGGGCGAGCCAGAGCGCGGCGCGCGTGGCCGAGCGGGCGGAGCTGCGGGCCTGCCTGCCCGCCGACCACCTGCTGGCCCGCCTGCCCACCCTCGCCGACGGCCGCGGCCTCGGGCGCCGCGAGCTGCGGGCCGCGCACCGCGACCTGCTCACGGAGGGCGGCGCCACCGTGATCCTGGTGGGCGGTGATCCCTCGGTGCTGGCGGGCTCCCTCGACTTCCTCGGCGCCCCCGCCCCGCCCCGGCCCCAGCCCGACGCCCTCCCCGGACCGCGGGTGGTCCTGGTCCAGGAGGCGGGCGCGCGCCAGGCGCGCGTGGTGATCTCCTTCCCTCTCCCCGCCGACCTCCCACCCGCGCGGGCCGAGCTGCTGCTGCAGGCCCTGGGCGGCGGCGCGGCCGGGCTGCTGGACCGCCGCCTGCGAGAGGAGCAGGGCCTGGTCTACGGCGTGACCACGGAGATCCAGCGCTGGCCGGGCGGCGGCCGCCTGCGGATCGACACCCGCATCAACGCGGGCGATCTCCCCGCGGGCATCGCCTCCCTTCGGGCCGCCTTCGGGGAGGCGGGGGCCGAGAGCGAGGCCCGCGCCCGCGCCACCGCCCTGCTCGACGCCGCCCGCACCCTGGACGCTCTCCCCAGGATCGGCGCCACCCTCGCCGCCCACGCGGCCCGCGGCGAGCCCCCCGACACCTGGCAGCGCCAGCTGGACGACCTCGCCGCCCAGCCTCCCGGCACCCTCGCCGCCACCGCCACCGCCGTGCTGGACCCCGAAGCCGCCACCTGGGTCATCCTCGGCGACCGCGACACCCTCGAGCCCCTGCTGGAGCAGGCCGACCTGCCGCCCACCGCCCTCTGGGCCCAAGGCCCAGGGCCCAGGCCCAGGGGTCAGGATGTTATCATTACCTTTTGTTGCTCGAAAACCAGCCTTGTTTCGTGTCTGGCCCAGCAAAAAAGGCGTGGCAGCACCTCCATCCCCGACTTTGCCCACAGCCGTTCGGCTTTGAACCTTTGTTTCAGCCCGAATAAATCGTAATGGAAACGTCCTGACCCCTTCTTCGGGGCGGGGCGGCTTGGCCGTTTCCCGGGGGATTCGCCCCTGTGCTATCCTCGGCTCTGCATACGCCGGATGTGAAGCCCCGGAGCACGAGAGGAGATGGGATTTGGAGTACGCGTTCACCGAGATCTTCGACATCCCTTCCCTGACCCGGCTCTGCGAGCGGTTCACCGCCATGCGCGGCGCCGTCATCGCCCTGCTCGACCTCGACGGGCACGTGCACGTCGCCACCGGCTGGAAGGACATCTGCACGAAGTTCCACCGCGTCTGCCCCGCGACCGCGGCCCGCTGCACCGAGAGCGACACCGTGCTCGCCGGGCAACTCCAGGAGGGTCAGCGCTACAACCTCTACCACTGCAAGAACGGCCTGGTGGATGTCGCCGTGCCCGTCCTGGTGGACGGCGAGCACGTGGGCAACTTCTTCACCGGGCAGTTCTTCTTCGGCGAGCCGGACATCGCGCGCTTCCGCGCCCAGGCCCAGGAGTTCGGCTTCGACGAGGCGGCCTACCTGGCGGCCCTGGCGGAGGTGCCCCGCGCCGACGAGGAGGAGATCCGCCGGATGGTGGAGTTCCTGGTGGAGCTCACCGAGATCATCGGCGAGATGGGGGTGGAGCGCCTCCGGACCCTGCGCACCCAGGAGCAGGCCCGCCGCAGCCTGGAGGAGCAGGTCGCGGCCCGCACCCGGGAGCTCTCCGCCGCCAAGGAGGCCGCCGAGATCGCCAACCAATCCAAGAGCCTGTTCCTGGCCAACATGTCCCACGAGCTGCGCACCCCACTCAACGCCATCCTGGGCTTCGCCCAGGTGATGGACCGCGACCCCCTCTTCCCCGCGAGCCAGCAGCGCAACCTGGCCACCATCAACCGCGCGGGCGAACACCTGCTGTCCATGATCAATGACGTGCTCGACATGTCCAAGGTCGAGGCGGGGCGGATGCAGGTGGATCTCTCCGCCTTCGACCTGCAGCAGATGCTCGAGGACCTCACCGGCATGATCGCGGTGCGGGCCGAAGCCAAGGGCCTGCACTTCCTGCTCGAGGTGAACCCGGGGTTGCCTCGCCACGTGGTCAGCGATCCGGGCAAGCTGCGCCAGATCCTCATCAACCTGCTGGGCAACGCGGTCAAGTTCACCGACGAGGGCGGCGCGGTCCTGCGCGCCGGCAGCACGCTGGACGAGCACGGGCAGCGCTGGCTGCGGCTGGAGGTGGAGGACAGCGGCCGCGGGATCCCCGAAGAAAAGCTGCTGGGCATCTTCGACCCCTTCATCCAGGCCTGCAGCAGCCCCGAGGAGCAGGGCACGGGCCTCGGCCTGGCCATCAGCCGACGCCTGGCCCTGCTGCTGTCCGGCGACATCGAGATCCAGAGCGCGGCCGGACAGGGCTCCACCTTCACCCTGCGGATCCCCGTGCAGGAGGCCTCCGCCGAGGACGTGCCCTCCTGCGAGGCGCCGCGGCGCGCCCTGGGCCTGGCGCCCGGCGAGCGGCGGGACTGGCGCCTGCTCTCCGTGGAGGACAACGCCGACAACCGCGATCTGCTGCGCGCGGTGCTGCAGAACGTGGGGCTCGACGTCCGCGAGGCCTACGACGGCGCGCAGGGCGTGGAGATGTACCGCCAGTGGCGTCCGCACCTGATCTGGATGGACATCCGCATGCCCGTGATGGACGGGCGCGAGGCCCTGAAACGGATCCGCAGCCTGCCGGGCGGCGAGAACTGCCGGATCATCGCCGTGAGCGCGAGCACCTTCGCCGAGCACCGCGAGTCGCTCATCGCCGAGGGTTTCGACGACTTCCTGCGCAAACCCTACCGGGACAGCGAGATGCACCAGATGCTGCAGCGCCACCTCGGCATCCGCTTCGAGCTGGAGCCCGAGCCGGACGCAGCCGAGGGCACAGCGACCCGGCCCCTGAGCCCCGAGGACCTCGCGCGGATGCCCGCGGCCTGGCGCGAACGGTTCCGGCGCGCCAGCCTGCAGGGGCTGCTCGCGGAGATGGAGCAGCTCACCGACGAGGCGGCCGAGCACGATCCGGCCGTGGCGTCCGCCCTGGCGCGGCTCGTCCAGGACTTCGAGCTGGAGCGCATCCTCGAGCTGATGGAGGGCTGACTCTTGGACACCGCGACGAGCCCTGCCCACGAGCAGTCCATCCTGGTGGTGGACGACACCCCCGCCAACCTGCGCCTGCTGCACCAGCTCCTGAGCGGCCGCGGCTACCGGGTGCGCCTGGCCCCCAACGGCGAGGCGGCCCTGCGCTCCGTGCGGGAGGACCCTCCAGATCTCCTGCTCCTGGACGTCATCATGCCGCGCATGGACGGCTTCACCGTGTGCCGCACCCTCAAGGCCGACGCAGCCACCCGGGACATCCCCGTCATCTTCATCAGCGCCCTGTCCGAGACCGACGACAAGCTCGAAGCCTTCGACGCCGGCGGCGTGGACTACGTCACCAAGCCCTTCCAGTCCGCCGAGGTGCTGGCCCGCGTGCGGACCCATCTCGAGCTCGTGCGCAACCGCAAGGCCCTGCAGGAGTTGAACGCGCGGCTCAGGCAGAGCAACCAGGAGCTCGAGCAGTTCGCCAACGTGGTGGCCCACGACCTCAAGGGCCCGCTCCAGGGCATCATGGGCTTCAGCGACCTGCTGTTGATCACCGCCGAGGCCAGGCTCGGGCCCGAGGAGATCGAGCAGATCGAGCACATCCAGGGCAGCACGCTGCGCATGGCCCAGCTCTTGGACAACCTGCTGCACTACGCGCGCCTCTCCAGCCACGCCCGCCCCTTCGCACCGGTGGACCTCGGCGCCGTGGCCGCGCGCGTCCGGGCGGACCTGGGCGCCCGCATCGCCCAGCAGCGCGCCCGGGTCGAGATCGGAGCGCTGCCCACCGTGTACGCCGATGAAACCCAGATGTGGCAGCTGCTCGAGAACCTCATCGACAACGCCCTCAAGTTCCACCGGCCCGGGGCCCCCCCCGAGGTCCGGGTGAGCGCCGAGATCGAGGGTCGCCACACCCGGATCTCGGTGCGCGACGAGGGTCTGGGCTTCGACATGCACGACAAGGAGAAGGTCTTCCTGATCTTCCGGCGCCTGCCCGAGCACCAGGCGATCGAGGGCACCGGCCTCGGGCTGGCCACCTGCAAGAAGATCGTGGAGCGGCACGGCGGCGCCATCGACGTGACCAGCGCGCCCGGGCAGGGCACCACCTTCACGTTCACGCTGCCGCTGCGCGAAGAGGGGTAGGGCGCCGCTCCCCTTGCCATCCGCCCCATTCCAGGCCATCCTGGGCCCATCCCCGCCCCCGGAGCGCCCCATGACCGCCCTCGCCCTGCTCGCCCTCGCCTCCCTCGTCGCCCACGCCGACCCGAACCCCGTGATGGCCGGCGACGTGCTGGTCACCACCCTGCCCGCCTCCCCCCTGGGGGTGCTGCAGCAGGACCAGACGGTCTGGATCCTCACCGGCGGCGGCGACCTGCAGCGCTGGGATGCCGACGACGGCGGCTACACCCTGTCGAGCACACGCCACTTCGAAGGCGCCGCGGGCCTCTTCGACGTGGGCGGGCGCCCCTGGGTCGAGGTGCACGAGGTCAAGGCCCTGCCCGCCGAGGCTGGTGTCGTCGCGGTCGCCAGCGTCGCCACCGCCGAGGCCGCCACGTCCGAGCCCACCGCGCCGCCCGCCGCCACCACCGGCACCGTGCTCAAGGCCGAACTGGGCACCGCCCTGGTGGACCTCGGCCGCGATGCCGGCCTGAGCCCCGGCGCGGACCTGCGCTTCATGGGCACCGAGGTGGTGGAGGTCCCCCTGCTGGACGCCACGGGCACCGAGCTGCGCACCGTGGCCCGGGTAGCGGCCACGGGCCGCGTGCGGGTGGTGGAAGATGACCGCGCCCTGGTGGACCTGGACCGCGGCGGGCGCGTGGCCGAGGGCGACGCGGTGGAGCCCCACACGCGGCGTTCCCACTACCCCGTGGGCCCCGAACGCCTCGGTGGCCTGGGCGAGACCGGCCTGTCCATCCGCCCCCTGCTGGCGCTCGATACCCTGGGTGTGGGCTTCATCAACGAGCTGTGGACCAGCTACACCTTCGAGAAGCCCTGGTACGCCACCGTGCGGGTGGCCCCCCTGGCCTTCGGCTTCTCCCGCGATGGCAACCCCCTGTCCGTCGCGGGTCTGGCCAGCGGCGGCTACGACGCGCGCTACTTCTCCCTCGGCCTGGGCGCGGGCTGGTCCATGCTCAACGGCGACGCCTCCTCCTGGGGCCGCAGCTACGACTACGCCCTGCAGGAGGGCGGCGGCGGCCAGCCCACCTTCCCGGACGTGGAGGGCGCCTTCTCCGTGGTGCAGGAGGCGCGCCTGGGCGGCCGCGACGGGCTCAACCTCACCGTCCGGAACACCTTCGTGCTGGTGCCCAGGAACGACGCTGTCTGGAACGGAAGCTGCGGCGAGTACTACTACGACTACGAGCACGGTTCCGGCGAGGACTGCTGGGACCTGGACGAGTCCACCGAGTTCGCCTACGGCGGGATCGCCATGACCATGAACATCCCCGTGGGCGCCCGCACCGACCTCTTCGTGGACTGGGGCACGGGCGGCGCCGGCGCCACCTGGGTGGAGTCGGGCGTGGCCTCCTGGATCCGCGGCAACGGCGACAAGGGCAGCCTGGGGATCTCCGTGGCCGCCGGCTACGGCCAGCTCGCCGCCAACCCGAACGACGAGTGGGTGGAGCTGTACGGGCCGCTGGTGAGCCTGGGGGCGCGGTGGAGGTGGTAGCGCCTGCACAGGATCCGCACACCCCCTGCGCCCACTCCGCACCCCACCCACACAGCCCCCGCAAACCGCTCCCATAGGCTCATGGGCGACCCCTTCCCGGAGCGCCCATGGACGCCGCCCTGCCCATGCCCGCCGCCCTGCCCGAGCCGCACACGCCGGCCGTGCCGGGGCTCCTGCGACCCCTCGCCGGCCTCGTGCTGCTCGGCATCGCCGGGGCCTGCGCCCGGCCCGAGCTGGCGGTGTTCATGGCCGTGCTCCCCACCGGGCTGTTCCTGGCCGCGGGCGTCATGAGCGCGCCCCTGCTGCTGGTGCTGCACCAGGCCCTCGGCCTGTCCGCCCCCCC
>JBDRKM010000245.1:0-9913 GCA_043814015.1 Pseudomonadota bacterium
GGGGGGGCGCGGGGGCGCCCGCCCCCCCCGCCCCCCCCCCCCCCCCCCCCCCCCCCCCAAAAAAGGGCAGCGCGGGGCGGTGCGATCACCTTGGGTTGCGGGCACAGCCCCGCGCTGCTGTCGCGCTTCCTCTTCCCGGCCTGGACCAACCACATCAAGGTCCTCATCCCGGCCGCGGTGATCGGCGGCGGCCTGTACGCCACCGTGCTCATCACCTGGGGCGCCTCGCCAAAGACCACCGACGTGGGCTACCAGCCGCTGCAGCCGGTGCCCTACAGCCACGCGCTGCACGCCGGAGACATGGGCATCGACTGCCGCTACTGCCACACCCCGGTGGAGGGCGCCGCCCACCCCGGCGTGCCGCCCACCCAGACCTGCATGAACTGCCACGCGCGGGTCAGGGCCGAGAGCGCGGCGCTCACCGTGGTGCGCGAGAGCCTCGCCTCGGGGCTGCCGGTGCCCTGGGTGCGGGTCCACGATCTGCCCGACTACGCCTACTTCGACCACTCGGCCCACGTGCACGGCGGGGTCGGCTGCGTGGAGTGCCACGGGCGCGTCGATGCGATGGCCGAGGTCTGGCAGGTGGAGCCCCTGAGCATGGGCTGGTGCCTGGACTGCCACCGCGACCCGGCCCCGCATCTTCGACCTCCCGGGGACATCACGAACATGGCCTGGGTGCCCGCGGGTGACGCCCGGGCCCAGGGGGAGGCCCTGGTGAAGCTGCGCGCCACCACGCCGCCGGAGGACTGCGCCTCATGCCACCGCTGAAGCACGCCATCCCGGACGGGCCCCACTGGCGGCGCCTGGCCTCCCTGGCCGGCGATCCCGCGCTCACGGCGCTGGTGGATCACGGCATCGCCCCGCCGGATTGGTCCGCCCCCTCCCGCCGCGGCTTCCTGAAGGCCCTGGGTGCCTCCGCGGCCCTGGCCGGTCTGGCCGGGTGTCGCTGGCCCGAGGAGAAGATCGTCCCCTACGCGCAGCGCCCCGAGGGGCAGGAGCCCGGCGTGGCGCGGTACTTCGCCACCGCGCTCGACCCGGACGGCGTGGCCCTGCCCCTGGTGGTGACCTCCTACGATGGGCGCCCCATCAAGGTGGAGGGCAACGCGCTGCACCCGGCCAGCGGCGGGGCCACCGACGCGCGCACGCAGGCCGCGATCCTCTCGCTGTACGACCCCACGCGCTCGCGGACCCCCGCCCGCGACGGCGAGGAGCAGGACTGGGCGGCGGCGGAGGCCTGGCTGAAGGAGCGCCTCGAGGCGCACGAGGCCGATCGGGGCGCGGGGCTGCGGGTGATCCTGCCCCCCACCCGCTCGCCCACCGTGGAGCGGCTGTGGTCCGCCCTCGCCGAGCGCCTCCCGCAGGCCCGGACCATGGCCTGGTCCTCCGTGGCCCGGGACGAGGAGCTGTCCGGGGCCCGGATGGCGCTCGGGCGCTCGGCGCGCCCGGTGTTCGACCTGCAGCGCGCTCGGCTGGTGCTCTCCCTCGACGAGGACCTCTTCCAGGAGCACCCCGACGCGGTGCGCCTCTCCGCCCAGTGGGGCCGTGCCCGCGACCCTGGCCGGGCAGAGCGCCTGGAGCTGCTGTGCGTGGAGAGCCGCGTCAGCCTGACGGGGGCCGCCGCGGACCAGCGCTGGGCCATGCCCCCGGCGCGGGTGGAGCTGCTGGTCCTGGCCCTGGCCCGGGCCCTGGTGGAGGAACACCACGTGGCGCTGCCCTCCGGAGCCGAGTGGTTGCGCGACACGCTGCGGGTCCACGGGACCAGGGCGGCGCCCGTGCCCGAAGCCACGGTCCTGGCCGCGCGCCTGCTCGCGGCCGGCGATGGCGCCCTGGTCTGCGTCGGGGAGAGCCAACCCGCCACGGCGCACGCGCTCGGCTGGATCATCAACATGGCCCTGGGAAGCCGCGCCCTGCGCGTGGCGCCGGTGCCCGACACCCCAACCGGCGTCCTCGAGCTGCAACGGCTTGTGAAGGACATGGACGAGGGGCGGGTCGCCACCCTGCTCCTGCTCGGTGTGAACCCGGCCTACGACGCCCCGGCCGACTTCGGCTTCGGCGCGGCCCTGGCCCGCGTCGAGCACAGCGCCCACCTGGGCCTGCACCGCGACGAGACCGCGGAGAAGTGCCACTGGCACCTGCCCATGGCCCACCCCTTCGAGGCCTGGGGCGATGCGCGCACCTGGGACGGCGCCGCCGTGCTGGTCCAGCCCCTCATCGCGCCGCTGTTCGGCGGACGCAGCCTGGTGGAGATCCTCGGGCTGCTGAGCGAGGGCGCACCGTCCACCGGCTACGCCCTGGTGCGCGCCACCCACGGCCTGAGCGCGGAGGCAGCGCCTGGTTCTGACGCGGAGTCCGCCTGGGAGAGGGCGCTGCAGTCCGGGATGGGGCTCGGGAATGCGCCGGTGGAGCCCCTGCCGGCCTTCGCCGAGACGAACGCGCTGCGCGGCCCCGCGCTGGGGCTGCCTGCCCAGGAGCCCGCCGGTCCGCACCTGCGCTTCGCCCCCTGCGCCAAGGTCCGCGACGGCCGCCTGGCGCGCAACGGCTGGCTGCAGGAGCTGCCCGATCCAATCACCAAGCTCACCTGGGGCAACGCGGCCCTGCTGGCCCCGGCCACGGCCGCCGCCCACGGCATCGCCACCGGCGACGTGGTGCGCGTCGGGCGCGGCGCCGCCTCGGTGGAGCTGCCCGCCCTGGTGCTGCCCGGTCAGCCCGAGGGGGTGATCGGCCTGACCCTCGGCTACGGCGGCCTGTCCGGCGTGGGCGTGGATGTCGGGCCGCTGCGGACCTGGCAGGCCTGGAACCACGGGTCCGACGCCACACTGCAGCCCACCGGCCGCCAGGTCCCCCTCGCCACCACCCAGGACCACTTCCCCATCGAGGCCCGCGGGGCGGCCGAGACCCAGCGGCGCATCCCGGCCCTGGTGCGCGAGGCTTCGCTCGAGGAGTACCGAGCCCACCCGGACTTCGCCCAGCACGTGGTGCACGCCCCCGCCCCCGTCTCCTCCTGGCAGGAGCCCGTCTACGAGGGCCACACCTGGGGCATGATCATCGATCTGGACAAGTGCACCGGCTGCGGCGCCTGCACCGTGGCCTGCCAGGCGGAGAACAACATCCCCGTGGTGGGCCCCGAAGATGTGGCCAACGGCCGCGAGCTGCACTGGATCCGCATCGACACCTACTACGCGGGCGATCCCGCCGATCCTGGCTTCGCTTTCCTGCCCGTGCCCTGCATGCACTGTGAGCTGGCCCCCTGCGAGCAGGTCTGCCCCGTGGCCGCCACCCAGCACTCGGACGAAGGCCTCAACACGATGGTCTACAACCGCTGCGTGGGCACGCGCTACTGCGCCAACAACTGCCCCTACAAGGTGCGACGCTTCAACTTCTTCGCCTACACGAAGGGGGCCGACCCGGTGGCGCAGCTCGCGCGCAACCCCGAGGTCACGGTGCGCTCCCGCGGGGTCATGGAGAAGTGCTCCTACTGCGTGCAGCGCATCCTGGCGGCCCGGATCAAGGCCAGGAACGAGGGCCGCGAGCTGATGGACGGCGACGTGGTGCCCGCCTGCGCCCAGGTCTGCCCGGCCCGGGCCATCACCTTCGGCGACTACAACGACCCCGGCAACCGCGTGGCCATCCTGGCCCAGGACCCGCGCACCTACAGCCTGCTGCCCGAGCTCAACCTGAAGGAGCGCACCCGGTACATGGCGCGGGTGCGCGGCCAGGGAGGGCGCGGCGCATGAGCACCTTCACCGAGCCCCTGGACAACACCTGGGAGCGCCCCGGCGAGCGCCCGCCGCTGACCGCGCCCGGGCTGACCTTCGGCGACGTCACCGCCAAGGTCTGCGGCATCGTGGAGCGGCCCAGGCCCCCGCTGGCCTGGTGGATCGCCCTGGCCGGCTCCCTGACCCTGCTGGGGCTGTTCGGGGTGATGATCGCCTACCTGCTGGTCACGGGCGTGGGGGTCTGGGGCCTCAACAACCCGGTGGGCTGGGGCTTCGCCATCGTCAACCTGGTCTTCTGGATCGGCATCGGCCACGCCGGCACCCTGATCTCGGCGATCCTCTTCCTCTTCAGGCAGAAGTGGCGCACCGCGGTCAACCGCTTCGCCGAGGCCATGACCATCTTCGCCGTGGCCTGCGCCGGGGTGTTCCCCACCATCCACGTGGGCCGCGCCTGGGTGCTGCACTGGTTCTTCCCGGTGCCCAACCAGATGTCCATGTGGCCCAACTTCCGCAGCCCGCTCCTGTGGGACCTCATCGCCATCGCCACCTACCTGACCGTCTCGCTGATGTTCTGGTACATGGGCCTGGTGCCGGATCTGGCCACCCTGCGCGACCGGGCCACGGGGAAGATCCGTTCCTTCCTCTACGGCGTCGCGGCGCTGGGCTGGCGCGGGTCCAACCGCCACTGGCTGCGGTTCGAGCGCGCCTACCTGCTGCTGGCGGGGCTCGCGACCCCGCTGGTGCTCTCCGTGCACTCGGTGGTGAGCTTCGACTTCGCCACCTCCCAGCTCCCCGGCTGGCACACCACCATCTTCCCGCCCTACTTCGTGGCCGGGGCCGTCTTCGGCGGCTTCGCCATGGTGACCCTGCTCATCGTGCCCTCCCGCCAGCTCTTCGGGCTCAAGGAGCTGATCACCCTGCGCCACCTGGAGAACATGGCGAAGATCATGCTCCTGACGGGCTCGCTGGTGGGCTACGCCTACGCCATGGAGTTCTTCATCGCGTGGTACTCGGGCAACGCGCTGGAGCGCTTCACCTTCCTCAACCGCGCGTTCGGTCCCTACGCCTGGGCCTACTGGATCATGATCGGCTGCAACGTGCTGGCGCCCCAGCTCTTCTGGTTCAAGAAGATCCGCACCAGCCCCTGGCTCATCTTCACCCTGGTGGCCTTCATCAACCTGGGCATGTGGTTCGAGCGCTACGTCATCATCGTCACCTCGCTCTCCCGCGATTTCCTGCCCTCCTCCTGGGGCTACTACAGCCCCACCTGGGTGGATCTGCTCACGCTGCTGGGCTCCTTCGGCCTGTTCTTCACCCTGTTCCTGCTGTTCGTGCGCTTGCTGCCCATGCTGGCCATGGCGGAGCTCAAGACGGTCATGCCCGCGGCGGAGGCCCACCACGCCGAGCACAAGCCGCTGGGCGACTACTGGGGCGACTACCCGCAGGCCCACGCCGAGCGCGGCCGCTGGCGGGCGAGCGTCGGGATCGTCGAGGAGGACCCCCCAGGGCCGCCGCGGTCGCGCTTCGAGGGGGAGGTGGAGCCATGAGCGCGCCCACCTGGGGAATCCTGGCCGAGTTCGAGGACGTGCCCGCCATCCTGCGCGCCGCCGCCGGGGTGCGCGACGCGGGCTTCACCCGCTGGGACGCCCACACACCCTTCCCGGTCCACGGCCTGAACGAGGCCATGGGCTTGCAGCCCACCCGCCTGCCCTGGGTGGTCTTCGGGGCCGGGATGTCGGGCGCCCTGGGGGCGCTGCTGCTCCAGTGGTGGACCAACGCCGTGGACTACCCCTTCAACATCTCCGGCAAGCCGCTCTTCTCCCTCCCGGCCGACATCCCCGTGATGTTCGAGGGCACCATCCTGCTGGCGGCCATCACCGCCTTCGTGGGCATGCTGGTGGCCAACGGGCTGCCCTCCTGGCACCACCCGGCCTTCAGGAGTCCCCGCTTCACACGGGCCACGGACGATCGCTTCTTCCTCACCATCGAGGCCAGCGATCCGCGCTACGACCCCGACGCCACCCGCGCCCTGCTCTGCTCGCTCGGCGCCCTGGGCGTCGAAGACCTGGAGGGCTGACCCATGCCGCGCGCTGTCCGCTGGGCCATCGCCCTCCTCACCGTCCTGAGCCTCCTGCCCCTGGCGCTGGTGGCCCGCGCCCGCCGCGCCCACAGCCGCGTTCCCCGCATCCACCTCATCCCCGACATGGACAACCAGGACCGCGCCGAGCCCCAGACGCTGAGCCCGGTGTTCGCCGACGGGCGCGCCATGCGGCCGCCGGTGCCGGGCACGCTGACCGTGGCCGGGCCCCTGCGCCAGCCCGGGGAGACCGAAGCCACAGCCCTGCCCTTCGAGCCCACGCCGGCCACCCTGGAGCGCGGTCGGGAGCGCTACGACCTCTTCTGCCAGCCCTGCCACGGGCTCGCTGGCCGGGGCGACGGTATGGTCCATGAGCGCGCCGCGGCGCTGGGCGAGGGCGCCTGGGTGGCGCCTTCCGATCTGCACAGCCAGGGCGTGACGGGCAAGCCGGTCGGGTACTACTACGGGGTCGTCGCGGACGGCGTGCGCACCATGCCGGGCTACGCCCCGCAGATCCCGGCCGAGGACCGCTGGGCCATCGCGGCCTACCTGGTGGCGCTGCAGCGCAGCCAGGACGCCAGCCTCGAGGACGTGCCGCCCGAACAGCGGGCCACCCTGGAGGTGACGCCGTGAAGGCCCCCGACCTCTCCCGCGACGTGCTGATCCTCGGCCCGCTGGCCAACCGTCTGCTCATCGGCGGGGGCCTCGTCGGGGTGCTCGGCCTGGTGGCCGGTGTCCTGCTGGCCGCCGACGCACAGGCCCTGCTGGCCGCCTGGCTGCTCAACAGCTTCTTCGTGCTCTCCCTGGTGCTGGGCGGGCTCGTCTTCGTGCTCATCCAGCACCTGACCCGCGCGGGCTGGTCCGTGGTGGTGCGGCGCCTGGCCGAGGGGTTGGCCATGGGCGCACCCCTGGCCGCGCTCTTGATCCTGCCGCTGCTCTTCGGCCTCGGGCACCTCTACCCCTGGGCCGACCCGGCCCGCGTGGCCGAAGAGCCCCTGGTCCAAGCCAAGCTGGGCTACCTGAACGCGCCCTTCTTCACCGCCCGCGTGGTGGGCTACCTGGCCATCTGGACCGGGCTGGGCTGGTTCCTGTTCCGCCGCTCCGTGCGCCAGGACGCCGACGGCGACCCACGGCACACCCTCACGCTGCAGACCTGGAGCGCGCCGGGCGTGGTGCTCTTCACGCTCACCACCACCTTCGCGGGCTTCGATCTGCTGATGTCGCTGGAGCCGGCCTGGTACAGCACCATCTTCGGGGTCTACGTGTTCGCGGGCGCCCTCGTGGCGGCCCTGGCGACCATGATCCTGATGATCCGCGGGTTGCAGGCCACGGGCAGGCTGCGCCTGGCCATCACCCCCGAGCACCTGCACGATCTGGGCAAGCTGCTCTTCGGCTTCACCATCTTCTGGGCCTACATCGCCTTCTCCCAGTACATGCTCTACTGGTACGCCAACCTCCCGGAGGAGACCGTCTTCTACCGCACGCGCATGGCGGGCGGCTGGGAGTGGGTGGGGCTGGCCCTGCTGGTCGGGCACTTCGCCTTGCCGCTGCTGCTGCTGATCTCACGCCACCCCAAGCGACGCCCCATCCTGCTCGCGCTGGGGGCCGCCTGGCTGCTGGGGATGCACTGGGTGGATCTGCTCTGGCTGGTGGGGCCCGCCGTCCACCCCGAGGCCCTGCAGGTGACCGCGCCCGAGGTGGCACTCGGCGTCGGCATGTCTGGCCTGCTGGTGGCCTGGCTGGCGCTGGTGCTGCGGCGGGTGGCGCTCGTGCCCGTGCGGGACCCGCGCCTGCCCGAGTCCCTCACCTTCGAGAACGTCTAGGGAGCCGCCATGGCCGCTTCGCCCCACCCGGATCCCATCACGGCCGTCTTCGCCGGCCTGACCGGCGCCGCGGCCCTGCTGGTGCTGATCACGGCGGCCACGGCCCTGTCCGGGACCGGCGAGGACGCGCGTCTGGCCGCCCTGAGCAGCACCCGCAGCTCCAAAGACATCACGGCCCTGCGCGCCGAGCAGGGCGCCCTGCTGCGGGGCTGCCGACCCCTGCCCGATGGGCGCGTGGCCATCCCCATCGAGCGCGCCATGGAGGTGGTGCTGCCCGAGCTGAAGGCGAGCGAGGTGGTGCTTCCAGAGAGCGAGGCACCGGCAGGGGGTTGAGCACGACGCCCGTGTCCCAATCTACCCCCCCAAAAAAACCTCCACAGCGTGACCGCTCCCACGGTGCAAGGTAGGTTCTCCCAGCCGGCACGAGCCTTGCTTGGTCTCAGACCGCCCCGGAGGAGAACCCCATGCCTCACCCCACCCGGCCCTTCGCGCTGCTGGCCGCCCTGCTGGTCACGCCCGCGGCCGAAGCGAGCGCGAGCCGTTGGACCCGCCCGCCCGAGGACCCCTTCAAGATCGGCCTCGAGGTGGTCGGCCTCACCGGCGGTGGGCTGCGCCTGGGCTACACCTTCGACCACCGCGTGGTGGACTCCCTCAACCTGCGGGTCGGCTTCGCCGCGCCCATGTACTACTGGGAGGGCTCCCACCGGCGCCTCGGCGGCCTGACCCCCTTCGCGGACCTGGCCTTCGCCGACTGGCTCACCCCCTGGCTGGCGCCGGCGCTCGACCTGAACATCTGGGGGCCCTTCGAGGTGGAGCTGACCGCCGGCTGGGCCCTGATCGGCACCGAGCAGGCCCACCTGTTCTACAACGGATTCATCGGCGGCGCCGCCCTGCGCCTGGACTTCGAGACCGACATGCCGGTGAGCTTCGACGCCGGCGTGATGGTCGCCAGCGACACCTGTTTCTGCGCCCCCCGCGTCATCCTCGACGTGGGCCCGCGCTTCACCTGGTAGGAGGTCCCCATGCGCGCGAAGCACTTGATCGTGGCCTCCGGCCTGGCCCTCATCACCTCCTGCGACTGCCCCCCGGCCTGGGTAGCCCCCGGCGCCTGCGAAGAGGACGGCACCATCGAGGTGGACCTCGAGGCCTGGGGCCCGGCCCCCTGGGACGGCTTTTCGCTCGACCACGAGGCACACCTCTGCGACCTGGCCGACCTCGACGAGGGCCGCCGGGTGTTGGTGGACGAGGCGGGCCAGGAGGTCGCCACCGAGGTCTACGGGCTCTGCGAGCGCGAAGGCCGCCGGGAAGGCCTCGAGCCAGGGACCTACTCCTTTCTGGGCTGGGAGGACGTGCCCACGCCCCCCCCCACCGGCAGCTGGGACTTCATGCTGGACGAGCCGCTGACCTTCACCGTCGATCCCTGGGGCCGCGATCCCGACTTCGAGCCCGCGAACGTCGCGGGTCGCATCTACGAGCTGCCCCTGGAGGGCCTGGCCCGCTGTGGCGCGGCGACCCTGCTGCTCTTCGCGGAGTCCAGCGGCGCCGCCTTCCTCCGGATGGGTGAGCCCGAGGACGGCGAGGCAGGCTTCGACCTGCTCTGGGGCACCTACGGCGAGCACGAGGGCGCCTCCGACTGCCGCATCATGTCCGGCACCGCCACCCTCTCCGAGACCGGCGAGCTCACCTGGCTCTCCGACCACGAGACCTGGGACGACGACCCCCTGGTCGAAGCCTGGAGCCTCTATTTGCACCTCGGCTTCGACGCCTCCGGCGCCGCCCTCGCGGGCGCCGAGACCGACGTGCTGCTGCAGGGTGCCGCGCTCTCCCGCCGCCTGCTTGGCGAGGACGACGGCCTGTGCGCCTTCGCGGGCGGCTGCGCGGCCTGCCCGGACGGCTCCGGCGACACCTGCCTGCCCCTGGAGACCTTCGCGGGCCTGGGCACCGCCTCCGAGCGCGCCTTCGCCACCGACCTCCCAAGTTGTTGGGATCTGTTGGCCACGGAGGACCTCCCCGACTGGTCCTGCTCCAGCGCCGGCCGCGGTCCGGGCGCCCTCGTGGCGCTGTTGGGGCTGGGGATCGTGGGCATGGTGCGGACACGTCGCCTTTCGAGGACCCGCGCGACGTGAGGGTCGCCAGCCCCCGGGTCCGGGTTTCTGGATAGTTCCCCATGCCGCGGGGGCCGCGGCTCCCGGAGCCATGAAACCAACCGCAAAGGCGCAAAGGCGCAAAGGCGCGAAGGATAGCGCAGAACCCGAGGCGCTCTCGACCCACGCGAGGTCGGGTGATGGGAGATCCCG
>JBDRKM010000246.1:0-7290 GCA_043814015.1 Pseudomonadota bacterium
GGGCGCGATCCCGCGAGCGTCCTCCCCCCAGAGGCGCTGCGCCGCGCCGCCGTGCAGAGCGACGACCTGCGCAGCGCCGCCTCGCAGGAGCTGCTCGAGGCCTACCGCGCGGCCATGTCCGGCCTGGAGCGCCGCGAGGAAAAAAACTAAGGCGCCAGCAACACCCCGACCACCGCGCGGGCGATCACCAGCAGGCTCAGGGCCAGCACCCACCACCAGCTACCGGGAAACTTCTCGGGGACGGGCAAGCGCGGGCCTCCTCGCGGTGTTCGGGGCCTAGCGTGTCGCGCCGCCGCGCGCCATGAGACCAGCGAGGAGGCCGACGCCGGGCTAATGTCCGCCCCATGGAGCGCAGACAGGTCATCGCCGGGTTGCTCGGTGCCGCGGGAACCGCGGGGCTCTCCTCCCTCGCCTGGCCCCGGCGCCTGCTGGCCCAGAGCGGTCCCCGCCGGCGGCCCCCGGTGATCCTGCTGGCCTTCGACACCACGCGGGCCGACCACCTCGGCTGCTACGGGTACGGCCGCGACACCTCCCCCAACCTGGACCGCCTGGCGCGGGAGTCCGTGGTCTTCAGCCGCTGCTGGAGCCAGTCCAACGAGACCCTCACCTCCTTCTCCTCCTTGCTCTCCTCCCGCCTGCCCTCCGAGCTGGCCCCCCTCTCCTACGAGTCCTTCTGCCTGCCCGCCGACACCGAGACCCTCCAGCGGGTGCTCGGCTACTACGGCTACCAGACCGGCGGGTTCGTGGCCGGCGGGCACCTGGTGCGGGCCTTCGGCTTCGACCGGGGCTTCGACAGCTACCGCGACGAGTGGACCTTCGGCTCCTTCGCCAACACCATGCCCGCCGCCCTCTCCTGGCTCGACGAGCGCGACCCACAGCGCCCGTTCTTCCTGTTCGTGCAGGGCTACGACGCGCATGCGCCCTACACCAAGCCGCTGTGGTTCGAGGATCTGTTCGACCCCGACTACGAAGGGGTGATGGACTCCATCCTCACCGACGAGAGCCCCATGCGGGTCGAGAAGATCTGGCAGGGTCGGTATTTCCCGGCCATCCAGGAGTTCCAGGTCAAGCGCGAGCTGCCCGCGCGCCGCATGTCCGTGCTGCACACGGACCTCTTCTCCCTGCTGGCCCGGCAGGATCCGGCCACGGGCCAGGCGCTCTCGCCGGCCGACCTCGCCCACCTCGTGGCCCACTACGACGCGGGCATCGCGTACGCCGATGTGCAGCTCGGCCTCTTCCTGGAGCAGCTGCAGCAGCGCGGCCTGCTGGACGAGAGTCTCATCGTGGTCTTCGGCGATCACGGCGAGGATCTCATGGAGCACGGGCACCCGAACCACCGCATCAGCCTGCACGACGCCTCCACCCGCGTCCCGTTCATCGTGCGCTTCCCCGGCGGCCAGCACGGTGGCACCCGCGTGGACGACGACATCGCCCTGATGGACCTGCTCCCCACCGTGCTCGATCTGCTGGAGATCCAGGCCCCGGCGGGGGTCCGCGGCCACAGCCTGCTCAGGCGCCTGCGGGAGGGGGCCGACCCCACCCTCCCCGCCTGCAGCGTCAGCGAGGGCATCCTGCCCATGGGCAGCGCGCGCACGCGCGATCACCGCCTGGTGCTGGCCCCGCTGCAGGCCGGCACCGCCGGCTACCTCGATCTGCTGAGCGGCGGCGCCGTGGACGACCCCCGCCTCTCCCTGTACGCCGTCGGCCCGGGGCGCGAGGAGCGCCTGGACCCCACCGGCGCCGAGGGGCGCGCCGTGGCCAGCGACCTGCTGGCGGCCATGCGGGAGCACTACCGGGGCTTCACCCCCCCGGGCGCGGGCGAGGTCCCCTACGTGGACCCGGTCCTGGAGCAGGTCATGCGCGCCAAGGGGTACTGGTGATGCGCGCGGCTCGGGTCACGCTGGCGGCGGCCCTGCTCGCCGGGTCCGGCTGTGATGGCCCCCCCACGCCCCCCGCGATGCCGCCTCCCGCGGGCGAGGTCTTCGACCACAGCGCCATCATCGCGGGCGTCATCGCCCGCATCGACGACGACGGTGACGGCCGCGTGAGCCCCACCGAGCACGCCCGCTGGTCCGGCCAGCTCACCCCCTTCGCCGAGCTCGACCTCGACCGCTCCGGCTACCTGGAGCCCGCCGAGGTCGAGGAGGCCATCCGCTTCGTCACGCCCAGCTTCCACGCCCTCCCGCAGTCGGAGCGCCGGCCGCCGGGGTGAGCGGGGCTCAACGCTCCACGCCGTTCACCACGGCGATGGCGTCGAGATCGAAGCCGCCCGTGTCGGCGGCGCACAGGTTGTGGCCGCTGTCGCGCACGCGGACGAACCAGGCCTGCTCCAGGCCGAGATCCGCCAGGTCGAAGGCGTCGCCGCCGGCGGTGGCCGGGTCCGTGGGGTCGGCCCCGTCCTCGCCATCGGCGTAGACCGGGTGGACCCCGGCGCAGCCCGGGAAGCCGCCTTCGGCGTCCTCGGGGTCACAGGGCCACTCGGCCCATCTCTCGCCGTCGGCGCTGGCGGCCACGAACCCGGGCTCGGGCCAGCCCACGAAGGCGTTCTCGAACACGAGGAGGTCTGGACCTTCACCGTCCACCAGGCCCAGGTCGTCCAGCGCCAGCACGATCACGCCGCCGTCCCCGAGGGAGACGACGTCGAGGGAGCCGGCGCGCTCCCCCGCACCCTGGGGCGGCCCCAGGACCACGTCGGGCAGGGAGTCCTGACCGAACCCGGAGCAATCACCGGGCTCGAAGGAGACCACGCGATCCGCGAAGGGTTCCGGCCTGGACACGCCGCTGTCGGCGGGCGCCGGGCTGCAGGCGCACGCGAAGATCGCCAGGCAGGCAGCCTGGCTCCACCACCGGGCGCTCATGCCTACCCCGGGATGAGCTCGGACCAGGAGAAGCCCGCGCAACCGCTGTTGGCGGGATCCGCGCTGTCGGGAGCCTCGGCCATCCAGGCCTCGTCGAAGGTGGCGGCGTCGTAGATGGACTGGCAGAAGTAGAGGGTGGTGTCCACGTACACCCAGTCCATCCGGCTGTAGAGACCGGGGCTGTAGGTGTTCGCCTCGTCGTTCTGGGCCACGAGCTTGTCGGCGTCGTTGTCGTGCTTCTGGATGTCGAACAGGCTCGTCTCACCGAAGCCGTCCATGGTCCAGGTGTCCTGCGTGATGACGTGGTTCATGCCCCAGGGATCGTCGTATTCGCCGATGATCTCGAGGGGGACGTCCGAGTCGCCGTCGGCATCCGAGTCGGCGTCGGCATCCGAGTCCGTGTCGGTGTCGGTGTCGGTGTCGGTGTCCGTGTCGCCCTCGGGGGGGGCTGTGTCGGCGGTGTCGTCCGTCTCCTCCTTGCAGGCGGCGAGGAGGGAGAGGCAGGGGATCAGAATCCAGGCGAGACGCTTCATCGGGTCCTCCGTGTGCCCGCGGGGCTGGCAGGTGGACGGCCGACGGCCGCACCACCACCCCAGGTCCGGGGGCGTTCGTGGTGCACGGCGGGCAGGTCTCCCGGCTCACAGCCATAGGCCCCGCCGCCTTCCCGGGAGGTCTCTCCCAGTGGCTCCCTGGCGGGGCGTTTCGACTGCTCACGGTGGCGGGACCGCGCCGGATTCACACCGGCTTCCCTCGCGGGCAGGATCACCCGCGACCCACCCGAAGGTGGGCAACCACGCCGTGGCTGGATCGGGTTTTCAAGCCGACGACAGCGGGGCGCCGCCGCGGCGCCGCCTGGATAATCGCGGCGCATACCGGGCGCAAGCCGCGCCGGGGCTACTCCTGCGTCTCGAGCCAGCGCTCGGCCTCCAGCGCCGCCATGCAGCCGCTGCCGGCGGCGGTGATGGCCTGCCGGTAGGTGGAGTCCTTGAGGTCGCCGGCGGCGAACACGCCGGGGATGTGGGTGGCCGCCCCACCTGGCGAGGTGACCACGTAGCCCTTCTCGTCCAGCTCCATCCAGCGGGCGAAGGCCTCGGTGTTGGGGGTGTGGCCGATGGCCAGGAACATGCCGGTGCAGGAGATGGTGCTGCGCTCGCCCGTGGCGGCGTCCTCGACCACCACGCCCTCGACCGCGCCCTGGCCCGCCACGTCCACGGGCACCTTGCCCAGGGCCCAGGCGATCTTCGGGTTCTTCTGGGCGCGCTCCTGCATGACCTTGGAGGCGCGGAGCTCATGGCGGCGGTGGATGACGGTGACCTTGCTGGCGAAGCGGGTGAGGAAGATGGCCTCCTCCATGGCGGAGTCGCCGCCGCCGACCACCACGATCTCCTGCCCGCGGTAGAAGAAGCCGTCGCAGGTGGCGCAGGCGGACACCCCGCGGCCCTGCAGGCGCAGCTCGTTGGGCAGGCCGAGGTAGCGGGCGGAGGCGCCGGTGGCGAGGATGACGGCCTTCGCGAGGACCTCGCCGCCGCCGTCCACCCGCAGGCGGAAGGGGCGCTCGTCGAGGAAGGTCTCCACCACCTTCTCGGGGCGCAGGGTGGCGCCGAACTTCTCCGCCTGAGCGCGCATGCTGTCCATCAACGCGTTGCCATCGACCCCCTCGGGGAAGCCGGGGAAGTTCTCGACCTCGGTGGTGATGGTGAGCTGGCCGCCGGGCTGCAGGCCCTCGAACACCAGCGGGGCGAGGTTGGCGCGGGCGGTGTAGATGGCGGCGGTGAGCCCGGCTGGGCCGGAGCCGAGGATGACGACATCGTGGATCTGGGACATGGGAGCCTCCGTCAGGCTGGGGCACGTATTCGTGGAGGAGAGGGGGCACAAGCGTCCCCAGGAGCACCCGGCCCGCGCGAGTGTCACACGGCGTGTGCTTTTCCCCTCGAACGCCCCGCGCCGCGGACCGATGGGCCAGTCGCAGGGTGCTTCGCCCTCGCACCGCGCCCGCCCCGCCAAGGAGAACCGCCATGGACCGCCGCAGCCTGGTGACCTGGCCCCTCGTCGCGATCATCGGCCTCCTCTCCAGCGGCACGGCCCACGAAGCCGTCAGCGCTGCGCCGGTGCCGACCCGCTGCATCGCGTACTGGCACCGCTCGGCGGACGACTGCCGCCTGCAGGATCCGCTCCGGGTGGAAGCCCTGGGACGGGACGAGGACAGCGCGCGCGACCTGGCTCTCGATCGGCTGCAGACCGCCATGGAGGCCCTGCGCGGCTCCCACGCGGCGGGGGCGCCGGACATCATGCAGGCCGTGGTCCTCAACGCGACCCGCAACTGCGAGGAGCACCTCCAGCAGGAGGCGGTGGTCACCTGCTTCCCCGAGCCCCACCTCAAGACCGCGCGCTACTGCCGCGTGCTGTTCCCCACCGCCGGCTGCGGCACCGGCACCGAGTACGCCGTGGCCGGCATGGCCTGGCGTGAGGGCGAGCAGGCCCGCGAGGATCTGTGCGCGGGCATGGGCCGCGACCTGGACTTCCTGGCCGCCGACCCCAGGGCCGTCAAGACCTGCGAGGCCCGCTGCTGGCAGGACAGCCACGTGGAGTGCGGGCTGCGGTAGGGAAGCCAGCAGCCGACCAGAAACAGCGCGACCGGAGGCTGCCGGCGCTTCGCGCCGTTACCACGCGCCATTGGGCTACGTGGCCACCGAGGAGCGCAGGTGGGCGCTCGAGACTGGAGGCTGACGGCTGACGGCTTCATAAGATACGCCCCCCTCACCCCATGCCCTGCCTCCTGCCCCTGCTGCTCGCTGCGTCCGCCGCCCTGGCGGAGCCGCTGAGCCTGCGCGCCGCCCTCGAGGAGGCCCTGCGGGCCAACCCCGAGCTGCGTCAGGATCGCCTCGTGCTGCGCGCGGCGGAGCTGGCGGTGGAGGGCGCGCGGGCGAGCTTCGATCCAGCCATCTGGGCCGGGATCGACGGCGATGCCGGGGGGTCTGCCGACGAGGGCCGCGACCGCTCCCTGGGGCTCTCGGCCGGGCTCAGCCAACCCCTGCCCAGCGGCGGCAGCGCCGGCTTCTCGTGGTACGGCAGTCACACCCACGGGGACGCGCCGGGCTCGGCCGCCCACGACGCCGACCTGCTCCTCTCCCTCACCCAGCCCCTGCTCGACGGCGCCGGGCCCTTCGCCGCCCGTTACGCCGTGCACGCCGCAGAGCGCAACCGCGACTGGCAGGCGCTCGATCACCGCGCCACCCGTGAGCACCTCGTGGTGGCCGTGGCCAGCGCCTACTGGCGGTTGGTGGAGGCCCGGGAGACCCTGGGCGTCGCCCACCGCACCCTGGCCACCGTGGAACAGCAGCTCGAGGAGACCCGCGAGCGCATGCGGGAGGGCTTCGCCGCCAGCGGCGATGTCCTGCAGGTGGAGCGCGCCGTGCTCGTGGCCCGCCAGGCCCGGATCATGGCCGAGGCGACCGCCGCGCAGGCCGAGCTGCACCTGCTGCGCCTGCTGGGCCGGAACCTGGAGCGCCGGGCCCCGCTGGAGCCCACCGACCGCCCAGAGCCCCCGGAGCACCTCCCGGACCTGCAGCTCTCCCTCGAGATCGCGCGGGCCTACAACGCCGCGTGGCTGCAGCAGGACATCCTGGCGCAGGGCGCCTCGGAGGCCCTGCGGCTGGCCCGGCACCAGAAGCTGCCCACCCTCGATCTCACCGCGGGCCTCAGCCTCTCGGGATCGGGGGCCGACCCGCGTGACGCCCGCGCCGAGCTCTTTCTGGGCCGCGAGCCCGCCAGCTCCATGGGCCTCACCCTCTCGGCCCCCCTCCCGGGGCGCGCCGACGCCATCGCCCTGGACCAGGCCTGGCTGGAGAGCCAGCGCCTGCGCCTGGCCCGCGAGGCCGCCGCCCAGACCCTGACCCAGGCCGTCGAGGACGCCGTCCGCGCCGTCTACCGTGACGACGCCCGCGCCAGCCTGGCGCGCGACACCGTGGCTGTGGCCCAGGCCGCGCTGGAGGCCGATCAAGAGCTGGCCCGCGAGGGTCGCGGCTCCACCCGCGAGGTGGTGCGCTCCCTGGAGGCCCTCGACACCGCCCAGGTGGCCAGCCTGCAGGCCGACATCGCCCTGCAGCGCGCCCTGCTCGACCTGCTGGAGGTGGAGGGGCTGCTGCTCACGAAGCTCGGGTTGGAGGAGGAGTAGGGCAAGCGGCGGGGCCCGGGCTGCGGCCGGCTACGGTCCACGTTTCGGCCACGGCCTCAACGAGGACCTCGCCCCTGTTTTGGGTATGCGGGGGGCTCCGCCCCCCGACGACAGATTCTTCGCCGCCTGATGGGCGGCGCGGGGCGCTTGGTCGCGCCCCGGAAAATGACCGTTCCTTCAAGGCCGATTTCCCGCCGATTGGCCGAAACCTGGATCAAGGCCCTGCGGCCAACCCGCCCTCGAAGCTACCGGAACGCG
>JBDRKM010000247.1:0-23828 GCA_043814015.1 Pseudomonadota bacterium
GCCGAGAGCCAGATCCGGGACGCGGACTTCGCGTTCGAGACCGCGGAGCTGGCCAAGAACCAGATCCTGCAGCAGGCCGGGGTCAGCGTGCTGGCCCAGGCCAAGACCATGAACCAGGGCGCGCTGAGCCTGCTCGGGTAGCCGCCCGCTCCCACAGCACGTCGCCGGGCCCCCTGGGGTCCGGCGATTTGCCCTCAAGGTTCGCCCTTCTTGATCCGTAGGCATCCACAGCACCACCTCGGGCCCGGAGTGCAACCATGAGCATCGCCATCGACGGGATCGTCTCCGGGCTGGACACGAGCTCCATCATCGACTCGATGGTCGCGCTCTACTCCATCCCCAGGGACAACCTCGAGGACAAGGTCTCCGACTACGAGGGCAAGCAGGAGAAGCTCACGGCGCTGATGGGCTACCTCCAGGACCTCGCGGACGCCACCGAGGCCCTGACCAGCTCCACGGACTTCCGCGCCTACACCGCCTCCTCCAGCGATGAGACCGCCGTGCTCGGCGAGGCGACCGGCGAGGCCATCCCCGGGGCCTACACCGTCTCCGTCGGGCAACTGGCCACTTCGGACGTCCAGGCCACGGACATCGGCTGCGCCGATCTCGAGGCGGCCGACACCGTCGCCTGGGGCACCTACACCTTGACCTATGGCTCGGGGGACCCGGTCGAGATCACGCTGGCTGAGGACGAGACCTCCCTGCAGGACCTCGCCGACGCCATCAACGACCAGGAGGCCGGTGTCACCGCCTACATCGTGAACGACGGCAGCGGCGCGACGCCTTACCGCCTGGTGCTCGTGGGGCAGGACACCGGCGCCGAGAACACCATCACCTTCGCCGCCGGCACCACCTACGGCGCGGGGGCCGTGCCCAGCTTCACCCAGACCCAGGCCCCGCAGGACGCCACCTTCACGGTCAACGGCATCGCCATCTCCTCCGCGACCAACGAGGTCAGCGGCGCCGTGCCAGGCCTGAGCCTGACCCTCACCCAGGCCACCACCTCCCCGGTGACCATCGCGGTCACGCGCGACACCGAGACCATGCTCGCCAACGTGCAGGCCTTCGTGGACGCCTACAACGACGTGGTGGACTACATCGACACCAACAGCGCCTACAACTCCGACGCGGGCATCCGCGGCGAATTCGTGGGCGAGTCCTCCGTGCAGCGCGTCTCCACGGGGCTCGCGCGCGCGGTCACGTTCGCCTACGGCACCGAGGGGTTCACCTCCCTCGGGCTCATCGGCATCTCTCTGGACAGCGACGGCAACATGTCCCTGGACGAGGACGTCTTCGCCGACGCCCTGGACGAGGACATCGACTCCGTCGAGGCGCTCTTCACCAGCGACACGGGCTTCGCCGCGGCCCTGCTGGGCGCTGGCGACGAGGTGGGGCTCATCGATGTCTACATCGACGACGACACCGGCACCCTGCAGTCCCGCTACGACTCCCTCGACAGCCGCATCGACGACCTCAACGACCAGATCGAGCGCTACGCGGACCGCATCGAGCGCTACGAGGACCGCCTCCGCGCCCAGTACGAGGCCATGGAGGTGACCCTGGGTGCCCTCCAGAGCACCACCGACTACCTCGAGGCGCTGCTCGGTTCCTCCAGCGACGACGATTCCTGATCCCCCGCCCCCCCCCTCAACTCCCCTCGACACATCCCCCACGGAGCGAACCATGCAGGGCATCCGCCAATACCAGACCACGGCGCTGCATACGGCCCCCCGCGAGACCGTGCTGCTGCTCCTGCTCGAGGCCGCCATCGAGCGCGAGGACGCGGCCATCGAGGCCCTGCAGGCCGGCGACACCTCCGAAGCCCGCGAGCACCTCGCCTTCACGCGCAACGTCTTCTCCGAGCTGATGCTGGCCCTGGATCACGAGCTGGCCCCCGAGCTCTCCGCGCGCCTGCACCGCCTGTACCTGTGGTGCCTGCGCGACCTCGCGCGGGCCGGCAGCACCCGGGATCCGGCCATCGTCGAGGGTGTCCGCAAGGTCACCCTGAGCCTGCTCGAGACCTGGACCACCGCCGTGGAGCGGGGAGAATGAGCGCCCTGGCGACCTGGCGGGAGCAGGCAGAGGTCGCGCTCGGCGCGGAGGCCTGGGGGGACGAGATCCACGCTGGGCTGCGCGCGCTGGCGGTCGAAGCCGAAGCCCTCTGGCCGAGCCTCGATACACCTGGGCGCCACGCCGTGCTTCAGTCCCTGCAGGCCATCGGCGCGCGCATCGAGGCCGACATGCACCACATCGACGGGGAGCTGGCCCAGAGCGCCCGCCGGCGGGCCGGGGTGCGCGGCTACGGGCAGCTCCAGAGCTGCCACCGCGGGCAGCGCCTGCGCCGCACGGTCTGACGGAAAAAAGTCGCTCCGGCGCTAAAGTCCGCGCGCAGCCGTCCGACTAGGGGCCAGCCAGGAGGCCCCCATGAACCTGCTCGACACACTCCAGATCTCGGCGTCGGGGCTCACCTCCCAGCGGGTCAGGCTGCAGACCATCGCGTCCAACATGGCCAACGCCCGCACCACCCGCACCGAGGCCGGCGGCCCCTACCAGCGCAAGCTGCCCGTGTTCGAAGCCCGGCAGCTCGACGCCTTCGGCGACGCCCTGGAGCAGGCCATGTCCGAGCCCATCGTCACCGAGATCACCTCCGACGACACCCCGCCCGTGCGGGTCTTCGATCCCAGCCACCCGGACGCGGACGCCGACGGCTACGTCGCCTACCCCGCCATCAACCTCATGGAGGAGATGGTGGACCTCATGAGCACGTCCCGCACCTTCGAGGCCAACACCAAGGTGGTCGAGACCACCCGCATGATGGCCAACGAAGCCCTGGCCATCGGGAGGTAGCCATGTGCCCGCTGCCCATCTCCGGTGTCGGCGCGAGCCCCTGGGTGAACCCCGTCGGTGGCGGCGCAGCCTCGCGCGGCGCGGGCCAGGGGGGAGCCTCCTTCGCGGACACCCTGCAGAACGCCTTGAACGAGGTGGACCAGAGCCAGCACCACGCCGACGACAAGCTGGCCGAGCTGGCCTCCGGGAAGTCCCCCGACATCCACGGCACGATGATCGCGCTGCAGGAGGCGGACATCACGCTGCGCACCATGGTGAGCGTGCGTGACAAGGTCGTGGACGCCTACCAGCAGATCATGAACATGCAGATCTAGTCGCTTGACGACCCTCTCGATCCCTTTGGGGTGCACCCCATGAGCAGCCTGCCCATCGAGTCCAACAGCGAGCTCACCGGCATCCAACGCGCCGCCATCCTGGTCATGTACCTGGAGAAGGAGGTGGCCCGGAAGATCCTGCGACGCTTCGAGACCGCTGAGCTGCAGCAGATCGGCCTGGCCATGGCCTCCATCGAGCATGTGGACCAGGGCATGATCGAGGAGGTCGTCCAGAGCTTCATCCGGACCCTGCACGACGTGAGCCTGATGCCGTCGAGCGGGCCCCAGTACATCCGCTCCGTGTTGCCGGACCTGCTGGACGAGCAGCGTCGGGACGAGGTGCTTCAGAGTGTGTATCGCCGCACCGACGTGGAGTTCGAGGCCTTCGTGGAGAAGCTCCCGCCCAAATCGGTCGCGGCCCTCCTGCGGGACGAGCACCTCCAGACCCAGGCCGCGGCCCTCTGCCTGATGGGCCCCTCCAACGCGGCGCGGGTGATGCAGTACCTGGACGAGGAGCTGGTCCCCGACGTGACACAACGCATGGCTCGGATGCGTCACATCCCCGGCGAGCTGGCGGATGACATCTGTTCCTCCATCCGCACGGTCCTCGGCGGCAGCGTGGACCACCTGCCGCTGGGCGGTGTGGAGAGCACCGCCAGGATGCTGGGCAACATGAAGAAGGAGCGCAACGAGCGCGTGCTCGGCGCCATCGCCGACGAGGACGACGGGCTCGCGCAGGCGCTCCGCAGGCGCATGGTGGTGTTCGACGACCTGGCCGAGCTGGACGACCGCGGCATCCAGGCGCTGCTGAAGCAGGTGGATCGCGAAGAGCTGGTCCGGGCCCTCAAGGGCGCCAAGGCCAACACCCGCGAGCGCTTCTTCAAGAACCTCTCCTCCCGCGCCGCCGACGACATCAGGGAAGCCCTGGAGATCCTCGGCCCCATCCGCCGCTCCGTGGTGGACGACGCCCAGACCCAGATCACCACCCTGGCCCTGGAGCTGTCCAACAAGGGCGAGATCTTCCTGCCGCTGGGCGGCGAGGCTGAGGACCTGGTGTGACACCGTCTGCACCGACAATGGAGAATTGTCTCAAGGCAGGCGGGTCCGCGGCCGACCCAGGAGCGCGAGGCGAACCATGAGCGTGACCATCGGCGACATCCCAGCCTACACCGGCGCCGCGGCCAGCACCGCCGTGACGGGCAGCTCCGAGATGGACCAGGAGACCTTCCTGAACCTCCTGATCACCCAACTCCAGAACCAGGATCCACTGAACCCCCAGGACAGCCAGGAGTTCGTGGCCCAGTTGGCCCAGTTCAGCTCGCTCGAGCAGCTCATGGGGGTCAACGAGGGCCTCGACACCCTGTACCTGGCCACCTCGTCCATGAACAACGCCGCCATGACGCAGCTCATCGGCAAGAGCGTGGTCGCCTACGGTGATACATTCACGTATCACGGCAGCGGCCCGGCGGATCTGCTCTACGACAGCCCCGCCGAGGCCACCAGCGCCACCCTCAACGTCTACGACGACGACGGCACCTGCGTCTGGACACAGGAGCTGGGCGCGCTGCCCGAGGGCGAGGGGAGCTGGACCTGGGACGGCCGGACCATCGAGGGCGGCACCGCGCCCGAGGGCACCTACACCTTCGAGGTGACCGCGACCGACTCCGACGGCAACGCCATCGAGGTCGCCACCCTCATCAGCGGCGTGGTGGACACCATGGGCTACAGCTCGGGCAGCCCCGTGCCCGAGATCGACGGCGTCGAGGTGGACCTCGGCGACATCATCCGCGTGGAGGAGGCTCTCTCCGACGAGGAGAGCGAAGCTGCCCCCACGTTCGTGGCCGAAGAGCTCTTCTAGCGCCGCGGCCGCCTTCACCGCAGTGACACATCCGAGACAGCTCGAACGGGCGCCAGCCCGCAGCCCACGGCGCGCCAGCGCACAGGAGGAACCATGTCCCTGTTCACGACCCTCAACACCGGCGCCTCCGGGATGGGCACGCAGAGCAGCGCCCTGTCCGTGATCGGCGACAACATCGCCAACCTCAACACCGTCGGCTTCAAGGGCTCGCGCGCCTCCTTCGCCGACTTCATGCCCCAGAACACCGCCGGCCTGGCCGGCCCCGCCACCATCGGCTGCGGCGCCGGGCTCAACACCGTGGCCACCCAGTTCGGCCAGGGTTCCATGAGCGCCACCTCGAACGCCACCGACATGGCCATCAGCGGCGCCGGCTTCTTCATGGTCACGGACGGAGACCAGGCCTACTACACCCGGGCCGGCGAGTTCTACCGCGATGCGGACGGCTACCTGGTGACCGCGGCGGGCTACCGCCTGCAGGGCTACAACGCCGAGGACGGAGACCTCTCCCACTCGCTGGGTGATCTCATGATCTCCACCGACGCGGTGCCACCCTCCGCGACCACGGAGGTCGCCCTCACCGCGGTGCTCAACAACGAGACCGCGACCTCCACCACCATGACGGGCCTGAGCTTCGACGGCACGACCGCCACCGGCGCCACCTGGGACGATCTGCCCGACGGCGCCTACACCACCTCCGTGACCGTCTACGACGCACAGGGAGGCTCGCACGAGGTCACCATCGCCTTCGAGCGGACCGCCGATGACACCTGGGAATGGTACGCCCTGGTGGACGGCTCCGAGGTCGGGCAGACCGAGGACTACCCGGTGGAGCTCGCCTCGGGTTCCTGCACCTTCGACGGCGACGGCGTGCTGACCGGGTTCACCGGGGCGGCGGCGACCCTCGGCTACTCCTGGAGCAACGGCGCGTCGGTGGATGCCATCGACTTCCAGTTCGGGCTCGACGGCAGCGGCGACGAGACCGCGGGCCGACTCCTCATGACCGAGGCCGACTCGGCCGTCTCGGCGCTGTCCCAGGACGGCTACCCCATCGGCGAGCTCTCGGGTGTGTCGGTGGACGTGGACGGCACCATCTCAGGCACCTACACCAACGGCGAGGAGATCATCCTCGGGCAGGTGGCCCTCGCCACCTTCGCGTCGGTGGCGGGCCTGGACCGAGTCGGCGGCGCCCTGTTCCGCGCCACCGCCTCCTCGGGCGACCCCGCCCTGGGCGCGCCGGGCAGCGGCGGGCGCGGCGACCTCTACTCCTACGCGCTGGAGTCCTCCAACGTAGAGCTCGAGGACGAGTTCGTGGCCATGATCACCGCCCAGCGCGGCTACCAGGCCTCGGCGCGGGTCATCAGCACCGCGGACCAGACGCTGCAGGAGCTGGTGAACCTGATCTAGGCCTCCATTCCCTCAAGCGCCGCCGGCACCGGCCGATACGAGACCAGCCCCACTTCCCGGAGTTCCCGTGGCTCGCCGTACCAAGAAGGAAGCACCCCCTCCCGCCGGCGCGCCGGCCTGGATGGTCACCTTCTCGGACATGACCACCCTGCTGCTCACCTTCTTCGTCATGCTCCTCTCCATGGCGAACTTCGACGATCTGGTGCGCCTCAACGCCGTGATGGAGTCCATCCGCGACGCGCTCTCCCTCGGTAACTTCGACGTGAAGCTCTCCAGCGCGGAGGAGCAGTCCAGCCCCTACGCCGAGTCTCCCTCGGCCAACGACGCCATGGCGCCGATGGTGGTCAAGCTGCGCGAGGCCCTGGCGGAGCACCTGAGCGACGACCGGGTGCGCATGACCAACGAGCGCACCGAAGTGCGCATCCAGCTGGACGACCGCGTGCTGTTCGGGCCCAACGAGACCTCCATCCACCCCGCCGCCTACGGCTTGATCGGTGATATCGCCCGCGCCGTGGCCGGCGAGCCCGTGAACATCATCTGTGAAGGGCACACCGACGCGACCGGCAGCCCGCGGGAGAACTGGGAGCTGTCCGCGGATCGGGCCGTGTCGGTGGTGATGGCGCTGCAGGAGCAGGGGCCGATCCCGGGTAAGCGGCTCGAAGCCCACGGGTTCAGCCATTATCGCCCCGTCGAGACCACGGAGGGCAACCCCTCCGACTGGAACCGGCGGGTGGAGATCGTGATCCAGTCGGACCAGCGCGGGGCCTACTCAGCACTCGACGCGGTCGAAGCCCTCGAGGGAGGTCGGCATGCCGACGAGAAGTGAGCCTACCGAGCCCATGGCGGAGGAGCCGTCCGTGGCCGCACCGCGACGCGGGCGGCTGGCCATCCTGGCCGTCGCGCTGTTCCTCGCCGGCGGGGGAGCCGGCTACGGCGCCTCTCTGGCCAGGTCCGCGTCGGCCGGGGTGCCGGACGGCGCCGCCGACGCCGACGCGGGCGATGCCGTCCTGGGGGAGGGCGCCGCCATCCCCGAGGGATCCATCTTCTCCCTGGGCGAGCTCAGCGTGAACCTACGCGGCTCGGGAGGCGGCCGGATGCTCCGCATCGAGGTCCAGGTGGAGGGCAGCGCCGCGGCCGTCGCCGCCTGCGGGGAGCGACAGTCCCAGATCCGCGACGCCATGCTCACCGTCGCCTCCGACTACAGCTGGGGCGAGCTCGAGGGGTCCAACGGCAAGATGCGCCTGCACGACGAGTTCCTCGTGCGCATCAACGGCATCCTCAAGCCCGAGCGGGTCGAGCGCGTCTACTTCACACAGTTCGTCGTCCAGTAGGGAGCAACGGCCATGAACCCCGTGCTGTCGCTGCTCGCCGCCTCCGAGAAGGACTCGCCCAAGGCCATCCCCGAGCTGGAGGAGTCCCTGCGGGTGGCCGCGCGGAACCTGCAGCGCAGCCTCGGCAGCCGCGCAGGTGGCGACTTCCGGGTCAAGGCGCGCGGCATCCGCGTCAAGCCGCTGGGCACCTACATGGAGGAGAACAAGCCGAGCGAGCCGAGCGTGTTCGCCACCTTCAGCAACGGCGCGACCACCCAGCCGGGGCTGCTCCTGATCACCGGCAAGCTGCTGGCCCGGTTGATGGGCTGCATGTTCGGCGACGGTGAGAGCTCGGGCATGTACTACCGCGCCAAGCACCCCATCACCGATCTCGAGTTCCGTGTGGCCCGGCGCCTCATCCAGGACCTGCTCGCGGGCCTCAACTCCCACTGGCCCGATCCGAGCGGCGCCCGCTTCCGCCTCACCCAGGTCTCCGGCCACGGTCGCTTCATCACGCCCGATCTCAGGGAAGATCCCTGCATCGGCGCGACCATCGAGATCGCCTCGGGCGAGATTGATTTCGGCAGCATGCTGCTGACCGTGCCCCTCCCTGCCAACCTCTCGCCCCTGAGCAGTCACAGGGGGGCCTCGGGGCCGCAGCGGCAGGACCCGGCCATCCAGCGGGAGCGGGCCATGGACGTGCGGGTGGAGGTGCGGGCCGAGCTGGCGCGGCTCAACCTGGCGCTCGGCGAGGTGGCCGGGCTGACGGAGGGGGACATCATCCCGCTGGGCCCCATGGCCACCGGCGTCCTGCGGGTCGGTGACCGCGTCATCTTGAGGGTCGAACCAGGCGTCTCCGCCGGCTACCGCTCCGTCCGCGTCACCGAACGGCTGGGCTGACCGGCCCCGGGGCTTCGCCTCCGGGCCCGCGCGGCCCGGAGGTTCTCGTTTGCCGTCCCCTCGCAGCGCTCCCATCAGTTTGTCCTCAAGTCCCGCAAAGCCCGACCGATAGCGGGCACGAGCCGTTCCGGCCGCTCCCCGGGGCCTCGGCCCCCAAAGCCGCGAGGCGTGCATGCACACCGAAGCCAGCACCATACCGAATCCCCAACAGGCCTTCCTGAACATGATCCCGGTGGAGGTGGTCGTAGAGCTGGGGCGCGTGCGGCTCACCCTGCGAGAGCTCGCGGCCCTGGGCCCCGAGGACGTGGTCGAGCTCGACCAGCCCGCCTACCGCCCCCTCGCGCTGGTGGTCGGCGACCAGGTCATCGCCCGCGGCGAGCTGATCATGCACAACGACACCCTCTCGCTCCAGATCACCGAGATCCCGTCCCAGAACCAGGGATGAATCCAACGCCCTCCGCCGCTCGCGGTGTCACCGGAGACCCATCGTGTACCAGACCTCTCACCCCACCACCGCCGGCCGGCTGATCGACGGCGAGGACCGCGGGGCGGTCTGCCACCGCTACCAGGGCAAGGTCCTCTACCTCGCGCGCCGTCTGGCCGAACGTTTGCCCGCGGATGCCGGTATCAGCGTCGAAGATCTGGCCTCCTACGGCGCCATCGGGCTGCTCGAGGCGTTCGACCACTTCGACGAGTCCCTCAACATCCGCTTCGGCACCTTCGCCGAGTATCGCATCCGGGGGGCCATGCTCGACGCGCTGCGGTCCATGGACGCCCTCTCCCGCAGGCAGCGCTCCATGGCGCGCCAGATCGACCAAGCCCACCGCGACCTGCAGGCCGAGCTCGGCTCAC
This sequence comes from Pseudomonadota bacterium, assembly GCA_043814015.1. Taxonomy (GTDB): domain Bacteria; phylum Myxococcota_A; class UBA796; order UBA796; family JAFGLY01; genus JBDRKM01. The sequence continues at coordinate 9,486 of JBDRKM010000247.1, forward strand.
CGCCCACCCCCGAGCAGGTGGCGGAGCGCCTGGGCCTGGACATGGACGAGTACTGGCGCGCCCTCGACCAATCCGCGCCCGTGGCCCACATGAGCCTGGACGACTCAGATGGATCCTCGCGGGAAGGGGACGGCATCTCCGAATCCATGGACATGAACCTGGCCACCAGCGGAGACGACGTGCTGGTGGCCATGGCCTCGGTGGACACGCGCCGCATGCTCTGGGAGGCCGTGGAGGCGCTGCCCGAACGCAAGCGGCACTGTGTCAAGTTGTATTACGGACGCGACTGTTCCCTCGCCGAGATCGCCGAGATCTACGGCGTGAGCGTCTCGCGAATCTCCCAGATCCTCACCGAAGCGCGGCTCACGCTGCGCAAGGCCCTGCAGGAGCAGATCACCGCCCAGGATCTCGACTGGCGCGAGGCCATCTGACAGGAGGCTTTCACCATGCGCGCCCTGTTCGCCGCGGCCACCGGGCTCTCCGCCCAGCAGACCCGCATCGACAACATCGCCAACAACCTCGCCAACGTCTCGACCCCGGGCTTCAAGAAGTCCCGCGAGGTGTTCGAGGATCTCATGTATCAGCAGCTCTCGGTGGGCGACACATCGGCCGAGGTCCAGCGACCCGGGCAGGTGCAGATCGGCACCGGGACGCGCGTGGTGGCCACCACCCGTGACTTCAGCGCCGGCACCGCCCAGTACACCGGCGACCGCAGGAACCTGGCCATCAAGGGCGGCGGCTTCTTCGTGGTCGAGGCGCCGGACGGCACCGAGCGCTACACACGGGACGGCACCTTCATGCAGAACAGCGATGGCGAGCTGGCCACCCAGGCCGGGTTGCGGGTCAGCCCCGGGGTGCAGTTCCCCGACGGCGCCACGGTGGACATCGCCGAGGACGGCACCATCACCGCCACCTACACGGACGACCCCACCCACGTGGTCACCCTCGGGACCATCGAGCTGGTGGACTTCGCCAACCCCAACGGCCTGCAGGCCATCGGCGGCAACCTGTACGCCGCCACCCCCGAGAGCGGAGACCCCATCCCCATGGACCCCGAGCGCGGAGACGTCCACATCCTGCAAGGCTACACCGAGGCCTCCAACGTCGATGTCGCCGAGGAGCTGGTGGCCATGATCATGGCCCAGCGGGCGTTCGAGCTCACCAGCAAGGTGATGGAGACGGCCGACGAGACCCTCCAGACCGTCACCAACCTGAAGCGTTGAGCATGTATCACTGCGCCGCCATGCTGCTGCTGCTGGGCGCCGCTCCGGCGGCCGAGGCACCCCGGGCCCGGCTCACCGAGGCCCTCGTGCAGCACGTGGCGGCCAAGGCCGGCGTCGCGCCCGGGGACGTGGAGGTCCAGCACCTCGGCGTCGCCGAGCTGCCCGCCTGCGCGGAGGATGCCACCTTCCTGGTGGAGAGCGCGCCGGGCGAGCGCTTCCTCGGCAGCGCCGACGTGCAGGTGCTGGCCTACACCGAGACGGCGCGCTGCGCCCGCCTGCGGCTCCAGCCTCGCGTGCTCGTGTGGCGCGCGGTCCCCGTGGCCACGGCGCCCGCGAACCCCGGCGAGGTGGTGCGCTGGGCTCCCGGTCGCGTACCCCTGGGCAAGCTGGTCGGCGCGCCCCTCGATCCGGATCGCCTCGAGGCCGGGCTGTGGGTGGCGCGCACCACCCTGCCCGAGAACACCCCCCTCACCGACCTGGTGGTGCGCCCCGCGCCCGACGGCCCGCGCGGGCAGGAGGTGGTGCTGATGGCCGGCGCCCGCGACCTGCTGGTGGCCGCGCCTGGTCGCCTCATGGGCGACGCCTTCCTCGGCGAGCGCGTCACCATCGCGAACCTCGCCAGCGGCGCCGTCGTGACCGGGACCCTGCTGGCTCCCGCCTGCGCCGCCGTCGGCCCCGTGACCCCCCGCATCCAGGAGGCCTGCGACCATGCCCAGGTACCTTGACCGTCCACGCTTGATCCTGCACCTGCTCGTCGCTTGCCTCGCGGGCGCCCAGCCCGCGTTCGCGGACCCCATCGCCACGGCCGCGGGCGACCCCGCTGCCCCGGCCACCGCGAGCGCCCCCGCCGCGTCCGCCGCACCGGCGCCTCCCGTGGCCGAGCTCTTCCGCGCCGCGCCCGGCAGCCTCTGGAACGAGCGCAGCGCCCGCACCCTGCTCGGCCAGGACGGCACCACCCGCCAGGTCGGCGACCTGATCACGGTGAACATCTACGAATCCACCTCGGCCTCCCTGGCCGCCGACACCTCCACCTCGCGCGCCAGCGGCGTGGGAGCGGGGATCCGGGCGCTGTTCGGGATCGAGAGCAGCATCGTGAAGGCCAACCCCAACATGGGCCCCGACATCTCCATCGACGCCGACTCCAGCACGTCCTACACCGGGACCGGCACGACCCACCGCGAGGCGAGCCTCCAGGGCCAGATCACCTGCACCATCGTGGAGGTGCTGCCCACCGGCAACCTCAAGCTGCGCGGCGAGAAGAAGGTGCGCTCCAACCGCGAGACACAGGTCCTCGTGCTGGAGGGCACGGTGCGGCCCAAGGACATCCAGGCCGACAACACCGTGGCCTCCTACCTGCTGGCCGACGCCCACATCGAGAACAGCGGCACGGGGGTGATCGCGGACAAGCAGGGGCCGGGGATCGGCCAACGCGTCATCGACCGGATCTGGCCGTTCTGAGCCGTCCCAGGCGTCAGCGGCGCTCCCAGGAGCGGACCAGCCGGATGCCGTGGTAGCCGTTGGCGTGGGTCGGCGAGACCGGCCCGCGCCCCGCGACGCGCTGCTCGCAGGGGGGGCCGTCGTATGCGCCACCCCGCAGGATGCGCCAGCTCCCGTTGGAGGGACCGTAGGGGTCCACGGCATCGCCCCGGTAGGACTCGAAGTACCAGTCATGGACCCACTCGGAGACGTTCCCGGACATGTCGTACAGCAGCAGCCCGTTGTGGACGAGCTGGGCGACGGGGTGCACGACGCCCTCGCTGTTGCCGCAGTACCAGCCCACGTTGTCGAGGCGCGCGCCGTTGTCCAGGACGAGGTCGCCGTCGCAGTCGTTCTCGTCCCCGGCGACGAGGTTCGCGCCGTTGGGGAAGGCCGAGGTCTCGCCGGCGCGCGCGGCGTACTCCCACTCGGCCTCCGTGGGCAGGCGGAAGCCGTCGCATTCGTAGGGGTTGCCGCGGGTGAGGCAGTCGAAGCCGTCGGCGCCGCTCGTGCAGTCGTAGCAGGACTCCAGCCCCCGCGCGGCGGAGACGCGGGTGGCGAACCAGGCCGCCGTGTGCCAGGACACCTCCTCCACGGGGCAGAAGCCGCCGCACTCGGCGTTCATTGAGGGGTTGAAGCCGGCGTACTCCTCGAACGAGTCCTGCGTGACCTCGTGCTGGGTGATGCAGAATCCGTGGGTCAGCGTGACCCGGTGGAGCTGCTCGTCCTCCTCGCGGCCGGCCTCGTCCGAGGGGCTTCCCATGTCGAAGGTGCCGGGGGGGACGTAGACCAGCGCCATGTCCAGCACGCCGCAGACACCCTCCCCCGTGTCCTCGGTGGCTTCGCTGTCTTCGGGCCCCGCGTCCACCTTGGGGTCACAGGCGGTCAAGGCGACCGCGGGCACCGCCAGCAGGAACAGGCCAATGAACCGCTCACCCATGATGCACCTCATCAGAAGCCGCTCCCGAGCACGAGGTAGGCCGCACCGGCGGCGGAACCCGACGTGTCCTCGTAGGACGCGCCGATCAAGAGGTCGATGGCGCCATCGCCGTCCACGTCCCCCGCGCCGGCCACGGCGCAACCCGCGTGATCGTTGCCGGTGTGGCCGAAGAGGACCGTGGCTGCAGCGTCCAGCGTGCCGCTCCAGTCCGCGCCCAGCAGGTAGGCCGCGCCACCGCGGATCGACCCCGTGGTGGCGCCGAGGGCACCGACCAGGGCGTCGTCCGCACCGTCACCGTCCACGTCTCCCACCAGGGCGACCGCGCCGCCGAGGCCGGCGGCCGAGCTGCCGCCGTAGAAGGACCGGTCGGCCGTGTCGATGGCCACGGTACCCTCCAGCGGGCCGAGCACCAGGTAGGTCCCGCCGGCTCCGCTCCCGCCCCGGCTGTCCCCGTCGGCGCCGAGCACGAGGTCCATGGCGCCGTCACCGTCCATGTCTCCCGCGGCGGCGACACGCAGACCGTCTCCGGTGGCGTAGCCCTCGACCCGCACCCAGGCGTCCGCGAGGGAGGACTCGCCGAAGACCGGCCCCCGCACGACGTAGACGACCCCGCTGCCGGCATCGAGCCCCGCGGCCCCCGCGGCACCGACGATGACGTCGCCGTACCCATCGCCGTCCACGTCGCCCGCACCCAGGCCGCCGCCTGCGGCGTCGCTGGGGGCCTCGCCCACCAGGGTGGCGTCCGCCGAGCCCAGGTCCATGGCGCCGGCGGCGCCACCGAGCAGCAGGACGGCGGCACCCGCGCCGCCGCCGTAGCCCGGCGCGCCCACCAGCACGTCGGCCAGGCCATCGCCGTCCACGTCGCCAGCCCCGGCGACGGCCGAACCCAGGGCGTCCCCGGCGGAGACGCCCACCAGCTGCACATCGGCCACCGACAGCGCGCTCGCGCCGCTCGGCACACCGAAGAAGAGGTACACGGCGCCGGCCTCGGTGCCACCGGGATCCGCCGTGGGGGCGCCGATGACCGCATCGTCCAGCCCGTCGCCGTCGAAGTCCCCCGTCCAGGCCACGGCCGCACCCGCTCCGTCGTTGGCGTCGGCGCCCACCAGCTCACCGTCGGCGGTGCCGAGGCCCACCGAGCCCGCGACCGGGCCGTATGCCAGGTAGACGGCACCGGCGCCGCTGCCGCCCCCGTCCTGCCCGGGTGCGCCGATCAGCAGGTCGTCGAGGCCGTCACCGTCACCGTCACCGGCTCCCGCGAGGCTCGCTCCGGCGAGGTCGCCAGCGACCTCGCCCAGCAGGATCGCGTCGGCCTCCGCCAGGTCGAGGGAGCAGGGCAGCACGCCCGCGCAGTCGTCGTCATCGCAGTCCACCAGGCCGTCGCAGTCCTCATCCCCGCCGCCGGAGCACCGCTCGGTGCCGGCCGGGCTCGCCTCCGGGGCGTCGTCATCGCAGTCGGTGGCGTCCCCGACGTAGCCCGAGGGGGCGCCCGAGCAGCTCTCCACGGTGGAAGCCGGATCTCCGAACCCATCCGCGTCGGTGTCGGCGTACCAGGTCACGGCCTCGTCCCAGTTGTCCACCACGCCATTGCAGTCGTTGTCGATGCCGTCCGCCTGCGCGGCGCACAGGTCCTCGGCGTCGGGGTTGATGGTGGCGTCCGTGTCGTCACAGTCGGCTTCGTTCTCCACGCGCCCGCTCGGCGCGGCGCAGTCCAGCACCACGTCGGCGGGGTCGCCGAAGCCATCGCCGTCGCCGTCGGCCCACCAGGAGGAGGCGTCCTCCGCGTCCTCGTCCACCTCGCCGTCACAGTCCTGATCGACCCCGTCACAGTACTCGGCGTGGTTCGGGTTGATGGCCGCGCGCGCGTCATCGCAGTCGCCCCCGCGGCTGGAGTACCCGTCCGGCATCAAGCAGGTCTCGACGGTCACATCGCTGCCCCAGCCGTCGTGATCGAGGTCCTCGTACCAGGTGCGCGGGTTCACCGCCGGCTCCTCGTCCACCTCCCCGTCGCAGTCGTCGTCCAGCAGGTTGCAGTATTCGTCGGCCTCCGGATGGATCATGGCGTCGGCGTCGTCGCAGTCCTCAGCGCTGCTGGCGTAGCCCTCGGGGGCGGCGCAGGCGACCACGGCCTCCGCGGCCCCGCCCCAACCGTCCCCGTCCGCGTCCTGGTACCAGGTGGCGTCCGGGTCCTCATCCACGAGCCCGTCGCAGTCGTCATCACGGTCGTTGCAGACGTCCTGGGCGGTGGGGTTGATGGTCGGGTCGCTGTCGTCACAGTCGATGCCACCGCAGACCACCGCGTCATCGCCGTCGCCGTCCAGATCGCAGCGCAGCTTGATCAGCAGGGGCAGGCTCCAGGATTGCGCAGCCGCGTCGGCGTCCGAGCGGCGCTCGCTGGAGGCGGTGAGCGTGAGCTGCGGCTCGTACCACCCCGTGTGCCAGGCGTTCTCGTCCGACAGGGCCAGGTGCAGCGTGAACCCGTCGCCGTCCTCGATCGCGCTGCCCGCGCCGGGAGCGCCCGTGAGGCCGACGTGCTCGGCGCCGTCTCCCCGGATCGCCAGGCTCTCCAGGATCAGGTCCACGCCGCTGGCGTTCCGCAGGTCCACGTCCATCGCCGGCAGCTCGTCCTCGTAGCTCACGAGCCCGAAGTCCACCTGCTCCAGGGAGCTCTCGATGGCCAGGGTCCAGCTCCCGTCGACGGGGTTCTGTTCGCCGCAGGCCAGCAGGCCCGTCGCCACGGCGAGCACGGCCGCCCGGTGAAGCAAGCAGGAAGGTCTATGTATCATCATGTGTCGCTCCAGCGAATGGCACCGCTACAAATCGCCGGCCAGAAAGAGCCAGGCGGCGCCGGAGGAGATGCCGACGGCGGAATCGCCGGTGGAGCCGGCGATGAAGTCATCGAGCCCATCGCCATCCAGATCGCCCGCGAAGGCGACCTCCCTGGCGAGGTACCCCGCGCCGGCGGTGGAGGTGATTTTTATCCACGCGGTGGCCAGGGTCTCGGTGCCCTCGGCCGGGCCCAGGTGCAGGTAGAGCGCGCCGGCGTTCGCGGCGCCGGCGTCGTCGTAGGGCGCGCCCACGAGGAAGTCCGCCGCGCCATCACCGTCCAGATCGCCTCCCGAGGCGACGCCCCAGGCGGCCTTGTCGTCGCTGTCCTCAGCCTCGAAGGTGGCGTAGGCGACCCCGAGGTCCAGCCACTCCCCGCGGTGCTCGGCCAGCAGGCTGCCCAGCACCAGGTAGGCCGCGCCCGCGGTCCAGGAGCCGGCGCCTGTGACCTCCCCGGGGGCACCGATGAGGAGGTCGTCCAGCCCGTCGCCGTCGGCGTCTCCCGCGAGGCTGAGGGAGGTGCCCGCCGCGGAGTAGGCCAGCTCTCCATCCAGGACGAGGTCGGCGCTCGCCAGGCCGAGCGCGCCGCTGACGGGACCGGAGAGGATGTAGACGCGGCCCGAGTCAACGTCCAGAGCCTCCCCCCCCGGAGCGCCGATGGCGAGATCCAGCACCCCGTCGCCGTCGAAGTCGGCGCCGCCGACCGCGGGCCCGGCGCCGTCCCCGGCGTCCTCGCCGTAGAGCTCGGCGCTGGCCAGGGAGAGGTCGGTCTCGGCCGCGAAGGGCCCCTCGACCAGGTACACCGCACCCGCACCGGAGCTCCGGCTGCTGGCGCCCACGAGCACGTCGGCGGCGCCGTCCCCGTTTGTGTCACCCGCGGCGGCCACCAGGGCGCCGGCCTCGTCGCCCGCCACCTCGCCGAAGAGGATGGCCGGGACGTCCGAGAGCAGCAGGCTCGCCGGGCCGGAGTCGATCCAGGCGCCGGTGGCCAGGTAGACCGCGCCGGCGCTGGCGCCGGACCCGTCGTCGTAGGGGGCGCCGACGGCGAGATCGCCGAGGCCGTCGCCGTCGATGTCCCCCAGCGCGGCCAGGGAGCTGCCCGCGGCATCGCCGCCGGCGGCCCCCAGCAGGATCACGTCGGCGTCGCCCAGGGAGGTGGCTCCGGCCGGCAGCCCGCCGGCGCCCAAGAGGACGTGCACCGCGCCCGCGCCGCTGCCGCCGCCGTCGTACCCCGGCGCCCCGATGGCGAGATCGGGCTGGCCGTCCCCGTCCAGATCGACGCCCGCGGCCAGCGCCGCGCCGGCGCTGTCGTAGGCGGTGACCCCCTGCAACAGCGCCTGGGCGTCCGCGTCGCTGTGCAGCAGGTCGCCATCGCAGTCGTAGTCGATGCCCCAGGCGTAGCGCTCGATGCCGCCGGGGTGGGCCGCGGCTACGCTGTCGTCGCAGTCCGAGGCGTCGGTGACGGCGCCCGCCGGGGGCTCGCAGCCCGTGTAGAGCAGGTCTGCCGCGCCGTAGCCGTCGCCGTCCGCGTCGGCGTGGAAGTCCCAGGCGCCGGCGGGGTCATCCGCCACGCCGTCGCAGTCGTCGTCGATCCCGTCCGCGTAGACCCCGCAGAGATCGTAGGCGTCGGGGTTGACGGCGGGGTCGGTGTCGTCGCAGTCCGCGCCGGCGGCCGTGTGACCCGTGGGCTGCTCGCAGGCGGTGGCGGTCGCGGTCACATCGCCGTACCCGTCGCCGTCCGTGTCGGCGTACCAGGTGGCGGCGTCGAGCGAGCTGGCCTCGAGGGCGACGCCGTCGCAGTCGTGGTCCAGCCCGTCGCACAGCTCGTCGGCCCCGGGGTGGACGTCGGCCGCGTCGTCGTCGCAGTCCTCGCCGTGGGCCACGTAGCCCGAAGGCGCCGGGCACTGCTCGACGTACACCTCGGGGTCCCCCCAGCCGTCGCCGTCGCGATCACGGTAGAAGACGGCCGTGACGTCTTCGTCCACCTCACCGTCGCAGTCTTCGTCCACGCTGTCGCAGACCTCCTCGGCGCCGGGGTGCACGCCGGCATCGCCGTCGTCACAGTCCCCGCCCACCTCGGCGAAGCCGCTGGGCGCCTCGCACAGCACCTGGGCCAGGGCGTCCTGCCCGTAACCGTCGCCGTCGTCGTCCGCGTACCAGGTGGTGCCGTCCACGGCGCCGAGGTCCACGCTGTGGTCGCAGTCGTTGTCGATGCCGTCGCAGACCTCGGTGGCGGCCGGGTTGACCTCCGGATCCGTGTCGTCGCAGTCCCAGGCGTTGTCCACGTAGCCGGAGGGACCCTCGCAGGCCTCGACGGACTCGGAGGGGGAGCCGTAGCCGTCGCCGTCACCGTCGGGCGCCCAGCGGGTGGCACCCAGGACGATCCCGTCCTCGTCGTCCACCAGGCCGTCGCAGTCGTCGTCCACGCCGTTGCAGAACTCGGCCGCGCCCGGGTGCACGCCCGGGTCGTCCGGATCGCAGTCCTCGTGGTCGAAGAAGCCGTCGCCATCGGAGTCCCGCGCCTCGCCGCTGTCCACCCAGTCCACCCGCGGGAAGCAGGCGGGCAGCAGCGCCACGAGGGCGCTCACGATCCAGGGGCGCGCGCTCATGAGCCCCTCCCTTCGTGCCGGAACCAGTCACGCGGCGCGCGGAACCAGAGGCCCGTGGCCGAGGTCAGCAGCAGCCCCGCGGCGGTGAGGTCCACCGCGATGAGCACGCGGGCGGGGGCTACGTTCTCGTCGTAGAAGGCGTCCGCGGCGCGGTGGTCCTCCATGCCGAGGTAGTCCTGGTAGACGGGCGCGGTCCGGGACCAGGTCCAGGCGCCGTGGGCGGCGAGCCCGCTCCCCACGAGGGCGACCGCGGAGGCGAGCAGCCGCCGGCCCACCTCGTGCCGCGCGATGGGCGGCGCGATGGGTTCGCCGGGGACCGCCGGGGGGATGGCCACCGGCGCGGGGGGCCGGACCAGGGAGACCTCGACCCGCAGCACATCGCCGTCGGGCACCTCCACCCGCCGCCGCTGGTCGGACAGCCCGCGCGCCCGCAGCAGGAGATCGTGCACCCCTGCGTCCACGGGATCGAGGGTCATGGCGCCCTGGCCTACCTGGACGCCGTCGAGCCAGACCTCCGCGTCCAATGGCTCGGGGACGACCACGAGGGTCCCGCGGGCGAGGGGTGTCAGATCCACCGAGCGCGTGAGCACCTCGTCCAGCCCCAGGGCGAAGGGCACGACCCATGGCTGGAACCCGTCGAGGGCCAGGGCGAGCTGGTGCTCGCCGCAGGCCACGGCGAGGCCCAGCGGGGCCTGGCCGCGCAGGACCCCGTCCACGCTCACCTCCGCGCCCGCCGGGCTGGAGGCGACCTCCAGGCGACCGGAACCCGGCTCGAGGTCGAGCTCGGTGCGGGTGACCACCCGCGGCCGGACGTCCACCTCCGCCACGGCGAGCGCGCAACCCTGCTCGAGGCGCAGATCGTGCGGGCCGGGGGCGACCCCCCGGAGCAACGTCGGCGTGCGCTGGCCCGTGTCCTGACCATCGAGCAGGACACCCGCCCCCGGAGGACTGGATTGGATGTAGAGGTCGCCGGGCGCGGCCTCCTCCGCCCAGGCCGGGCCTGTGGCCGGGAGCAGCGACGCCAGCAGCGCAGCGGCCACCAGGGGCCTGGGGCAACCCACCAATGGTGGGTTTTGTGTGGACATCTTCGAGAATGCGTGACACATCCCGCGGGCTTCCTCAGAGACGCACGGCACTATACCATGCGGATCACCGAATGGCCCGCCATTGTGCGTGGAGCCGATGGGCGAGAGCCACGGGCGACGCTGGCCAAGGCCCGAAGGCCGACGGGGCCGCGCTGGGCGCCGGCGTGCCGTTTTTTTCCGATCTCCACCTCAAGGTCCCCGCGCACTGTCCGAAGGTCCAGCGTGGAGGTTCCCATGAACATCTCCGGCATCCCCGGGCTGACCCCGATCTCCCCCACCGCACCCTCCAGCGCGCGGCAGGCCACGGCCCCCGCGCCAGGCGCCGGCCGCGGCGTGCAGGTGCAGCTCTCCAGCCAGGCCAGCTGGGTCTCCCAGCTGCGCCAGAGCGCCTCTGGCACCCCCGGGGTCCGCATGGACGAGGTGCAGCGGGCGCGCCAGGAGATCGCCAACGGCACGCTCGACGCCAACATCAACATGAACTCCGTGCTCGACGCCCTCATCATGGAGCTGTGATGCACGCCGTGGACCAGGTCATGGATGATCCCTGGGAGGGCGCCTCAGCCCCCGCGATCATCGCCGAGCTCGCCTCCGTCGTGGAGCGCCAGCTCGAGGCCGCGCGCGGCCTGGACGGGCAGCTGCTCGCCGAGGAGACGGCCCGCCGCCAGGACCTGATGTTCCACCTGCGGCTCGCGACCCAGGCCTCCCGGCGCCCCGGCGAGCGCGGGCGCGTGCCGCTGGACATGGAGTCGCAGCTCAACCTGCGCCGCATCTCCGCGTTGGACAAGCGGCTCAAGATCGTGGTCGAGAGCGTCACCTCGTGCCTGGGCGCCGTCCTGGGGCGGGGCCAGCCAGCCACCTACGGCCTCGACGGCCGTCTCCGGGGCCGGTGACCCATGTCGACCTTCGACACCATCCGGATCGGGCAAACTGGGCTGCGCGCGGCGTCCACCGCCCTGGACGTGGTGGGCCACAACGTCGCCAACGCCTCCACCGAGGGCTACCACGCCCGCACCCTGGGGACCTCGGCCGCCGCCCCCGTGACCGAGGCCGGGTGCTGGCTGGGCATGGGCACCGAGGTCTCGGAAATCCGCCGCGCGGCCGACGATCTGCTGTCCACCCGCCTGGTGGACGCCCAGGGCGAGGGCGCGCTGCAGGCCAGCCTGTACGACACCCTCTCGGTCGTGGAGACCATGTTCTCCGAGACCGACGAGGCCGGGCTGTCCACCCGCCTGTCCGAGTTCTTCGACAGCCTCGAGACCGCCAGCCTCGATCCCTCCGACAGCTCCCTGCGCCGCGGCGTGCTCTCGGCGGCCGGCTCCCTGGCCTCCGCCGTCAGCGACACCTGGAGCTTCCTGGAGAGCACCGCCGAAGGCACGCGCTCCGAGCTCTCCGGCAGCCTGGAGGACATCAACGCGGCCCTCGAGGAGATCGCCTCGCTGCAGGCCGCCATCGAGAGCGACGCCGGCACCATCGGCCAGGGCGACCTGCTCGACCGGCGCGACGCGCTGGTCAGCGAGCTGGCCAGCAGCCTCGGGGTGTCGGTCTCCTACGGCGAAGGCAACGAGCTGACCCTCTTCCTCGGCGGGCACGCCCTGGTGAACGACGGCGCGGCGCGGACCCTGAGCTACGGCACCGACGCCGACGGCGACCCCGTGATCTCGCTGTCCACCGGCGGGTCCAGCTACGACGTCACGTCGTCTGTCGGCGGCGCCATGGGTGGGCTCCTGCAGGCCCACGACACCGTCAGCTCCCTCCAGGACGACCTGGACGAGTTCGCGGCCACCTTCGCCGACGCCTTCAACACCCAGCATGCCGCCGGCTACGACACCGACGGCGCCGCGGGCGGCGACTTCTTCAGCTACTCGGCCTCCGGCGCGGCGGCTTCCTTCGCCGTGGACGCCAGCCTCGCGGCCGATCCCAACCTGATGGCCCTGGCCGCCGCCCCGACCGCCTCGGCCGGCGATGGCGGAAACCTCAGCGCCCTGATCGACCTGCAGGACGCCACCCTGTTCAGCAGCGGGACCGCCGAGACCTTCATCTCGGGCATCTACTCCGAGATCGGCCAGCAGACGGCCTCCGCCTCCACCGCCAGCGAGGGCGCCGCGGCCACCATCGAGGACCTGGGCGCGCTGTACGACTCCATGACCGGCGTGGACCTGGACGCCCAGGCGGTCGAGCTGATCCAGTGGCAGGCCGCCTACCAGGCCGCGGCCCGCGTGATCTCGGCCGGCGACGCCATGCTCGACGAGCTGATGGGGCTGGTGTGATGATCGGGACCACCTACAGCGCGCGGCTCTCCAGCCTGACCCAGGCCGCCTCCCGGGTCTCGGCCGAGCTGTCCACCATCCAGGAGCAGGCCGTCACGGGGCTCGCGGTGCTGCGCCCGTCGGACGCCCCCGAGCAGATCACCTCCATCCACGCCCTCTCCTCCCAGCTCGCGGACCAGTCGATCTGGAGCAGCAACGCCGGCGCGATCATGAGCAACATGGACGTGGCCGACAGCGCCATCGACAGCATGGCCGACATCATCAGCGAGGCCCGCGCCCTGGCCACCCAGCTCTCCTCCGGCACCTACTCCGACGCCGAGCTCGACCAGGGCGCCGCGGAGGTCCTCGGGATGCTGGAAGACCTCATCGGGCTCGCCAACACGGACGTGGGCGGCCGCTACCTGTTCGCCGGAAACTCCTACGGCAGCCCTGCTTTCGACGACACAGGCGCTTATCTGGGCGACACTGACGCGCCCACCGCCCGCACCGGCGCCACCCAGGAGGTCGCGACGGGCTTCGACGGCAGCGCCCTCTTCCAGGGGGACGTGGACATCTTCAGCGCCCTCTCGGATCTGGCCGCGGCCCTGAGCAGCCACGACCGGGACGCGGTGGCGGACACCCTGGGAGACCTCGAAGCTGCCACGGACCAGCTCACCGACGCACGCGCCCAGGTCGGCGAGGCCTTCAACTCCGCGGATGACGCGGCGAACGTGGCCGCCAACATGGAGGTGCTGCTGGCCTCCGCCCTGGACGACAAGACCGCGGCCGACTCGGTCGCCACCTACACCCGCCTCGCCGAGCTGCAGAACACCTACGAAGCGGTGTTGCAGATCGCCGCCGCCTCCCAATCCACCAACCTGTTCTCGATGATGTAGTCTCTCCGCGAAGGAGACGTTCGCCGCGGCACACACACCCCACACACCTTTCCCCTGACGCCGCGACGACAACTCACCCCGCCCGGAGGCCCGCGCCTCCACCGCCAGGAGCACGCCATGGCACTCGTCGTCAACACCAACACCGCCTCCCTCAACGCCATCAACAACCTGAACCGCACCTCACGCGAGCTGTCGGGCAGCTACTCCCGGATCTCGTCGGGCTGCCGCATCACGCGAGCAGCTGACGACGCCGCCGGGCTCGGGGTGGCCGAGAGCCTGGCCGCGGCCAGCGCCAGCGGTCGCCAGGCGCTGCGCAACACCAACGACGGCATCTCCATCATCCAGACCGCGGAGGGAGCCACCGACGAGGTGGGCGACATCCTCTCCCGCATGCGCGAGCTCGCGGTCCAGTCCTCCTCGGAGACGCTGAGCGACGACGAGCGGGCCTACATCCAGACCGAATACGAGCAGCTCACCGCCGAGATCGACCGCATCGCCAGCTCCACCAACTTCAACGGCGTGGCGCTGTGCGACGGCAGCACCTCCACCCTCGACGTGCAGGTCGGCATCTACAACACCGCCGACGACCGCATCAGCATCGTCCTCGGTGACCTGACCGCCGCCACCCTGGGGGTCGACACCGCCTCCGTGGATCTCTCCACCGCCGCCGGCGCCCAGGACGCCATCGACGTGTTCGACATCGCCATCGACTCGGTCAGCAGCGTCCGCGCGGACTTCGGCGCCGTCCAGAACCGGCTGGACTCCGCCCTGTCCAACATGGAGACCTACACGGAGAACCTGGAGTCCGCCGAGAGCCAGATCCGCGACGCCGACTTCGCCTACGAGACCGCGGAGCTGGCCAAGAACCAGATCCTGCAGCAGGCCGGGGTCTCGGTGCTGGCGCAGGCCAAGAACATCAACCAGGGCGTCCTGAACCTGCTCGGGTAAGCATCCTCCCCTCCCCCCCCTGCGCGCCCCGGGCCCCGCCCCCGGGCCCGGGGGGTGGGGGTTACCACCACTGGCCGCAACCCCCCGGAACGCC
>JBDRKM010000248.1:0-6443 GCA_043814015.1 Pseudomonadota bacterium
CGGCTGCGACGCCAACAAAGACCAGAGCTATTTCCTCTTCGCCCTCGGGCGGGAGCGCCTGGCGCGTGCCTTCTTCCCGCTCGGGGGGCTGCGCAAGCCCGAGGTGCGCGCCCGGGCCGCGGCCCTGGGCCTGCCCTGCGCCACCCGCCCTGGCAGCCAGGATGCGTGCTTCGGCGGGGGGGAGGGCTTCGCCGAGGCGCTGCGCCGGCACTTCGGCGACGCGGCGCGCGGCGGGGAGCTCCTCGCCCCCGACGGGCGGCTCCTCGGCCCGCACGCGGGCCTGCATCGCTACACCATTGGCCAGCGCCGAGGCCTGGGGGTGGCCCTGGGGCGGCCCGCCTGGGTGTCAGCCATCGACGCCGCGCGCGCAGAGGTCACGGTCACCACCCGCGAGGAGGATCTGCTGGCCGCCGGCCTGGTGGCCCAGGACCCCACCTGGCTGGTGGAGCCCCCGGATGCTGGCGAGCCCGTCTCCTGCGAGGTCCAGGTGCGCTACCGGGCCCGACCGGTCCCGGCCGAGGCCACGGTCTCGCCCGATGGCTGCCTGACCGTGCGCTTCTCCGCACCCGTCCGCGCGGTCACCCCCGGACAGGCCGCCGTGCTGTACCGGGGCGAGCGGGTGCTGGGAGGGGCGTGGATCACCGCCGCGCTGCCCGGCAGCCTGGCCCCACGCACCGATCCGCGCTAGCAGGGCGGTCCCCTTCCGTCGCAGGATCGCGCCATCCCCGAGCCCATCCGCGTCCAGGTCAACGGCGACGAGCACGAGGTGCCGGCGGGCACCGGCCTGCGCGCGCTGCTCGATCGGCTCGGCGTGCCGCGGCGCTTCGTCGCCGTGGAGCACAACGGTGAGCTGCTGGAGGCCGAGGGCGACCGCACCCTGGTCAGCGGCGATCGGATCGAGGTCGTGCGGTTCGTGGGCGGCGGCTAGGTGCCGCAGGAGGCCTGGATGGAACCCCTGGTGATCGCCGGACGCACGCTGCGCTCCCGGCTCTTCGTCGGCACCGGAAAATTCTCCGACCCGAGGGTGATGGCCGCGGCCGTCGAGGCCTCGGGCGCCGAGGTGGTCACGGTGGCCCTGCGGCGCGTGGACCTCGCGGACCCCGCGGACAGCACGCTGTCCCACCTGGATCCCGAGCGCTACCTCATCCTGCCCAACACCTCCGGGGCGCGCGACGCGGACGAGGCGGTGCGCATCGCGAGGCTGGCGCGGGCCGCCAGCGGCTGGACCTGGGTGAAGCTCGAGGTCACGCCCGAGCCCCACTACCTGCTGCCCTGCCCGGTGGAGACCCTCAAGGCGGCCGTGATCCTCGTCAAGGAGGGCTTCACGGTCCTGCCCTACATGAACGCCGATCCCATCCTCGCGCGCCGCCTGGAGGAGGCGGGCTGCGCCGCGGTCATGCCGCTGGGCGCCCCCATCGGCACCTCCCGCGGCTTCCGCACCCGCGATCAGGTCCGCATCATCGTCGAGCAGTCCGGGATCCCCGTGGTGGTGGACGCCGGCCTGGGCCTGCCGTCGCACGCCGCGGCGGCCATGGAGGCGGGCGCCGACGCCTGCCTGGTGAACACGGCGCTCGCCGTGGCCGATGACCCCGTGGCCATGGCCCGCGCCTTCGCCGAGGGGGTCACCGCGGGGTACCGCGCGCGCATGGCGGGCCCCGGGGGCGAGGCGCGCTTCGCGCGCGCGTCGAGTCCTTTGACCGGCCTGCTCGGGTAGCCACGGGATGCGTCCGGCCTCCTTCGGCGCCTGGCTGGCGCAGCTCGACCCTGCCGCCCTCGCCGCGTGCCTGCAGCGCGCATCGCCGAGCGAGGTGGCGCGGGTGCTGGAGCACGATCAGCTCGGCCTCGGAGACCTCCCCCTGCTGCTCTCCCCGGCGGCCGAAGAGCACCTGGGCCGCATGGTGGCCCGGGCCTCCGCCCTGACCGAGCAGCGCTTCGGCCGGGTGATGCAGCTGTACGCGCCCCTGTACCTCTCGAGCGCCTGCACCAACCGCTGCCTCTACTGCGGCTTCGCGGCCGACGTGCGCACGCCGCGCCGCCACCTCTCCCTCGACGAGGCCGTGGCCAACGCCGAAGTGCTCCACCGGGAGGGCTTCCGGCAGATCCTGCTGGTCACGGGGGAGGCCCCGGCGGTGTACGGGGTGGACGACATGGCGGCCGTGGCGCGCGCCATCGGGGGCCTGTTCGACGCCATCTCCGTGGAGGTCTACCCCCTGGAGGTGGCCGAGTACCGCACGCTGGCCGCGGCCGGCGTGGACGGGCTGGCCCTGTACCAGGAGACCTACGACCGCCCGCGCTACGCCCGGCTGCACCCGGCGGGCCGCAAGGCCGACTTCGAGTGGCGCCTCACCGGCCCGGACCGCGGGGGCCAGGCGGGCTTCCGCAGCCTGGGCCTGGGGGTCCTGCTCGGCCTGGCGCCCTGGCGTGAGGACGTGGTGGCCCTGGCCGCCCACGCCACCTGGCTGCAGCAGCGCCACTGGCGCAGCCGCATCGCGCTCTCCTTCCCGCGCCTCGTGCCCTCGGAGCGCGGCTTCACCCCTGAGGTCCCGGTCTCGGACCGCGCCCTGCTGCAGGCCATGGCGGCCCTGCGCCTGGTGCTGCCGGACGCCGAGATCGTGCTCTCCACCCGCGAGCCCGCCGCGCTGCGGGATCGCCTGCTGGAGACCGTGGTCACCCGCATGAGCGCCGGCAGCCGCACCAGCCCCGGGGGTTACCTCGACGGGGGCCCCGACGAGCAGTTTCAGGCCCAGGACACGCGTCCGCCGGCCGAGATCGCCAGGCTGCTGGCCGCACGCCGCTACGAGCCCGTCTGGAAGGACCTCGACAAGGGCTTCAGGCCATAGAAATCGGCCCCCGCGCGCCGGCCGGCCACGCCGAAGCATCCGAGAAACGGCCTCGACGGGGAGGAACAACGGGCGAGCTTGACCCGTGGGTCGGTATGGGGCAAGCTCACGCGAGGAGGTGAACCATGCAGTTCCGCGCAACCGCCACGATCCTCGCTGTCCTCGCCCTGGGGTGCGCACCCAAGGGCTCCTATGACGGCAAGCTCATCGACCCGGTCACGGGCAAGCCTGCGGCCGGTGTCGTCGTGGTAGCGTCCTCGACCACCACGCCCACCCCCTCCTGCATGGAGATCGAGGCCACCACGGGCGAGGATGGAGCCTTCCGCATCGAGGGCCTCTGCGGCTCCGGCGAGTACCACCTCGCGCTGCGCGACAAGACCCTGATCCTCGAGGACGTCGGCGCCATCCAGGGCGGCATCCCGGCCACCGGGACGGTGGAGCTCGATCTCTGGAAGAACGCTCCGGGCGAAGGCATCTGGACCTGGAGCGGCGGCGAGTTCTCCAAGATGCGCACCATCGCGGAGATCGGCGTCGACAAGATCTGGAACACCGAAGAAGAGGTCGTCTACCCCGACACCCTGCCCACCCGGGTCGTCAACGTGGGCGACGACGGCTGGCTCGTCTTCGCCGGAGAGAAGTTCACCGAGCGCTACACCTTCCTGCCGCTGATCGAGAGCGGCGCCCGCAAGCTCGGCAGCTCCAAGGAGATGCACCGCTCCGAGCCCTGGTGGTACGTGGGCACCGAGTTCGCGAGCGACACCGAGTTCACCCGCAAGGAGGCCCAGATCGACGCCAGCAAGGTCAAGGCCCTCACCCAGGGCGACACCCACCTGCGCTTCATGCGGGGCGACGCCGTCCCCAACGGCTTCTACGTGATGTACTACGAGGGCTTCCGCGACGACCCGCGCTACAAGAAGATGCTGATGGTCAACATGGGCGCCGCCTTGAAGGCGCCTGGCGCGGAGTAGCGGTCACCGCCCACCGAGGCGGGCCTCGAGGGCTTCTTCTACGGTCAGGGAGCAGCCGCGGGCCTCCGCACCCGGCAGGCGGCCGTGCAGGCGCAGGCTCCCATCCGGCAGCAGGGCGCCCTGGTCCATGGTCTCGATGGCCAGGACGGTGTGATCGTTGGCCAGGTCCACGAAGCGGATCTGGCCGAGCGCGCCCGCCGGCAGGGGCGCGCCCGTGCCGGGGTCCACGATGAGCGGCACGAGCCAGGGCGGAGGGAGGTAGGGCGCTTCGGCGCAGGCCGCCGGGGGTGTCGCGGGCCCGTGAGCGCGGGTCCAGAGCTGGGAGGACAGCTCCGTCATGCCGTACTCGCCGATCAGGGCGATGCCTCGGCCCAGGCGCTCCCGGGCGCGGGCCAGCAGGGCCCCGGCGTCCAGCGCCAGGCGCCGCCCCTTGAACCCGCCGGTGGTCATGATCACGGAGCCCGCCGGGAGATCGCAGCGACCCTCGGCCTCCAGCAGGCTGGCCAGACCCAGGCTGGTGGAGGCCAGGAAGACGGGCTCGACCTGCGCCGAGAGCCAGCCCCAGGCGGCCTCCGCGTCCACCAGCCCGTCGGCCCCCGCGCACCAGCGCGCCGCCGGGAAGAGCAGGGCCACCATGTGGGACAGGGAGGAGTGGGGGTTCAACGCGGGGGAGGGGACCAGGGAGAGGCAGCGGCGGGGTGCGCCGGGGAGGCAGGCACGGAACCAGCCGGTGGAGGCGAGGTCGTAGGTGCGCGTGTCCAGCAGGCGGTGCCGGCCCGGCCGGCCGGCGGTGGTGCCGCTGGTGTGGAAGACGTGGGCGGCCTGCGGCGGGGGGAAGCAGGTGAAGTCGGCTTCCCGGAACAAGCCCACGGGCACGGCGGGGATCCCCACCAGATCGCGGGGCTCCGCGCCGCCGCAGAGGGCGGCGTAGGCCGGGCTGTGGTCGCGCTGCCAGGCGCACAGCGTCAGGGCGGTCCGCTCCAGGCGCGCAGGATCCACCGGGCCGGCGAGGCAGTCGGCGATCAGGGCCTGGATCGCTGCCCTCATGCGCCCTCCGCCAGGGACTCCCGCAGGGCCTCGACGGCCCCCTCCAGCACAGGGCGCGCGATGGTCAGGGGCGGGGTGATGACCAGGACGTCGCCGGCTTCGCCGCCAGGCAGCACGATCCAGCCCCGGCGCAGCATGGCCCGGCTGGCGGCCAGGGCCTGGCGTCCCGAGGTGAGCCGCGCCCCGACCATGAGGCCCGGCCCGCGCACCTCGACCACCCCGGGCAAGCCCGAGAGCGCCGCGGACAGCCAGGCGCCCTCCTGGTTCGCGCGCGCGAGCAGCGCCTCCCGCTCCACGACGTCGAGCACGGCCATGGCCATGGCGCAGCCGACCGGGTGGCCCAGGAAGGTCTGGGTGTGGATGGCCTGGCCCGTGGAGGCTCCCCAGGCGTCCATGACCCTGGCGGTCCCCAGGCAGGCGGAGATGGGGAAGCCGCCCCCCAGGCCCTTGCCCACGCACAGCAGATCGGGCAGCACGCCCTCGCGCTGGCAGGCGAACCAGGCCCCGGTGCGGCCGGTGCCCGTGAAGATCTCGTCGAGGATCAGCAGAGCCCCGGCGCGGTGGGCGGCCGCGGCCAGCTCGGCCAGCCAGCCCGGAGGTGGCAGGCGCACGCCACCGCGCCCCTGGATCGGCTCGACGATGACGGCGGCCAGGCCCGTGAGATCCGGGATGGGCCCCCCGAAAGGCGCGTGCCGCACGTGAGCGCCGAGCTGCCCCTGGAAGGGCGCGCGGAAGGCCGGGGCCAGGTAGGCCGTGACCGCCAGCGCCCCATAGGAGAGCCCGTGATAAGCGCCCTCGAAGGCGAGGATGCCGTCGCGCCCGGTGGCCACGCACGCCGTCTTGAGGGCCGCCTCCACCGCGTCGGAGCCCGTGGAGCCCAGGATGGCGCGATCCAGGCCGGTGAGCCTCGCCAGCCGCTCGAGCAGCTCGATGCGGCCGGGGTGCGGGAAGGCATCCCCCATGGCGTGGGGCAACACGGCCAACTGCGCCTGACCCGCGGCGACCACGGCCGGGTGGGCATGCCCCACGGAGGAGGCTCCGAAGCCCGCGGTGAGATCCACCAGCAGGTTGCCGTCCGCGTCCAGCACGTTGACCCCGCGGGAGGCCGCCCACACGGTGGGATCGTCGTCCGCCCGCCCGATGCTGGCGGCGCGCCGCGCCCGGCGCGCGGTGATGGCGGGACACTCGCGCAGCGCGAGGCGGTCGATCCAGCCGCGCGAGGCTGGGCCTGGGACGCTCGTGACGAGCCTGGGAAGCTCATTTCCGGTCATGGCGGCTCCTGGCGCGCCGTGAGGATCCGGCGCGGGGCCCCTCATGACCCCGAGGCCGCCGGCGCGCAAGTCCCGACGCCATGCATTCCGGCTGCCAGCCCCCGCGCGGAGGCCACCAGCTCCACTGGAACCTTGATAGTTCCCCATGCCGCGGCTGTCGCGGCTCCATGAGCCAGGAAACAGGAATTTCGCGCAAAGACGCAAAGACGCCAAGGGCAGAGCCAGGGTCGGATGCACGCTCGCCCGGTGCGATGTGTGGGCAGATGAAGAGGTCGTCCTGCGGGGCTGCCGCTCCGTGAGGCGAAGCAACACGGCGT
>JBDRKM010000249.1:0-12061 GCA_043814015.1 Pseudomonadota bacterium
CTGCCCACACATCGCACCGGGCGAGCGTGCATCCGACCCTGGCTCTGCCCTTGGCGTCTTTGCGTCTTTGCGCGAAATTCCTGTTTCATGGCTCCGGGAGCCGCGGCCCCCGCGGCATGGGGAACTATCAAGAAACAGCCGCAGGCTCTCGTACCTGTACCCGTACCCGTTCCCGCGTCCGAAATCGGGGCTCGGAGGCGACGCGCCCGCCCCGTCCTGCGCGACCCGAGGGGGTCCACGCCGCGAACACCCGGTCAGGACTGCGCGGATCTGCGCTCCCAGCATCCGTCCACGCAGAGCAGCGCGGACGAGGCCCTGAGCCCTACCTGCAGGGACGCCACGATCTGGGACAGGAGGAGTATGCTTGTTCCCGCCTTCGACGCCCAGGAGCCACATGGGTGGCCAACCACTCGTCGCACCGGGCGAGAGCGCATCCGACCCTGGCTCTGCCCTTGGCGTCTTTGCGTCTTTGCGCGAAATTCCTCTGATCGGCGCCCGCGCGTGACCAGTAGCGCCTCGGCCCTTCAGCCCCCCAGCCCCCCGTGCCAGGTGAGGATCAGCCCGCAGAGGGCCTCGCAGACGGGCCAGGGGTGGTCCGCGAAGGCCACCCGCAGGCAGGCGCGGCCGGTGGCGAGGTCGGGGAAGACGGTCAGGGAGGCGAAGTCGAAGCCGAAAGAGGCCGCGCGGCGCGCGGGGAGCCCCTCCTGCGCGGCCGTGGCCGCCAGGTCCTCCACGGCCTGCTCCAGGTGGGCCTGGGACAGGCTCCCCAGGACCTCCGAGGCGATGGTGACGAAGCGCCCGTGGTGGTAGCCGCGCACGGCGCCTGGGGGCAACCGCCCGGCGAGGAAGGCGGCGGCGCGGGCGTTGCGCGCGGCCATGAGGGCCAGGCGCTGCGCGTTCAGGGCCTGGAAGGCTGGATCGGCGGCGTAGGGCAGCAAGAGGTGCGGGACGGCCGCGCTGCCCAGCAGGCGCCGCAGGGTGTCGGTCTGGGCCAGCAGCTCCCGCAGCAGCCGGTGGCGTGCCGGGGCGGCCTGGGGTGGCAGCAGCGCCACGAGGGAGCCGAGGCGGCCGTGCTCGATGCCGAGGTGATCGAGCTTCTGGTGACTGCGCAGCAGCAGGACCGGCAGGGCCAGCCGCTCGGCCACCCGGGCGACGGCCAGCAGGCGGGGATCCTCCCGGTCATAGCAGGTGCTGTCCAGCAGCAGCAGGTCTGGCCCTGGCGCCGGTAGGTCGGCGAGCAGCGTGATCGGATCCTCGGCGGCGATGCTGTCCAGGTACAGGGCCACCCCGCCGGGCGCGGTCGCGAGGACGGCCCGCAGGTCAGCGAGGGAGGCCAGGGCTTCCACCTGCAGGCGGCGGGGCCAGGCGCGCAGGAGCTGGAGGGTCTCGAAGTAGGCGTCCCGCTGGATCAGGACCCGCCGCGGCCCCGCCGCCACGGCATCGAGCGCCAGCAGGGCGGCGGAGATGGCGCCCATGCCCGAGGAGAAATAGCGCTCCATCCTGATCAACGCGGGCGCCTCGTCCCCGCACAGGGTGGCGTGGATCGGAGGGCCCGAGACCCCCATGTCGAAGCGCTGGTAGTAGTAGGCGAGCCGGAACCCCTCGAAGCGCCGCTCCCGGCCCGGGCGCACGTTGGTCTCCAGCAGGTCGGGGTGGGTGGCGATGGAGCGGGCCAGCTGCGCGGCGCGCAGGGCCTGTTTCAGGCGTGGCACCTCCAGCATCCCCGCGGCCACGGGCGCCGCCAGATCCGGCCGCACCTGGGCGGCCAGGTAGGCCAGCTCCCGGTTCTTGCGGGCCAGGTAGTCGTCGAGGGTCTCCATGGACCCAGCGTAGCCCGCTGCGTTCAGCCGCGGCGGCGCCCGAAGGCCAAGGGGAGCCCCGTCAGCGCCAGCGCGAAGAGCCCCGAGACGCCCAGCAGGCCGCAGCCGCGCTCCTCGCAGGTGCACTCGCAGTGGCAGTCGCAGTCGTCCTCGCACGGGCAGGGCGACTGCGTGTCGCCCGGAGCGGTGGAGTCACCGCCGCTGTCCCCCGAGTCCAGCGGGCCGCCCGAGTCGTGGGTGCCGGTGTCGTCCACCACGCCGGTGTCGGGCTCGGGCAGCACGAGCCAGCTCGGGGAGAGCCAGACGTACTCCTGGGCATCATCGCCGCCGTCGTCGCAGCCGCCCGCGCCGTACCAGACCTCTCCGTCCAGCTCCACCCGCACGTAGACCCAGGCCAGGCGGGTCTCGCCGGAGAGGACCCCGAGGAAGCGCCCGCCTCCCTGGGAGGTCAGCTCCAGCTCCTCCTTGGGGTCGACCATGACCACGCGCCGCACCGCGGCCAGGTGTTCGCTGGGGAGACGCACCTCGACCTCGAGGTCGTCGCCCTCCGGCACCGGGAGGTCCTGCCCCAGGCCCCCGATCTCGGCCCCGCCGGTGCGGAAGGTCACCACCACCGGCAGCAGGGGCCCGCTGGTGGCGTAGGTGCTGCGCGCGGCGATGGCGTCGAACAGGGCGGCACGGTCGAAGGTGGCCCCTTCGTCCAGCACGGCGATGGTCAGCCCCCCGCCGTAGGGGTGCTGGACCATCTGGGTCTCCCGCTCGCAGACCCCCCCGGGGTGGGTGTCGTGCTCGTCGGTGCCCCCCAGGAAGCCGAGGTGCAGCGCGTTGCCGCCCGCGTCCAGCGCGGCCGTGATCGCCTTCAGGGGATCGCAGGGCTGCCAGACCGGGTCGAAGGCCGGCTCACACATCTCGCTGTTGCCGTGACGGGAGTAGACCTCCACCGTGGGCGCGAAGTGCTCGGCGCGCTCGTCGCGGTGGCAGGCCCACTCGGTGCCCATGCCGGCGGGCATGGCGGGGTGGTGGGGGATCAGCAGCGCGGGGCCCCAGCGCGCCTCCACCTGCTCGGCGAAGTCCCAGATGGCGGCGCAGTCCGACACCACGGGGTCGGGGCCGTTCGGGCGGACATCCTCGACGCTCAGGCCCGCGAGCTCGGCGTCGCTGGCCCGCAGGTAGAGGTTCTTGTGGCCCATGCCGGTCCCGCCGACATCGAACCACAGCTCGGCTCCAGGCAGGATCACCAGCCCACCGGCGGCCGCTCCCTCCGCGAAGATGGCCTCCAGCTCCGCGCCGAACTCCTCGGTGGTCGCGGCCCAGGTGCCGTTGACGTGCTCGGTCAGGGAGACGAAGTCCAGGCTGTTGTCGCGGGCGATGTCGAAGACCTCCGCGAAGGCCCCGCAGGCCCCCTGGCAGGCCCCCAGATCGGAGGAGCCACCGTCGTGGGAGATCCCCGTGTGGGCGTGGAGATCTCCGAGATAGAAGCTCTCGCCTTCGAAATCGACGCGCGCCTGCGCGACGGTGGCGAGGAGGGCGAGGATCGGCGCCGACATGGGATCACCTCGGGAGCCGTGAGTCTACCCTGACATACTCGCTTTGCACGCGATCTGGGGGCGCCTCGCCGAGCGGCCCGGGGGCACGCCTCAGCGCGCCACCTTCCAGCGCCCGCGCGAGCGGCCGCCCTGGGTGACCCGGCCCTGCATCCCGTCCTCCTCGATCCGACCGCTGTAGCTGGTGGCCTCGCCGTCCTGGACCAGCTGCAGCTCCACGGCCCAGACCCCGTCCACATCGCTCACGCGGCCACGCACCTGCCCCGACTCGACCTCGGCGCCGCGCCGCAGGCGGGCGGCCCCCGAGATCTGGCCCTCGGAGGACACCTTGAGGTCGAGGGCCAGGTCCCGGCCACCCGCGCTGCCGAGCCACAGACCGTCCAGGGAGGCCGCCGCCGGGTGGGGTGGGGGCGGCGGCGCGGGTGCGGGGGCAGGCGTGGGTTCCGGCGCGGTGGCGATCACCACCGGGCGTGGCGTGAACGCTGGTGTTTCCTCAATCTCAGGAGCGTCGGCCACGGTGGACCCAGGCTGCGGGACCGGCTCTGGCGCGGGGCGCGCGGTCCGTGTCGCCGATGAGGGCTGCGGGGCCGACGCCGGCCGGGGGGCGGGCGCGGGCCGACGGGCGGACGGGCGGGGGGCTGGCGGTGCGGGCTCCTCGGCCTCCTCGGCCTCGGGCTCCGAGCGATCCCCGGGCTCGAGCTCCAGCGCGAGATCGGCCAGAGCGTCCCCGAGGGGCTCCTCCACCCTGGTCTCCACGGGCGGGGGCGGCGGGACCGCGCGCATGACCTCCTCGAGGAGGGCCCGCGGCACCTGCGCCGGCTCGGGCGCTGGGCGGGTCAGCCACCAGGCGCCCACGACGACCAGCATCACCGAAGGCACCACGGCTCCCGCGAGGGCGGCCGCGAGGAGCATCCGCCAGCCCAGCGCCACGGGCACGCCGCGGACCCGGGCAGCCTTGCCCGCCTGGGACTCCAGGGCCGGGATCAGATCCGCGACCACGGCGGGGCGCGTGTCAGGATCGGCGCGCAGGCAGCGCCGGGCCAGCCCCGCCAGGGCGCCGCGGCGCCCACCGGATCGGGACAGGGCCTCCATCGCGCCCTCGTCGGCCGTGCCCACGAGGGCCTCCCGCAGCAGGAGACCCAGGGCGTAGACGTCAGCCGGTGGCCCGGCCTCGCGCCCCTCCAGCACCTCGGGCGCCACGCCCGGCGGGGGCGCCGCGCCCTCCCCGAAGGCCTCTGGCACCACCCCGAGCCCGGCCATGCCCAGGCGGGCCAGGTTGTCGGTGGGCGCCAGACCCGCCCCGCTCTCGAGGGTCACGTTGGCCGCGCACACCCCGCGATGCGCCAGGCCCACCTCGTGACAGGCCGCGAGCCCACGGCACAGATCGAGGAAGATGGGGGCGATGCGCTCCTCGGCCAGCGGCCCGCGGGCGAGCACCTCCCGCAGCGTGAAGCCGTACAGCAGCTCGCCCACCAGGTAGCAGCGCCCGTCCGGCGCACGGCCGAAGTCATGGATCGCCGCGAGGTTGGGGTGCCCCCGCCGGCTCAGGAGCGCGGCGTCCCGCAGGAAACGGCCCTCCACCGCCTGCTGCAGCTCACCACCGCCCAGGTCCTGGAGGACACCCAGCACCACCCGCCGCACCATGGGCTCCTGGACGGCCAGGAAGGTGCGGCAGGCACCGCGGGCGGGCTGCTCCTCGGCGAGGCGATAGCGCTGGGCGAACAGCGTGTCCGCCGCGGCGCTCGCCACGGGGATCGCCAGGACCGCCGGGGCGACCTCGGCCGGGCGCGCCTGGGGCGCCACCACCACGTCTGGCTCATCCGCCTGCTCGATGGCCGCGGGCACCACCCGCACCCGCAGGCGGCCAGCCGCGGGGACGTCGTCCTGCATGGACAGGCCGGTGGGATCGGAGCTGTCGTCGTAGTCGTCGGCGTCGAAGTCGGGCATCTCCAGCTCGTCCAGCACCTCCGCGGCGCCCGCGTCCAGCGGAGGCTCGAAGTTGTGGTGCTCTCCCGGACGGGGCAGCTCCAGCACGATGGGCGAGAAGGATGCCTCCATGGGACCAGCATCCTCGTCCTGGTCCTCGTAGCCGGAGGTGGGGACCGCGTGGGGGAGCGCCAGCTCGGCGGGCCCTTCCATGGCGATCCAGCCCTCCTCCGGCCGCTGGGCTCCACAGGCGGGGCAGCGCGCTGTGTCGAGCGCGACCGGCACCAGGCAGCGCACGCACAGGCCGCTCGTCTCACGCTCTCGGGAGGTCTGGGGGTTTCCGTGATCGGACATGGTGCGTTCCCGGGCAGGGGGCGGGATGATCCTATACCATTACCGGCGAGCGCGGCTGAGGGGCGCGGGGATGCCGGGTCCCGGGCGGGGCGCTACATGCCCGGCAGCGCGGGCGGGGTCGCCCGCACCGGAGGTATCATGGTCGGATCATCGCTGGAAACACAGCAAGAAGCAAGGTCGCTCGTCCTGGCTGGGCTGCGCGTGGTGGAGTTGGGTCGCGGCCTGGCCGCGCCCGTGGCCGGGATGGTCCTGGCCGAGCAGGGCGCGGAGGTCGTCCGCGTGGTGGACCCGGCGAGGCCGCCGCTGGATCCGGTGCTCGACGCCCTGCTGGCGCGTGGCAAGGGTGAGCTGCAGCTCGAGCTCGGCCGACCCGAAGCGCGCGAGCAGCTCCGGCGCCTGGTGGCGCGGGCCGACGTGCTGCTGGACGACCTCCCCCCCGGCGCGCTGGCCGGGCTCGGGCTGGACCCGGAGGGCCTCCGCACGGGCCCGAACCCCGGGTTGATCTCATGCTCCATCCCAGCTTTCGCCCCCGGCGATCCTCGGGAGGGCCTGCCCGACTACGAGGTCATCGTCGCCGCCCTCGGCTACCTGTTCGAGAAGCCCATCGGCGCACCCCAGGTCCACGACTTCCCCCTGGGCTCGGTGCTGGCGGCCCTCTTCGCGTCCAATGCCGTCATGGCCGCCCTCATCGCGCGCCCGCGCACCGGCCGTGGCCAGCACGTCTCCGCCGCCCGCGTCCACGCCGACATCTTCGCCCAGGTCGTGCTGGTCTTGATGAACACGGGCATCCCCCGCGGCTTTTTGCCCCTCAAGATGGTGGGCACGCCCTTCATGGGCTCCTGGAAGTGCCACGACGGCCGCTACATCTACCTGCACATCTCGCTCCCGGCCCACAACGCGCGCATCCTCGAGATCCTCGAGGAGCACGGCTACCGCGACGAGGTGCAGGAGCTGCGCGGGATCCTCTCCGAGGAGACCATGCGCGATCCGAGCCAGGTCAAGAGCATCCCCGAGGCCAAGGCCATCAAGGCGGTCTACGAGCGGATCTTCCTGACCCGCCCCGCCATGGAGTGGGAGCAGGTGCTGGGCGGCGAGCTCTGCTGCATCGCCGTGCGCTCCGTCGAGGAGTGGATCCCCGCCTCCATCGAGGCCGGCATGGCCGACGCTGGCAGCGTGGACGATCCGGTGTTCGGCGAGCTGCTGGTGCCGGGCGCTTCGGTCACGGTGGAGGAGCACCCGCCGCGCATCGCCCCACGGGCTGCGGTCGAGGCCGGCCCCCTGCTGGCCCGCTGGGAGGCCGAGGCCGGCGTCCATGGGCCCGTCCCCGGGCGCCCGCTCGAGCCCGGGCTGCACCACCCGCTCCAGGGCCTCCGTGTCGCCGACCTCTCGCGGGTCATCGCCGGGCCCTGCGCCGCGCGCATCCTGGCGGAGCTGGGCGCCGAGGTGCTCTCCATCCAGCAGCCCACGAGGCTGGACTGGGCGCTCACCTTCCACCTGCTGTTCAACGCCGGCAAGACCTCCTGCAACGTCGACTTCTCCGACGACGAGGGCAAGCGGAAGCTGTGGGCCTTGTTGGAGCACTTCCAACCCCACGCCTTCATCCAGAACTACCGCCACCTGGATCTGGCGCGGACCATCGGCGTCGGTCCCGAGCAGGTGCGCGCCCACTTCCCGAACATCGCCTACACCCACCTCAACGCTTACGGCAACCTCGGCATCTGGCGCGACCGCCCCGGCTTCGAGCAGGTGGTCCAGGCTGTCTCGGGCATCCAGATGACGTATGGGCGTGGGGGCAAGCCCAAGCTCCTCCCCTCCCCCGTGATCGACATCGGCTCCGGCCTGCTCGGCGCCTTCGCCACCCAGCTCGGCCTCTACCAACAGCAGCGCACGGGCGAGAGCCTGCTGTGCACCACCCACCTCACCCGCACCGCCGTGCTGTTCCAGATCCTTCCGGTGGCCGCCTTCCAGCGCGCCCGCTGCCTGGAGCGGGCCCCGGAGGCGGTCTACGACCCGCAAGCCCAGGTGATCTCCGGCATCGTCCGCGCGCGCGACGCCTTCTGCTGCATCGCCGGCCCGCGGCGCGACGTGGTGCGCTGGCTGGAGGCCACCGGCCTGGGCAGCGCCCGTGAGGGCAACCCCCTCGAGCAGGTCTCCCGCAAGGTGCTGGCCCGCTCGGTGAAGCACTGGCAGTCCACGGTCGAGAAGGCCGGGCTCGCGCCCAACGTGGTGATCGTGCCCGTACCCTCCATCCGCAAGATGATTGAGGAGCTGCCCAAGGTGGACCCAGGCCCGGTCCTGCCCATCGCCCGCCGCGACTACGCCGGGGTGGACCAGCAGCTCACCTTCATCCGCAACCCCATCCGGATGAGCGCCACCCCCACGGTCGAGGTGGCCACCGCGCCCATGCGCGGCCAACACACCGCCGAGGTCCTGGCCCGCATCGACGCCGAGGCTCCCGAGGATTCCGTCGTCCCCTACCCCGCGGCCAAGCCGCTGCACATCTGGGCGGCCACCCTGGTGCGCTGGGGCTACTTCGCCTGGCGGAGCGGGAACATCTAGGGTTTGGACCGCCGCGCACCGCTGCCCATCGACCCGCTGCTGCCCGCGCTTTGCCAGGCGCTGGCTGCGGCCGGGCGGGCCGTGCTGGTGGCACCGCCGGGTTCGGGCAAGACCACCCGCGTCCCGGGCGCCATCCTGGACGCCGGTCTGGCCGGCGGCGGCCGCGTGCTGGTCCTGCAGCCCCGCCGCGTGGCCGCGCGCCTGGCGGCCCGACGGGTGGCCTGGGAACGCGGCAGCCCACTCGGCGACGAGGTCGGCTACCAGGTTCGCTTCGAGGGCCGCCGCGGGCCGGGCACCCGCATCGAGTTCCTGACCGAGGGCCTGCTGCTGCGCCGCCTGCAGGCCGACCCCTTCCTGGAGGAAGCTGGCTGCGTGGTGCTGGACGAGCTCCACGAGCGCAGCCTGCACCTGGACCTCGCCCTGGCCCTGCTGCGCGAGGTGCGGGAGGTGCGGCCGGACCTCCGCCTGGTGGTCATGTCCGCCACGCTGGACACAGGCCCCGTCGCAGCCTTCCTGGGGGAGGGCTGCCCCGTGCTCACCGGAGAAGGGCGCCTCTTCCCCGTGGACATCCGCTACCTGGAGCAGCCAGGCGAAGGCCCGCCGGAGCGACAGGTGGCGCGGGGCGTGCGGCGGGCCCTGGCCGCAGGGATCTCGGGGCACGTGCTGGCCTTCCTGCCGGGGGCAGGCGAGATCGAGCGTACGGCGCGGATGCTCGGCGAGCTCGAGGGCGTGGACGTCCTGCCCCTGCACGGCCGGCTCCCGCCTACAGAGCAGGACCGGGCCCTGGCACCGTCACAGCGACGGCGCGTGGTGTTGGCCACCAACATCGCCGAGACCTCGGTGACGCTGGAGGGTGTCGGCGCCGTGGTGGACGCCGGCCTCGAGAAGCGGCCCCGGCTGGACCCGGCCTTGGGGCTGGAGCGGCTCGAGCTGGTGCGCATCGCCCAGGACTCCGCGGACCAGCGCGCGGGACGCGCCGGACGCACCGGACCGGGCGTGGCCTGGCGTCTCTGGACCCAGGCCGAGCAGCACCTGCTGGCAGCCTCGACCCCCGCGGAGATCCTGCGCGCCGACCTGGCGCCTACGGTGCTCTCACTCAGGGCCTGGGGATCGGACCCGCGCAGCTTCCGCTGGTTCGAGGCGCCCCCGGAGCCGGCCATCGCCGCCGCCGAGGCGCTGCTTCGTGAGCTGGGCGCCCTGGACGACGCGGGTCAGATCACCACCCTCGGCCGACACCTGGAGGCCTTCGGCGTGCACCCACGCCTGGCCCGGGTGCTGGTGGAGGGGCACCGCGCCGGTTGGCTCCCCCAGGCGGCCGGTCTCGCGGCACGGGTCGCCGAGCCCAGCGCCGCAGCCAGGGAGCGCCTCGCCGACCTGCTGGTGCGCGAAGCCAGGGCCACCCTGGGGTCGACTCCGCGACCCGTGATGCCGCTGGACGACGCCGCGCGCGCCTCCTGGCTTCTCAAAGGTTTCCCCGATCGGGTGGGCCTGCGCCGTGGCCCGGGCAGCCAGCGCTTCCGCCTGGTAGGTGGCCGGGGGGCGGTGCTCGAACCCGCCGCCGAGGCCGAGACCGGGGATGCCGAGCTCATCCTGACGGTGGACCTGCGAGCCGCTCACCGCGGGGAGCGCGCCGAGCATCGCATCCTGCAGGCCATGCCCCTGGAGCGAACGCAGCTCGACCTCCAGGTGGAGGACGTGGTGACCTGGGATCCCGCACGGGAGGCCGTGGTGGCCCAACGGGTCGTGCGCTACCGCGACCTGGTGCTGGGGGCTCACCCCACGCCGCGGCCACCCAATCCAGAGCTCGCGGCGGCGCTGCTGCTCAGGGAGGCACGATCTTACCCCGAGCGCGCGCTCGTGCTGGACGAAGGTGCACGTCTCCTCCTGGACCGTCTCCGGTTTCTCGCCTTTCACATTCCAGAGCTGTGTTGGCCCGACACATGCGACCTCTCCGCCTGGCTCCCCGAGCCGTGCCTCGGACTGAACAGCTTCGCCGGCCTGCGGAGCCTGGATTGGTCGCGCCAACTGCGCGCTCGGCTGGACGGGGCACAGATCTCCGCCCTGGCAAAGGAGGCCCCGGAGCGCTGGCCGGTCCCCTCCGGTTCCACCGTGGCGCTCCGTTACCCGGACACGGGGGGACTGCTGGAGAACGGTTGGGCCCAGGCTCCCGAGCCTCCCGTGCTGGCCGCTCGCATCCAGCAGCTCTTCGGCATGACACAGACCCCACGTATCGCGCGCGGTCGTGCCCCCCTGCTGGTCCACCTGTTGGCGCCCAACGGGCGACCGGCGCAGATCACCGCGGACCTGGAGAGCTTCTGGAGAGACACCTACCGCGAGGTCCGCAAGGACCTCCGTGGGCGCTACCCCAAGCACGCCTGGCCGGAGGATCCGAGCACAGCGGTACCCGAGGACCGACCGCGAAGGCGGCGATGAGGGCCTGGAACGACCTGTTGCTGTTTTCCCTTTTTTCTGGCCGTTTTTGTTCCCAAAAGGCAGGAGTCGCCCCTCCCCTCTGTGCTCGCGGCCCAACCCATGTCAGCTCACCGCGACGCCGGGCGGAGGCTGCGCGGCGGGCCGGGGCAGCCAGACGGCTCTCTGCGCAGCGCGGGGCTCCGCCCGCAACCCAAGGGGAGGCTGGAGGCTGGAGGCTGGAGGCTGTAGGTCGGACACGGCGCGCGGATCACCTGTCCGTCCTCCGCCGCGGTCCGCTGGGCTATCGTCTCCGGTCTCCGATCTCCGGTCTCAGTCGCGGTCCGCAGGACTCCAGCCTTTCGCGCCTGGCGCGAGGACTTTCGCGAGTAGTAGTTCAGTCAGGAGGTCCGGCCAGATGGAGAAAACTGGCAACTCCATTCGCAGCTTCCAGGAACCGGGGCTTCGGGCTACGGGCTTCGGGCTACGGTTGGCTTTCTTTCCAAGCTCCGAATGGTCGCCAACGTGGCGCGGCTCGAAGCCTGTAGCCTGTAACCTGTGGCCAAGCGCCCTCCGGCGATGATCGGCAGCCACCAAGGCACTCGGCGCGCTGGGGCCGGACGGCGAAGCCGGTCGGACCTCCTGTAGGTGTGACTACCTGCCACCTAGGCCGTTTTTGAAGTTGGCGCCGCTGCGGCGCGACGAACTCCCCGGATCAGGCCGCCCCCCAGCGACCCCACGACAACCAGTGCAGCGCCCAATCCAGCGTGTTCCCCCACAGGTTGCCGATGCGGATCATGCGCATCGCCAGCTCGATATCGATGGCTTTATGTTCGCCGTAGACCTCCACCAGGCGCGCCCGGGCGTCCGCCGCGGGGCGGGTGTCGGCTTCGGCCCAGTGTTGGGCGTACAGGAGCGCCGGCTGCTCCTCCGCCGGGGCCAGGGCCAGCTCGCCACCCAACAGCCGCGCCACCTCCTCCTGGGGCAGCCCGGCGCGCAGCGCCTCGCGGGCGTGGAACCAGGAGCACCAGCGGCAGCCGTTGACCTCGGTGACCGCCAGCATCAGCCGCTCGCGGAAGGCGTGGCCCAGGCTGCGACCGCGCGCCACGGCCCGAGCACGGCCGAGGCGGCGGAGCACCTGCCAGAGATCCACCAGCGGGGCGATGGGGCCATGGTAATGGCGGCGGGGGAACGGGCGCATGCCGGTTCGATAGCCCGGCGTCGGGCCGAGCGCCCGGACGGGCTGTTTGGTGCTCGACGGGAGCAGGTTGGCGGGACCACCCTCCAGGCAGGCGGGGCCGGGCAAAGAACCGCAAAGGCGCAGAGGCGCAAAGGGCACTGCAACGAGGTCGTTCGCCCCATGGTCTCCAGCCGGCAGGCCACACGCAGCGCGGGCACCCACCCGGCCCACACGACGCCCCGGCATGTGCGGGCGTCGGCAGCCACCAC
>JBDRKM010000250.1:0-45213 GCA_043814015.1 Pseudomonadota bacterium
CCCGGAAGTCCCAGACCAGGGACTTCCGGCGGCGCTAACGCGCCGGCCGCTACGCGGCGCATCGTCACTATCCGTTTTTTCAGGGGGGCCGCGTCGGGGGGCGGAGCCCCCCGCCTACGCGCCCTGCGGGCGCACCCCCCGCGGGCGGCCGCAGCCGCGGCCGCCAGTGCACGCGCCGACGGATATCAGAGGGGTTGTCAAAGACTTCCGGGCGCGTGCACTAGTGCACTAGCGCTCGGGCCCCCGCGACCGCGCGACCGCCTTGGCGATGGCGCGATCGAGCTCCTCGACACCGTCGCCTTTGAGGGCGGAAAACCCGATCAGATCGTCGGGGCGCACGCCGTAGGCCGTGGCCAGCCTGGCCAGCGCGGTGCGGGCCTGGGCGCGGGTGAGCTTGTCGATCTTGGTGGCCACGACCTGCACGGGGATGCGGGTCTCGCGCAGCGACCAGAGCAGATCGGCGTCCATGCCGCCCGGCTCGCGGCGCGGATCCACCAGCAGGATCACCAGGCGGAGATCGCGCTCGTCTGAGAGGTAGCCCTCTACCAGCCCCTTCCAGGCCCGCTGGACGCCCTCGGGTACCTTGGCGAAGCCGTAGCCGGGCAGATCGGCGAGGATGTAGCGTTGCTCGACCTGGAACAGGTTGATCGCCTGGGTACGCCCCGGCGTGCTGCTGACCCGCGCGGCCTGCTTCACACCCACGAGGCGGTTGAGGCACGAGGACTTGCCCACGTTGGAGCGCCCGGCCACCGCCACCTCGGGCAGGGCCTGGAGAGGCACCTTCCGGGGAAAGGAGCCCAGGAAGGTGAGACGGCCGCCGGCGAGTGAGCGCTGCATGGCCGGCGGCTATCGCGTCCGAGCGCGCGCGGCACCTGCCCCTCGGCCGTCCGGGCGGCTATGATGCGCGCGGAGCACGATGGAATGAACGCCTTCCCCTGGGCCCGTCGCCCCGCGCCGTCCCGTACGGTCGAGCTGCCCACCGATCGCCCGCTCTACATCCTCTCCGACGTCCACCTCGGCGACGGCACGCGCTCCGACGCCTTCGTGGGCAAGGACCGCGAGCTGCTGGAGTTCCTGGCCAAGGTCCGTGAGGATGGCGCCCACCTGGTCATCGCCGGCGACATCATCGACTTCTCCCAGGCGCTCACCTTCACGCGCGTGCTCCGGGCCCACGGCGATGTGATGCGCAGGCTCTCCGAGATGGCGGGCGAGGCGGGCGTCACCTACATCTGGGGCAACCACGACTACGACATGGCCCTGTACCGTGATCTACTGCGCTGGGACGTGTGCTCGGCCGTGAAGCTGGGAGAGGAAGCCCTGCTGGTGCACGGGCACCAGCTCGATCCCTACATCGCCCACAACCTGCGGGAGTCGGGGGTCACCACCACGGTCCACCACCAGGTGGAGCGCGTCCTCGGGACCTGGATTCGGTTGCCCCTGCAGGACTTCTACACCGTCGCCGGCCGGCTGGCGTTCTGGGCCGCCTGGCACTGGACCCAGCTGCTGCGTCCCCTCCACGACCTCCTGACGGCGCTGGGCTTCCCCCAGCGAAAGCAGGCCCACGAGGCCTACATGCAGTACTGGATCCAGGCCCAGGTCGGGAACCCCATGAACCTCTGGCCCCAGGTGGAGCGCCAGGTGCGGGGGGGGCGCTTCCGGGTCCTGGTCTGCGGCCACTCCCATCTGCCCGGACAGGTCCGGTTCGACGGCGGCCGCACCTTCGTCAACACCGGCTCGTGGACCTTCCGATGCACCAACTACGTCCACTGGGACGGGGAGCGGTTCGAGGTTCGCGACTGGGCCAGCGGGCGGGTCGTCGGAGACGAGTACTACCGCCCGTTGCGTGCGGGCCTGGTGCAGCGGGTCACCTTCGACCAGTGGTGGAAGAAGGAGTACCGGGGCTTTTTCCGCTTCCGCTGCGGTGAGGCCGCGCGCCGGGGGCTGCCCGTGTCGACCTGGTACCTGGACGAACCCGACGGGAGCAGTGAGCCTCCAGCGCCCCGTGAAGGAGGGCCGACATGAACTGCCTGCTGCTGCTGCTGGCCCTCACGGGTGCCCGCGCGGGGAGCATCTCCGAGCACTACGGCGACGCTGCGGAGGCCCACTATGCCCTCTGTCGCCGCACCGAGCAGGAGACCGGGGACGATCCCGCGCGGGTCGTGGGTGTGTGGAAGGCCTGCCTGGCCGAGGCGGAGCGCCTCTCTTTTACCTCGATCCTGCCGGCCATCCGCGGCAACCTGGCCATGGCGAGCGCCGAGCTCGACGCCTCGCGTGGCCCCGCGAAGACCGAGGACGAGCGCATCGAGGTGCTGCTGACCTCCCTGGCGCGCCAGCGGGACGTGGAGTTCCGCCTGGAGAGCCTGAGCGGACTGATGCGACGCTACATCTCCTCGGACCGCGGCCGGTCGCGCATGGCTCCGTACCGGGACATCAGCTTCCGGTGGGTCAACCAGGCCTCTCTCGACCAGGGCCTCGGGGAGATCAACGAGGTGGTGCGGCGCTACGTCGAGGACGCCGGGTTCCGCTGGGCGGACTTCGGCAGCCAGAACGGCGCTCAGGCGGACATCATCTGCCGTGGCACCGTGCGCGCGCGGGTGAAGGCCCCCGAGGCCGGGGCCGAGGGCGATCCGCTGTCCCGGCTCCCCGTCGTGGAGACCGTCATCGCCATCGACAGCATCCGCCTGGTGGGCAAAGAGGCCTCCCTGCAGGGCTTCCTCACCACCC
Source organism: Pseudomonadota bacterium (assembly GCA_043814015.1). Classification (GTDB taxonomy): domain Bacteria; phylum Myxococcota_A; class UBA796; order UBA796; family JAFGLY01; genus JBDRKM01. Next base: position 2,725 of record JBDRKM010000250.1, read on the forward strand.
GCTCCGCGCAGGCTGCCAGCGAGCACGGGGCGTTGGACGCCTCCCTGCACGAAACCGCCCGGGCCATGTCCGCGACCCTGATGCACCTGGTGATCCAGAACGCATTCGCGGGCGCCATCGACATCGAGGAACACCTCGATCCCCCCGAAGATCTGTAGACTGGAGCGAAGATGAAGGTTGGAGGCGTACACTACCGCACGGTCGCGCTCGAGGGCGCCACGCTGAAGCTGATCAACCAGCCGCTGCTGCCCCACCGCTTCGAGATCGTGGACATGCCCACCCACCGCGAGACGGCCGTGGCCATCCGCGACATGGTGGTGCGTGGCGCAGGTGCCATCGGCGCCACCGGCGCGCTGGGCGTGGTCCAGGCGGCGCTGGAGGCCCCCGAGGCGGGCTTCCACGCCTATGTCGCCGCCGCCGCCGAGACCCTGCGCCGCACCCGCCCCACCGCCCAGAACCTGTTCTAGGGCATCCAGCAGGTGCTGCGGGCCATCGAGGCCGAGGGCGAGCATGTCCCCCGGGCCCGCGAGGCCGCCCGCGCCGCCGGTCAGGCCGTGGCCGACGACGACGCCGAGTGTTGCCGCGCGATCGGCGAGCACGGCCTCGCCGTGGTGCCCGACGGCGCCCGCGTCAGCACCCACTGCAACGCCGGCTGGCTGGCCTTCGTGGACTGGGGCTCCGCCCTCTCCCCGCTGTACGCCGCCCATCGCGCCGGCCGGCGCCTGCACGTCTGGGTCGACGAGACCCGCCCGCGCTCCCAGGGCGCCCAGCTCACCGCGTGGGAGCTGGGCCAGGAGGGCGTGCCCTTCCAGCTCGTCGCGGACAACGCGGCGGGTCACCTCATGCGCACCGGCCAGGTGGATCTGGTGATCGTCGGCTCGGATCGCATCGCCATCAACGGCGACGTGGCCAACAAGATCGGCACCTACACCTCGGCGCTGGCGGCGCGTGCGGCCGGGATCCCGTTCTACGTGGCGGCCCCCACCACCACCATCGATCCCGACTGCCCGAGCGGGGAGCAGATCCCCATCGAGTGCCGCGGCGAAGACGAGGTGCGCTGGACCTGGGGCTGGTCGGAGGAGGGGCGCTTCATGCGCGTGCGGACCTGCCCGGAGGGCGCGCCCTGCCACAATCCGGCCTTCGATGTGACGCCCGCCGAGCTCGTGACGGGCATCATCACGGAGCGGGGGATCGTGCCGGCGACCCGCGAAGGGTTGGAGCCGGTGGCGCGGCGGTGATCACTGCGCCTCGATCTTCCCCTCGCCGCCCCACCCCCGGTAGATCTTCTCCCGCCGCAGCACCAGGCTGCCCCCGTTGGGCAGCTCCGTCCCGTAGCCCATGACCACGCCCGCCCCCACGCGGGCCCCGTGCCCCAGCGCCACCCCCAGGAACGCCCGCCCGCTGGGCACGCGCGCGCCGTCCACCAGCACCGGCACCTGCCCCTGGAAGCAGCGGTCCATCAGGATCGCGCTCTGGGCCACGAAGGCCTCGCGCCCGATCACGCTGGCCTGCATGCCGGCGGCGCGGGAGAGCATGGCGCCTTCCATCACCACGCAGAGGTTCACCTCGGCGCCGTAGGTGACCTGCACGTTCGTCCCGAGGACGGAGAAGGCCACCCCGGCCTGCTGGTCGATGCGGCAGCCGTCGCCGATCATGGCCCCGCGGACCACGGCGTTGGGGCCGATGATGACGCCGCGGCCGAGCACCGAGGCCTCCACGGTGGCGGTGGGGTGGATGACGCAGCCCGGGCCCCTGTGCACCAGGCTGGCGGCGACGCGGAAGGGGTCCAGGCTGCGGGTGCGCAGGATGAGCACGAGCCAGCGCCACAACCGCGGGAGCAGGGGCCCTTCGGTGTAGTGCCGGCGCTGCTGGTGACCCCAGGCGGCCATGGCCAGGATGTTGACCTGCTGCAGCAGGGCCCAGTGATCCACCTGGCAGATCATCTCGTCGCCCTGCACCATGGTGTCGATGCCGTCGGTGGACACACCGGGGTGCAGGTCGGGGACCTCCATGGCGGCCAGTTCGGGGGTCAGCTCCAGCAGCGGCAGGCCCTCGAGGCCTGGGGGCGTGCCCGCGCGCAGCAGGGCCAGCTCGTGGACACCTGGGGCGGGCAGGCGCTGCAGGGGCTCGGTGAGGCGCTGGAAGGTCGGGTGGCGCAGGCACAGGCGCAGCCCCGGGGCCGCCGCGTCCTTCCCCGTGAGCCGCGCGATGGCCTCGCGCACGAAGCGGGTGACCAGCGGCGGGGTGAACCAGCAGCGCGAGCCGATGCAGAGGTAGTCCTCGGTGGCCGGCGGCGCCTCGACCACCTCGATGCCCGCCTCGGCCAGCACCTGGCGCTGCAGGACGCGCAGCGGCAGCCCCAGGACGGGGAGGTCACTGGCGAGATCGCCGAAGGGGGGGATGGCGAGGGAGGTGTCGAGGACGATGGCCTTCATGGAGCCCGCCGGGTGAGCCGCGGCCGGGAGGCAGTTAACCCTTTCGCGGGCCCCCGTGGCCCGCTCTCGCCTGCCGCCGGTGGACCCATGCCTGACCCCGATCTCGGAAGCGCCCCCTTCGACACCCGCCTGCCCGAGCTCGTCCCCCTGCTCCTGGAGCACGCGGGGGCGCCGGTGTTCCTGGTGGACGCCGCCCAGCAGGTGGTGTTCGTGAACCGCCCCATGGAGCGCCTGACCGGGCACCGTCCGGAGGCGCGCGGCGCGCTGGCTTCGCTGCTGGCGGCCATGCACCCTGACGCGTCGGCGCGGCAGCTGGCCACGGAGGCCTTCGCGGCGCTGCTGGCCCGCGGAGAGGGCCGGCGGGAGCTGGAGCAGGCGGTCGATACCTGGGACGGCGGCCGCAGCCTGGTGCGCTGGGTGCTGTGCGGGGTCAAGCTGCCCGAGGGCCCGGCGGTGCTGGCCATCGGCCGGGATCTCACCGAGCGCTGGAAGCTGGAGCGCTGGGTGCGCATGCTGGCCCAGGTGATCACGCGGCTGTCCGACGCGGTCTTCGTGACGGATCCCGATGGCGTCGTGCTGTTCTGGGGCGGCGGCGCGCGCGCCCTGTTGGGGTACGAGCCCGAGCGGGTGGTGGAGCGCGATCTCGGCAGCCTGTTGGCCGTCGGTCCCGACGCGGGCCCGGTGGAGGCGCTGCTGGAGGACGCCCTCGGCGAAGAGGGCGTCGAGCGCACGGTCGAGATGCGGCGGGCCGACGGCGGGCTCCTCCGGTGTTCCCTGCGCGGAGGGCCGGTGCTCGACATGGCAGGCGTGGCCGTCGGGGCGGCCTTCGTGGCCTGCCCCGCGCGGCCCGTGGCGGGCGCGGCCGAGGGAGAAGCCGCGCCGAGCGAGGCCCTCGAGGAGGCCCTGGGGCGCAGCGGTCAGGTGGCCCTGGTCACCACCGACGCCGAGGGCCGCGTGCGGGCGTGGAACAAGGCCGCGGAGCGGCTCGGGGGCCGCGGCGCCGGGCGGGCCCAGGGCCAGCGTGTGCTCGATGAAGTGCTGGTGGTCGAGGATCTCGCCTGGTCCGTGGTGGCCTCCCATCTCGAGGCCCGCGGGCGTTTCCAGCAGGCCAAGGTGCGCGTGGTGCGCCCAAACGGGACGGTCGCGCTCGCCTCGCTCGAGGCCGTCTCCCAGCGGGGGCCCGATGGCGCCTCGCGTGGGGCGCTGCTGCTGCTCACGGACCACACCGACCAGGTCAACATGGTGGAAGAGCTGCTCTTCGCCAAGCAGGGGGCGCTCAACGCCACCTTCACCGAGGGCCTGGTCCACCGGCTCGAGTCGGCGGTGGCGGCCCTGGTCCCGGGCGCGGACGAGCTGGCCCGCGCGGTGCAGACCCTGCAACGCCTGGCCACCATGGTGGCCGAGGGGCGCGGGAGCGAGCAGCTGACGCAGTATGTGGCCTCCAACCGCCTCGGCGGCGCCGATCCGGGCACGGGAGAAGGCCTGTACGAGCTCTCGGAGGGGGTCCACCAGCTGCAACGCGCGGCCCAGGACGCGCGGCACTTCCTCGACGCTTCCACCGAGGCGCCGCGGGCCCTGCACCTGGATCGCGAGCTGGATGTCGCCCTGGAGCTGGTGGGACACCGGCTCTCGGGCCGCTGCTCCGTGGAGATCCGCCTGGCGGCGCTGCCGCCGGTGCGTGCCATCCGCGGCCCCCTGCTGCGGGCCTTCTGCCTGGCCCTGATGGCGGCGGCCGACTCCGCCGCGCGCTGCCAGTCCAAAGGGCGCAGCCTGGTGGTGTCGGGTGGCGCGAGAGACGGTTGGGTCCACCTCTGCCTGCAGGACGACGGCGAGGGCTTCGGGGTGGACGTCCGTTCGCGCCTGGGGGATCTGCCCTACCTGGCCCAGCAGCCGGGCATCGGGGCGCTCATGATCGGGCTCTGTCGCGAGGAGCTGCGCGCGGCCGGGGGCTCCTTCGAGCTGCAGGGCGCGCCCGGCGCGGGCAGCCGTGTGTGCATGGCCTTCCCGGCCGCGGGGGCCACCGCTGCGCGGCCTTCGGCGGCCGCCACCGGCTCCGGCACCACCGTGCTGATCGTGGAGGAGGACGACCTCCTCCGGCGCGCCCTGGAGCGCCACGTCGCGGCCTCCTTCGCCACCCAGGCCGCCGAGACCGTCGGAGAGGTGGTGGGACCCCTGCAGGAACACCGCTTCGCGGCCGCCGTGATCGGCTTCCCGCGCCCCGAGGGCTACGGGCTGCGCCTCATGCGTCGCTTCGCCGAGGTCGACGCTGCCCTCTACCGCAACACCATTATCCTGGTCCCCCCCGGCATGCGCCGCGGCACCCGCCAGGCCCTGAACGAGTCGGGCGCGGTGGTGCTGCCGCGCGACACCGACACCGGGGCGATCATCACGGTCCTGGCACGGATGCTGGCGGAGCTGGGGTAGTCGAGCCGTCAGCCGTCAGCCGTCAGCCGTCAGCCGTCAGCAAAACAGGCAATGGTACTGCTGATACCTGATACCTGATACCTCATCCAAGCAGCTCCCGCCCCGCCGCCTCCAGCTCCCGTCGGAGCCCCAGATCGCCGGCCGCGTCGGCGGCGGCCAGGGCTTCGTCCATGGCGGCGCTGCAGGCCTCGCGGTCGCCGCGGGTCATGGCCAGGCGGGCGCGCAGGCCCAGGCCGTTGGCCACCAGGGCCCAGTCGCGAGCAGAGCGCGCCTGGCGCAGGGCCCGCTCCATGCGCTCCTGGCCCGCCTCGTCGCCCTGCACGGCTTCGAGGTAGCCCAGATAGACGGTGTTCATGACGATGCCCGGGCGCCAGTCGGCCTCCATGGCCAGGCGCAGGCTCTCGGAGAAGGCGATCCAGGCCTGGGCGAGGTCGCCCAGGCGCAGGAGGGTGTCGCCCACGTTGTGGTGATTGACGATGGTGCCCACCACGTAGCCGATGCCCTCGCGGACCTGGATCGCGCGGCGGAAGCTCGCCAGGGCGGCGCTGAATTCGCCGCGGGCGTGGTGCACGATGCCCAGGTTGTTGAGGGCGCGGCCCAGCAGGATGCGGTCCTGGAGCTGCTCGGCCATGCCCTGGGCCCGTGCGAGGAAGCCGAGGGCGGACTCCTGGTCATCGCGGCGCAGCAGGAGGGTGGCCAGGCCGAGGCAGGCCCGTACGCCCACCTTGGAGCAGGCCCCGGCGCGCGCGAGGGTGCGGTGGTACAGCTGCTCGGCCTCGGCGTCATCGCCCTCCTCCTGCGCCAGCCGGCCGAGGGCCTCCAGGCTCGCCAGGGCGAGGTCGTCATCGCCCAGCAGATCGGCCTGATCGCGGGCCTGTTCCAGGTAGGCGCGGGCCTCCAGCCGCCGGGGCACCGCCATGCACACCCGCCCCAGGGCGAGGCAGGTGGCGGCCTCCTCCTGCTGGAAGCCGTGCTCGGAGGCGTCATCCAGGGCCACCTGAAGGTAGCGCTCGGCCCGCTTCAGCTGGCCGAGGAGCAGGGAGATCTCACCGGCGCGGCGGTGCAGCGAGATCTCGTTCCAGGCCTGGGCGCCGCCCAGCGGCCCGCTGCGCTCGGCCAGGCGTGCGTACAGGCCGAGGGCGCGCTCGTAGCAGAGCAGGGCCTGATCGAGGAACTCGCCGCGCCGGTACAGATCGCCGGCGCGGGAGAGGTGGCGCGCGGCCTCGAACCAGTCGCCTGAGATCTCGAGGTGCCGCGCCAGGGACTCCAGGTGCGGGTCGAGGTCGTCCTCGTACAGCCGCGTCATGCCCTCGGCCACCAGGCGGTGGGCATCGCGCAGCTGCTCGCCCAGCATGGAGCTGCCGACCACGTCCCAGAAGGGCTCGCTGGCGAACTCGAGGGCGGGTTCGGGGACGTGATCCTGCTCACGCCACATGCCGCGCCGCAGCAGCTCGGTGGTGGCGCCGCTGGTCTCGCCGCGGCCGACGCACGCCTCGAGCAGGCGCAGGGGGAAGCGCATGCCGATGGTGGCGGCCAGCTGCAGCACGGCCTTGACCGGCGGAGGCAGGTCGTCGATGCGGGCGGCGAACAGGCCCCGCAGGGTGTTGGGGATGCCGGCGCGGGGGGCGCCCTCGCGCAGGGACACGCGCGGTCCGTCCCGCAGCAGGACGCCAGAGCGGTCCAGCGCCTTGAGCATCTCCTGCACGTACTTCGGGTTTCCGGCGGCGTCGGCGGCGATGAGGCGCGCGAGGTCGGGATCGACCTCACGGGCATGCAACAGCTCCGCCACGAGCTGGGCCAGGCCGTCCTGGTCGAGGGGTTTGAGCTGGATGGTGGCGGCCGCGGCGCGGGCCAGGGGCGCGGAGCGCTCGGCGGCGGAGGTGACCAGGAGCAGGAGGGGGCGATCGGTGGTCACCCGTACGACCTGCAGCAGCAGGTCGCGCTCCAGGGCGTCCATGTGCTGGACGTCTTCGAACACGGCCAGCACCGGGCCGTCCTCGGCCAGGCCGCGCACCAGGCGGCGCACGACCTCCTGGAGCTGGTCCCGGGAGGGCTGCTGCGGGCGGGTGCCCAGCTCGAGGTCGAAGAGCCAGGCCAGGGTGGCGATGTCGGCGCTGGCCAGGCGGAGCTGCTTGAGCTGGCGCAGCCGGGCCCGGATGACCTCGGCGCCGTCTTGCGGCCCGACACCGGCGATGGAGGCCACCATGTCGCGCAGCGCGGCCAGCGGGGCATCGCTGAAGGGGTAGGCGCGTGCCGAGTAGACCGGCAGGTGCCGCCTGCGGGCCAGCTCGGTGACCTCCCGTACCAGCCGGCTCTTGCCCACGCCGGCCTCGCCCAGCAGCAGCACGAAGCGCCCCTCGCGGCGGCTCAGGGCCACCAGGGAGTCGCGCAGGACGGTGAGCTCGGTGCTGCGCACCAGCCAGCGCCCGGCCCCGCCCCCGGTCGCGGCGGTGTGCCGTTGCTCGAGAACGAAGCACGGGATCACGGCGCTCTGGCGGTGTGAGCGGAAGGTGAGGGGGGCCCCGGGGGTGAAGGCGAAGGCGTCCTCGGCCCGCGCGGCGACCACCTGGCTGGTCAGGATCTGGCCCAACTCGCCGTGTCCCGCCAGGCGTCGCGCCAGCTTGAGGGTGCCGCCGCGCCCGACCACCTGCGCGGTGGCGCTCTCGCCCCTGAGCTGCACCGCGGCCTGACCCTCGTGGATGCCGATGCAGACGGAGACCTCCCCGCTGCGCCAGCGCGCGCTCCCGATGCCGTCGCGCACCTCCAGGGCGAAGCGCAGGGCGCGGTCCAGATCGTCTTCCCGGGTGCGGGGCACGCCGAAGAGCACCGTGAGGGTGTCGTCGTGGCCGGGCTGCAGCCAGCCACCGTGGCGGCGTGCCACCTGCTGGAACCAGTGGACCCGCTCGCGCTGGGAGTCCACCAGCAGCGACGGATCCTGGGCTTCGACGAGCTCGGTGTCGCCGGAGACCTCCACGGAGACCACCACCACGGTCTTGAGCTCCTGGGTGGTGCCGGGTCGCCAGGAGGAGGTGGCGGTGTGGTGGTCGCTGGTGGCGGCGCTCGCCACGGGCGGCTCGGAGGTCTCCGGGATGCCGCCGCGCTCGAGCGCGGCCAGATCCTCGGCCAGGCGGGAGAGATCGCCCACGGCCGGATCCTCCAGGCGCTCGTGGGCGAAGACCCGGCGCATGCACGCGGCCAGGGTGGGGGCGTCGGCCTGCAACTGGTGGTGGAAGAGGTAGGCCCGCAGCGCGCTCTCGAAGGCCTCCGCCGAGGCGTAGCGCTCCGCCCGGTCCTGGGTGAGGGCGTGCTGCAGGATGGCCCAGAGATCCTCTGTGATCTGGCCGTTCTCGGGGCGTGGGTCGGGGATGATGGCCTCCCGGACCATGCGCAGCTTCTCTTCGGGATCGGCGTGTGAGAACAGCCGGTGGCCCACCAGCAGCTCGTACAGCACGATGCCCGCGGAGTAGATGTCCGAGCGGCTGTCGAGCTCCAGGCCGCGCACCTGCTCAGGGGACATGTAGGCGAATTTGCCCCCGCCGGGGCGATCCTGCTCCTCACCGGCCCCCTTGCCGGCCAAGCGGGCGATGCCGAAGTCCACCACCTTGACCTCGCCCGTGAAGGAGACCACCACGTTGTGCGGGCTGACGTCGCCGTGGACGATGGCCAGGGGGTGGCCCTCCTGGTCCACCAGGCTGTGGGCGAAGCTCAGGCCCCGCAGGGCGCTGGCCACGGCGTAGATGGCCAGGGGCAGGGGCATGCGGCCGCCCTGGGACTCGAAGGCCCGACGGATGCGGGTCAGGTCGCGGCCGTGGATGTGCTCCATGGCGATGAACCACTCATCGCCGGCGTGATCCAGCTCGTAGACCTGGACGATGTTGGGGTGGTTGAGGCTGACGGCGATGCGGGCCTCGTTGACGAACATGGCCAGCAGCCGCGGGTTGCGCGCCAGCATGGGGCGAATGCGCTTGATGACCAGCCGCTTCTCGAACCCCTCGGCGCCGAAGGAGCGCGCCAGGAACACGTCGGCCATGCCGCCCTGGGCGATGCGCTCCAGGACCTGGTACCGGCCGATCTGGGGGGGGATGTCCATGGGGCGACCGGAGGGGCTCAGGCGCGGGGGTCGTAGGCGTTCAGGCGTGCGAACTCGAGGATAAGCGCGCGACTCTGCTCGTCGAGGGAGGGGGGCATGACCACCTGGATCTGCAGGTAGATCTCCTCGGGAGCGGCGCCGTCGGGCTTGGCGCGGCGCTTGATGCGCAGCAGGGTGCCCGAGGAGGTGCAGGGCGGCACGACCACGCGCACCGGCCCCCTCGCGGTGCTGATCTCGACCCGCCCGCCCAGCAGGGCTTCGGAGACGGAGACGGGCAGGGGGAGGGGATCCTGCTTGCTGCCGGCACGGTCGGCCCCAGCCGCCCCCTCGCCGGCGCCTGTGCCTTTGGCCGCGCCGGCGACCGCGATCTCGCAGAGCAGGTCTCCGGGGGGGGCGAACCCCTCGCCAGCGTGGCCCATGCGCGGATCGCGCAGGGTCTCGCCGTGGCGGGTGCCCGGGGGCACGCGCAGCTCGTGCAGCTCCTGGACGGCCTCCAGGCCCTTGCCATCCTCGGTGCGGCGCAGGCGCTGGTAGCGCACGAAGAGAGCGCCCCCGCGCTCAGCCAGGTCGGCGGGGATCTGGACCTTCAGCTTGACGTCCGCGCCGGGCTTGGCCGCCTCGCCCCCATCGCGGCGCTCCTCGCGGACCGCGCCGGGAGTCGGTGCGCGGGGGGGCGGGGCACCGGGGCGCTCGCCGGCGTGCCGGGGACCGGGGGAGGGGCCAGGGGAGGGGCCTGGGGAGGGGCCGGGAGAGGCGGAGGCAGCTGGGCGCTCCCGGCCGCCGAAGCCGAAGTCCGAGAAGGCGCCGAAGTCGTTGAAGATGTCCTCGAGGTCGAGATCGTTGCCGGGCCGCCCGCCCGGGGGACCGCCGCCGTGGGGCGAGGCGCCATCGGCCCCCGAGAACCCCCACCAGTCGCCGCCGAAGGGGCTGGGGTGGGGCTGGCGCCGGCGGTCGTAGCGAGCACGCTCCACCGGATCCACCAGGGTCTCATAGGCCAGGCGCGCGCGCTTGAACCGCTCGGCCGCGGTGGCGTCTTCGCCGGCCACGTCGGGGTGGCACTCGCGCGCGATCCTGCGGAAGGCGCGCTTGATGTCCTGGGCGGTCGCGTCACGCTCGACACCGAGGGTGGTGTAGAGATCCTCGACCGTACTGTGCGTGCTGTCCGCCATGTCCGCGTCCTCCCACGCTGCCGGCACCGCGCGGGATGTTAGTCGCGTGCATCATACATGCTGGCGTCGTGCAGGTCGAGACGGCGAAGAGGGGACTGTGAACCTGTCGCCCACTCGCGCGTTGACGGTGCAGTGGCCGCGGCCTAGACTGCCGTCGTCCTCTGGACACGCTCCGCGCCAGCCACGCGAGGGAACATGGGCAAGTACAGCAACCCCACCGGCCTGTCGTGCTCCTTCTGCCACAAGCCGCAGAAGGAGGTGGACAAGATCATCGCCGGGCCCAACGTGTTCATCTGCAGCGAGTGCATCAAGCTCTGCATGGACATCATCCACGACAAGTCCCAGACCAAACCCATGGCCTGGGGCCGCGCCCGCATCCCCCCGCCGGCCAAGATCAAGGAATTCCTCGATCAGTACGTGATCGGCCAGGACACGGCGAAGCGCAAGATCGCCGTCGCGGTCTACAACCACTACAAGCGCATCGAGGTCAACCAGGGCCGCGGCGCCGAGCCCTCCGATGTGGAGCTCCAGAAGTCGAACCTGCTGCTCATCGGCGGGACGGGCACCGGCAAGACCCTGCTCGCCCAGACCCTGGCGCGCTTCCTCGACGTCCCCTTCGTCATCGCCGACGCCACCACCCTCACGGAAGCCGGCTACGTGGGCGAGGACGTGGAGAACATCATCCAGGCGTTGCATCAGGCCGCCGGCGGCAACGTGGAGCGCACCCAGCGGGGGATCGTCTATGTCGACGAGATCGACAAGCTGGCCAAGAAGAACTTCAGCACCTCGGTCAGCCGCGATGTCTCGGGCGAGGGCGTGCAGCAGGCCCTGCTCAGGCTGCTCGAGGGCGCCCTCGCGAACATCCAGGTGCGGGGCAACAAGCGCCTTCCGAACCAGGAGTTCATCCAGATCGACACCACCGACATCCTGTTCATCTGCGGCGGCAGCTTCGAGGGGCTCGACAAGATCATCGAGGCGCGGATCGGGCGCAAGAGCGTGGGCTTCCTGGCGGCCGGTCACGAGCCACAGGACCCCGCCCGCTCCGCCATGCACGGCGCCGCCATGGAGGATCTCGAGAAGTTCGGCCTGATCCCCGAGTTCATCGGGCGTCTGCCCGTCCTCGCGGTGATGGATCCCCTGGCCGCGGACGATCTCGTGCGGATCCTCACCGAGCCCAAGAACAGCCTGGTGCGGCAGTACCAGAAGCTGTTCCGCTTCGAGAAGGTGAAGCTCACCTTCGAGGGCGCGGCCCTGCGCGCGGTGGCCGAGCGGGCCGTGGCCCGGCGCTCGGGGGCCCGCAGCCTGCGTTCCATCCTCGAGGCGGTCATGCTGGAGGTCATGTACGAGATGCCCTCCCGCGACAACCTCAAGGAGGTGGTGATCGACGAACAGGTGATCACCTCGGGCGGCGACCCCCGCTACGTCCCCATCCACGACTTCAAGGTCCCGGTATAGGGCCGCCGCCATGAAACCCTGTCTCCTGATAGCGTCGCCGCAGATGAGCGATCCCTTCTTCGAGAAGACCCTCATCCTGCTCTGCCAGCACGACGACAACGGCGCGCTGGGCCTGGTGGTGAACCGCACCACCTCGCTGTCGGTCCAGACCGTGATCGAGCAGCTCGGGCTCTCCCTCGATCAGGACTTCGCGGAGCATCGCGTGAGCTGGGGCGGGCCGGTGGAGCCGGGCGCCGGGTTCATCGTCTACCGCGGCGTGGTGCCCTCCGACGAGGGTTGGAACGTGGGCGAGCGCCTGGCGGTTTCGCCCTCCCGCGAGCGCCTCATGGAGGCCCTCGGCCAGCCCGAGCCCTTCCTGCTCTGCCTGGGTTACGCCGGCTGGGGTCCGGGTCAGCTCGACCGCGAGATCGGCACGGGCTCCTGGCTGGTGGCCGACGTCGAGCCCGAGGTCGTGCTCGAGACCGACCCCGACGAGCGCTACGAGCGCGCCCTCGCCCAGCTGGGGCTCACCCGGAACAGGTCTGGATGCAGCCGGTGGACGAGTAGGCGCGCGGCACCCGGCGCGCGCGCGCGCGGCGTGATACCGTCCCGCCGATGAGAAAGCTCGCCTTCATCCGTACGCTGGGCAGCGGCGCCGTCGGGACGGTGTACCTGGCGGATCTGGTCTCCGAGCGCGGCTTCCGCCGCCAGGTCGCGGTGAAGGTGCTGATGGGGGACCGCCCCGGCGCCGATCAGTTCCTCACGCGGATGCGCGACGAGGCGCGTCTGCTGGGCCTGCTCAACGACGAGCGCGTGCTCGAGGTGGCCGAGCTGGTGCGTGTCGCCGGGCGCGATGCGGTCATCATGGAGTATGTCGAGGGCATCGACCTCGGCACCCTGGTGGAGCGCCAACAGCCGGTCCCGGCCCGCGCGCTCGCGGAGATCGGCGCCATGGTGGCCGGTGCGCTGCACAAGGCCCACACGGCCACCCACCCTGGCACCTGCGAGCCCCTCAATGTGATCCACCGCGATGTGAAGCCCGCCAACATCATGGTGACGGTGGGCGGCTCGGTGAAGCTGCTGGACTTCGGCGTGGCGCGGGCCCACTTCGAGGCCCGCGAGAGCTACACGGGTCAGCTGGTGCTGGGCACCCTCAACTACATGGCGCCCGAGTACATCGTCACCGGCGAGGTCACCAGCGCGGCCGACGTCTACGGGCTCGGGATCTCCCTGTGGGAGGCCGCTTCGGGCAAGATCTTCGGTCAGCCCCGCATCCGGCGCGAGCGCTTCGAGGCCGCGGTGTCCGAGGCCCTCGGCGTCATCGTCGCCAGCCACGGTGAGCTGGTCCCCGTGCTGGAGCGGATGCTGCAGTGGGAGCCGGAGGCGCGTCCCGACGGCGCCAGCCTCGAGCGCGAGTTCATGGTGGCGGCCGACGAGATGCGCGGCAGCTCCCTGCGCTCCTGGGCAGCCGAGGCCATCGGGCCCTTGCGGGAATCCTCAGCGCACGAGACCCAGGATCCCATCGGCCTGGCCGGCAGCGAGCACGATCTGCAGGAGGGCCCCGCGCCGGAGCCTACCTGGCCGTCCGCTGGCCCCACGCTCGAGGATCCGGCCACGGTGGCCGCTCGGCGCACCGCGCCCGCCCCGGCGCCGGTGCCCATGCCCTGGCCCGCACCCGCGCGCGCACCAGCGCCTGTCCCAGACGCGGAGACGCGGGCGCTGCACGCCGAGCCCGATCCGCCGGCGAGCAGGCCCGCGCCTGAACCCACTCCCGCGCCCCAGCCCGCGCCGCTGCCCACGCCGCTGCCGACACCGCTGCCCACGCCGCTGCCCACGCCGACACCGCTACCCACGCCGACACCGCTGCCCACTCCGCTGCCCAGGCCGACTCCGCTGCCGGTCCCGGCGCCCGCGCCGGTCAGGCCGAGCGCCCCACGCCCGCCGCCGCGGCCCGTGTCCCGCGCCCCTGCCCCGGCGCCCTCCACGGCGAGGCCCTCCAGGCCCGCGCGCCGAGAGGGCGACTCCACCGTGCTCCTGGCCGTCAAGAGCCTGCTCGTGGGCGGCGGGATAGGGTTTTTGCTCGTGGTGGCCGCCGCCGTGCTGCTGCTGGGTCGCTGAGCCCCTGTGACCCCCCGGATGCCTCGCTGTCGCAAGGTGGGCCTGGCGTTGCTGGCGCTGCTGGCTGTCGCGGTGCTGGCGGTGACCGCCGCCGCGGTGGCCTGGCAGCCGGTGGTGGACGGGCCAGCCGGGCGCTTCTCTGGGCCCCAGGTGCAGCCGCCAGGTTCGGCCGAGGTGCGCTACACCATCCGCTCCGGCGAGAACATCGTGGCGATCATGGATCGTTTCGGCGTCCCCTCCGGCGCCGTGGTGGCGGCGGCGCGCTCGGTCTACGATCTCTCCCGCATCCGCGCGGGGCGCGAGATCATCGTGGGCTATCGGCGGGGTGTGGGCCACGCCGTGTCCTTCTCCTACTGCGTCGATGAGGATCACACCGTGGTGGTGGCCGAGACCAGCCCCGGGGAGTGGGCGCCGGGCGTGGAGGAGGTGGTCTACGAGACCGGGGTGGTCACGCGCCAGCTCGTGATCCGATCGAGCCTGTGGCAGGCGGCGGTGGACGCGGGCCTGCGCTACGACGACATCGTAAGGCTCTCGGGGATCTTCGAGTGGGACGTGGACTTCAACACCGAGCTGCACGAGGGTGACACCTTCTCCCTGGTGGCCGATGGGCTGTTCCTGGACGGTGAGCTCCGCAAGCTCGGCACCATCCACGCGGTGCGCCTGGTGGGAAAGGCGAAGAACCTCGTGGGCATCCGGCACGAGGGCGCCGGCGGCCAGGTGGGCTACTTCGACCTCGAGGGCAAGGCGCGCAGACGGCCCTTCCTCCGCTCCCCGCTGGCCTTCACGCGGGTCACCAGCGGCTACCGCCCCCAGGGGCGCTTCCACCCCGTCCTCAAGAAGACCCGCCCCCACAACGGCACCGACCTGGGCGCCCCGGTGGGCACGCCCATCCGCTCCGTGAGCGACGGGGTGGTCAGCGCGGCCGGCAACGCGGGGGGCTACGGCCAGCTGGTGCGCGTCCGCCATGAGGGTGGCTACGAGAGCGGCTACGCGCACATGAGCAAGATCCTGGTCAAGAAGGGGCAGCGCGTCCAGCAGGGCCAGGTGATCGGCCATGTGGGCATGTCGGGCCTCTCCACCGGCCCGCACTGCCACTACGAGCTCAAGCTCAACGGGCGCTACGTCGACCCCATGAAGGCCAAGCTGCCGGTCTCGGTGCCGCTGCCCGCGTCGGAGAAGGCCGCCTTCGAGCAGGAGCGCGACCGCTGGGCCCCCTTCCTGGACCCGCCCGGGGCGGGGCAGGAGTGAGCACCTCCCTGCTCCTCTGGCTCGCGGTCGGGTGTGGGCCCGGGGGGGCGGAGCGGGCGCCCCTCGCCGAGGCCTGGATCGGGCCGGGGCAGGGCTCCACCGCCGATCTCGCCGCCACCCTCGCCGCGGCACCCCTGTCCACCGACGGCCCGGGGGCCGCTGGCCGCTGGCGCGTCATCGCCGCGGACGCCACCCTGGACGCCCTGGCGGTCCGCGGCCTGGAGGTCACCGGCCGGCGCGCGGATCACCGGGTGGATCCGGATCGCATGCCGGACTACCACGATCCCGAGGAGCTGGTGGCAGCCCTGGAGGGCCTGGCCGCCGGCTGCCAGGAGCCATGCGAGATCGTGGAGTACGGCCAGTCCGTGGAGGGCCGCCCGCTGGTGGCCCTGCGCCTCGGAGAGGGCCCGGTGGCCCTGCGCCTGCTGGGCGCCCACCACGGCGACGAGCCGGTCTCGTCCGAGGTCGCGCTGGACATCGCCACCCGGCTGGCGGCCAGCGGCGTGCCGGGGGGCTTCGAGATCTGGATCGCCCCCCAGGTCAACCCCGACGGCATCGCGGCGGGCTCGCGCTACAACGCCCGGGACGTGGACCTCAACCGCAACTACGACCTGGAATGGAGCGCCTGGGAGTTCCGGGCCGGCGACGCGCCATTCTCCGAGCCCGAGGGCCGCGCGGTGCGGGTGATGGCCGACTACACCCCCTTCCTCGGGGGCCTCTCCCTGCACGGTGGCGCCGAGCTGATCTGCTACGTGTGGAACTACACCACGGTGGACAGCCCCGACGAGGCCCCGCTGCTGTCCCAGGCCCAGGCCTACCGCGAGGCCTGCGACCAGGCGGGTTTCTCGGTGATCAACGGCGGCGCCTGGTACATCACCCACGGTGACAGCACCGACTGGAGCTACGGGCGCCACGGCACCTTCGACCACACGGTGGAGGTCTCCTCCGACAAAGCGCCCCCGGTCGGCGCGCTCGCCGCGGTGGCCGAGGACCATGCCCCGGCCCTGCTCGACTTCCTCTCCCAGGCGCCCGACGTGACCGGGATCGTGCGTGACGCCGTGGACGGGGGGGCCCTGGAGGCCACCCTGACCACCGCCACGGGCTCGGTGGTGGTGGCCGGCCCCGAGGGGCGGTTCGCCCACTGGTTGCCGGCGGGCGAGGCCACCTTCAGCGTGACCCTGCCCGGCTACCGCGCCGCCACCGTGGCGGTGCCGCGCGCGGAGGGCCAGCCGTCCAGTGTCGAGATCGCCCTGGAGCGAGAGGCGCTGCTGGCGGCGCTGCCCGAGCCGCGCCTGCTGGCCTGGGGCGCCACGGAGCGCAGCTTCACACTGCCCGGCTGCGAGGCCGAAGCGCTCACCCTGTGGCGGCCTGGCTACGCCTCCGTGGCGGTCAGGGGTGGAGGAGGTGCCTTCACCGTGCGCACCGACTCCCTCGAACCTGGCCCCTGGGGCATCGATGCCGACTGCGGGGCGCGGCCTCACGCCCTGTTCGTAGGGGAGCGCAGCGACCGGGTGGCCATCGCGGTGGCTGAGGTGGTGCGGGGCGCGCTGGTCCTGGAGGGCCAGGGGTTCGGGCCGGGCTCACGGGCCTGGGCCGTCGCCGGCGCCTCGCGCGCCCTGATCCCGCTCACGCTCCAGGCTGAGGACGAGGGCCGGCTGACGTTCGACCCGGCGCCCCTGGCCGGGCTCGACGAGCCCATCGACCTCCTGGTGCTCTCCTCCGGGGCGCAGCTCACCGTCCTCGACCTGCTGGGCGCGGCCTCCATCGACACCGCGGCCCCGCGCGACAGTGGGCTGGTCGATTCAGATACCGGCCTGCATCCTCGCATCGTCCCTGGGGGGCGCGCCTGCGGTTGTGCGGCGAGTCCGCCCGGTGGGCTTGCCCGGTTGACGGTGCTGGTTAGCCTCGCTGCGGTCTGCTTCACGGCCCGGCGAAGGAACCCCCGCCGCGCCCGTGTGTCCGATCCGTTGAGGCCCACGGTGGGTCTCGCACTGGCCCAGCCCGGGGGCGCCACCCCGGAGCGCGACAGGCCGCCCCGAGGGAGTCACCATGGTCGTTGAGTCCAACCCGCGCTTCCCCTCCCGTTGTCCCCTCGCGGTGCTCGCGCTGCTCTGCGCGCTGCCCGCGCTGCCGGCCTGCGGGGACGACTCCCTGGACGATGCCGACTTCACGAGCAACGTGGCCGACGCCTACGCCACCTGCCGCGAGTCCGAGATCACCTTCCTGATCGGCAAGCACGGGATGCAGAAGGCGTTTGCGCCCTGCGGCAGCAACAACTTCGGCACCTTCAGCTGGTCGCCCGACGGCATCCACCTCTACTTCCAGGTCACCCACGCCGGGCACATCCTCAACGGCGAGGACAAGACCATCGCCACCGTGCCGACCCCGCTGCCGGTCACCAACGCGGTCTGGATGGATGCGTCGCGCCTGCTGGCGCTGCTGCCGCAGCCCGAAGAGGTCATCACCGGCCAGCGGGTGGGCCTGTACGACATCCGCAAGGCGACCCTGCAAGCCGTGGACTGCGACCTCGATCAGCCCAGCCAGCTGCAGCCGGGGCCCGACGCGCAGCACGTCTACCTCCTGGCCCTGGACGAGCAGGGCCAGCGCCGGCCCTTCCTGCTCGACGTGACCACCGGCCAGGCGCAGCGCGCGCTGACCTGGATCGAGGAGCCGGTCGAGACCTTCACCTACGAGCCCACGGCCAACCTGGTCACCTGGGGCGTGGGCGAGCAGGTCCATATCGCCGCTCCGGACGGCAGCGCGCGTGTGGATCTGCCCGACGCCCGGCGCGCTGTGGTGCGCCCCGAGGGCCGCTACGTCCTGCTGGAGCGCCCCGGCGCGCCCGTCTCGAACTTCGACCAGAAGACCTGGGACGAGCTTTCCCCCGAAGCCCGCGAGCGCGCCGAGCGCCGCCGGGACGCCTGGGTCGAGCAGCTGCCCGACTGGGCTGAGCGCGAAACCAGGCCACCTTCCATCGATCTCTACGACATGGAGAGCGGGCGCCGCTACCGCTTCACCGAGTTCCAGGGCGACGAGTTCGAGTGGTACCGCGCCAAGACGAACTGGTGCTCCTTCCGCCTCTGGGGCATCGAGGAGAAGGAGCTGAACGAGAACATCGTCCTGGTGAACCTCACCGACCGGATGCGGATGCTGGATCGCGGCATCTACCCCACGGGCATCGAGCTGGTGGGCGCGGTCCCGGACGTAGCGGCGGGGGCGTCCGCGGAGCCGGCGATGGAGCCGCCCACGGCGGAGTGAGGCCGCGGGGCGTGGCTGTGCTGGAAGCTGACGACTGACAGCTACAGATCCAGGCAGGCCCGGACCTGGCTCGCCACCTCGGGCGCGAAACGCACGCCGGTCGCGCCCGGCTCGCCGCAGTGCTCTTCGCCGTCGAGGGTGACACAGGGCGAGAGCGTGCGGCCGTCCGGCGGGTTGCCGCCGGTCAGGCTGAACAGGCAGGAGTGCAGCCCGCGCACGGACAGGAGGTGGATGCGGAAGCTCTGGATCCGGTAGTCGTAGCTGGCCGCGATGGCGCTGCGGTAGCTGGCCAGGGCCACCGTGACCGGGGCGATGTCGGCCAGGCGGATGGTGTCGCCCTGGTGCTGGATGGGGAGCCGCAGGGCCTGGGGGCCGAGGTCGATCTGCAGGGTGCCGAGGTGGGCTTCGCTGTCGAAGGCGACCGAGAGGCGTGCCGGGTCCGTGACCAGGCCGGCCAGGTTGCGGCCGAGCCTCGCGCGGCTCTCGACATCGCCGAAGAAGCTCTGGTGCAGGCTGGAGACGCCGTGGAAGGCGATCTCGACGCCGATCTGCGGCGCACCCTCGAGCTGCTCCATCACCGGCACCGGGGGGGCGGGGATGGCGGCGGCCTCCGCCTGGGCGCGGGTGGGCTCCTGCGGAACCGGCGCCTCGCCCTCGGGGCAGCCGGTGAGCAGCAGCAGCGCCGGGATCAGGCGCGCTTTGGCAGCAGTCCCTGGCGTCGTTTGACCTCCTTGAGGGCCTGGGCGAAGGCGATCTCGTAGTCGACCGTGCCCTCGACCTCGTTCTTGATGAGGGTCTTGGCCTCATCGCGCAGGGCCTTCTCGTCCACGTCGAAGCTGCGGATGATCTCCAGGATCTTGCGGAAGAGGGGCTCGTCCTCCGTGTAGACCTCCTGGACGAAGCGGGAGATCATGAAGTTCTCGACGAACTGCCGGGCCAGGTACTTCTTCACGCTCTCGCCGGTGGGGTGCCCCCAGGCCTCCGCGATCTCGCTGCGCACCTTGGAGTAGTGATCGTAGGGGATGTTGCGCCGGGACATCTGGTCCTTCACGGCGTCCCGCAGATCGAGATCGCGCTTGAGGAAGGTCTCCATGATGGCGACGAGGTCTTGCTCGGCCTCCGGCCGCTCGTCGACCTCCACCTCGATGTCGTCGTCAGCGCACAGACGCTCGATCACCGCGCTGGCGATCATCGGGATGCGGGTGCGGTAGAGCCTCATGCTGTCCTCCAGAAGGCGCTCGGAGCCCGCCGCGCGGCCGGCGAGCTGCGAACCCGCGGACGGGTTCTCGGGCAGGCACCGTCTAGCCCGCCGTCGGCCTGGTGGCGACCCGCATCAGTCCGAGATGCGCGTCCCGCTGATCCGCACCTCGATGATGCAGTTGTTGGTGGTGAACTCGTCATCGTCCACCGTGACCTCGAAGTCGCCGCTGAAGGTGCGGCGGTCGCCATCGCTGCCGAAGGTGCCGTGGTGGCTCACATCCAGGTAGGCGCTCTGCCAGGAGGCGTCGCCCCCGAACCAGTAGCTCCACGATCCATCGACCCCCCCGGGGAAGGAGATGCCGTCGCTGAAGGTGAAGGTCATGTCGTCGGGGTTCTCGCCCGCGACCGTCAATGTGCCGCGCAGCCAGTCGGTGACGTAGTGGTTCTCCTCCTCGCAGAGGTTGGAGGAGCTGACCCCGTCCACGAAGAACTGGTAGCCCCCGGCGACGTCGGGCAGCGCCCTTGAACCGGAGTCGTCTTTCGGCTCGCCGCAGCCTGCGATGAGGAGGAACGCGAAGAGGCGGCGCGGCGCAATGGCGGGCATGGCGGATCACCCCTGGAGCGCAGTGAAGGCCTGGGCGAGGAGGGCGGGATCGAGGTCCTGGCTCGCGAGCTGCTTGGGCACGGGCCGGGAGAGGTCGGACCGCGGGACGAAGCGTTCCGAGACCTTGTCGGTCAGGAACCTCCGATAGGCCTCGGGGAGGTCGTCCCCGCAGGGGTACTCGTGCACGTCGATGAGCAGGCTGCCGTAGCGATGGCCGAAGAGGACGGTCTTCTGCTCGGTGATGAACAGGTGGTAGCCCTTGAACATGTAGCCGAAGTCGGGCATGGTGCGCCCGGCCTTGGCGCTCGGGCGCCGGGTGGCGGCCGGGGCGGGGCGGGGTGTGGGCTCGGGCGGCAGGTCGTCGGGCACCAGGGTGCCATGGAGCGCGAGCATGTCGCCGTCATCCTCGGCGAACGGGTCGGCCGTGGGGGCGGCCGAGGCGGGGCTGGGCCGGGCCGCCGGTGTGGGCTCTGGCTCGGGCGGCGGAGCGGGGACGGCGTCGGGGGCGGGCGCCGACCAGCCCTCCATGTCCTCGTCGAGATCGGAGATGTCGTCGAGCCCGTCATCGACGAAGAGCGACTCGAAGGCGCTCGGATCGGACTCGGACACGATGGGATCGCTCGGCAGCTCATCGTCGGGGGGGAGCAGGGCGCTCGTGGGGGGCAGGGCGGGCTCGGGTTCGGTGGCGGGGGGCCCGATGGGATCCTCGGTCGGTTCGAGGGGATCGTCATCGGCGGCAAACGCACCGGCGGGATCCTCGAAAGCAGCGCTCCAGGGGTCGTCGGCCGGGGGGGCGGTGGGGGTGCTCGGGGCGGGGGCAGGCGCGGGCTCTTCGAGGCGAAGCGGCTCATCTGCGGAGGCCGGTGCCCAGGGGTCGTCGTCGGGAACCAGAGAGAACGTGCCGCCACCGATATTGGAGGGAGGATGGGCCTCCTCGGGCGACTCGCCGATGAGGGCGAGCAGGAAGGCCGGCATGGAGGGTGGCGCGGGCTCTGGCTCCGCCGAAGGGGTGGGCCGCGGCGGCGCGGGGGCGGGTGGGCCGACCTCGGGCTGGCGGGGTGGTGCGAGATGCTTGGGCGCCGTGGGCGCCACCGCGCCGCCTGGCCGGCCGATCACCACCTCGTGCAGGGGGTCGTCGAGCGCGGCCGTGGAGCCGTCGGAGGGGGCCGGGGGGAGGTAGCCGAGGGGCAGGGTGTCCAGGTCTTCATCTGGCGTGGCGACGGCGTCCACCGGGGGTGGGGCGGGCTCCGGTGCGGCGCGCCCAGGCGGGGGCAGTGCGCCGACAGGTGGGGCGGTGGGGACCGCGCGCGGTGAGGTCGCGGGCGCCGAACCGCCTGGCGGCTCGGGCTGGCTGGGCTGGTTGAAGCCGAAGGGGTCCTCGTCGTCGCCTTCGTCGTCAAAAGAGAAGAGGGAGTCCTCGCTCGCGGACCCGGGCTCGTCGAGGGGGGGGAGGTCGGTGTCGAAGCCACCCAGGGAGCGACCCGCACCGGCGTCAGGCTGGTCGCGCGACTGGAACAGGAAGGAGCCGCTGTCCTCGCCATCCGCGTCGAGCGCGAAGGGATCGTCCTCGGCCAGGGAGTCCTGCCGGACGGGCGCGTCGTCGAAGACCAGCACGCCTTCATCGAGCCCATCGATCGCCTCGGGCCCGCTGGAGAAGCTCGAGCCCGCGCCGGCATCCTCGATGGGCAGCGACCGGGCCGGGAGCTCGGCGGGCGCCTCGATCTCGAACTCGAACTCGAACTCCTCCTCGGGATCGTCCCCGTCGTCGAAGGAGAAGCCACCGTCAAGGTTGGCGGGCTCCTGGGCTGCGGCGGCGGAGGGATCCGTGCTGAACGGGTTCGCCATGGCCGTGGGATTGCTCACGGGGGGCCGTGAGGGGACCCGCTCCGGGGGCGTTCTGACAGCGGGAGAGGCGGGGACCTGGGGCCGGCAGGCCTCGGGGGAGAGGGACCGATCGTGCCGATGGAAGTCGCGGAACGCTTCGGCCTTGAGCAGCAGGAGCTCGACCGGAGAGCCGGACGTGTCGGGGTCGAGCGGGAGGAGGACGGTGACCATGCCGCCACGCATCTCCTGGACCCCCGCGACGGGGTAGGCCTGGAAAGGCGCGCCGATGCCGGCGACCTCCTGGCCTGGAGCCGGGGTGCGGAAGGGGCGCCCCTGGCGCCGGCCTTCCTCCTGCAACGCCGCGATGAAGCCAGCGCTGGCCAGGAAGCCGCGCGACGCCAGGCCGGCGGGAGAGACCGTGGCGTGCCGCAGGTGGAGTGGATCTCCGGGGATCGTGGCGGGGGAGGTGACGCCGGTCAAGGCGACGGCTTCCTCGATGCAGGCGCCGCGCACGACGACGCGCTCACCGTCCGTGCCGCCGATGACGGGACCCGTGGCCAGGCCGATCCCGATCCCCGGCCCGCGGGGGATGCTGAGCCCATCGCGCAGGGCGCCGAAGTCGAGCGGCACGGGCGGGGTCAGGGCCTCCGCCAGGATCTGGGCGACATGCAGCGCGCTGCCTGCGGTGGGCAGGATGAACAGATCGTGGGAGCCGGCGCTCTGGCGCAGGGCGCCCGCCTCGATCGCGATGACGGCCGCGCGGTCGATTGCGGCCTCCAGGCCAGCAGGGATGAGCGGATCGGCTTGCTTCTCGGCCTCGGCGAGCGCCAGGGCCCGCAGCTCGCCGACGCGCACCGCCACGGTGCAGACCGTGGTGTCCCCGTGATCGGCGCGGGGCACCAGCAGGCGGGGGTGAACGCCCCGCTTCCAGGCGGAGGAGCGTACGGACTCGGGGGCGACGACCAACGCCATGAGGCCGCCCACCAGATCCCAGAGCTGGATGGCGGTCAGCAGATCGCGCAGGGTGGCGGTGAGGGCCTGCAGCGCTTCGGGCTCCAGCAGCTGGCGCGCGCGCTTGCGGTCGAGGCCGGCCTTCTGGAGATCCCTGGGCTTGGCGATCTCGCCCAGCCGCATCAGGTAGGTGCTGGTGATCGCTGGGATGGAGGCGGAGACGTGGGCCCGTTGTTCGGGGGGCAGGTTGGCGGGCTGCAGTGGCTGGAACAACGCCGCAAGCTGGCGCTCGAGGGGGCTGGGACGGCCGCCGGCCATGTGGGCGTCGAGCTCGGCCAGACCCCGATCGGCGACGAGCCGGAGGCTGTCGAGAAGCGCGGCATCCCCGTGGAGATCGAGCGCGGCGAGCAGCAGCGCGGTGGGCGGGAGGGGGTCTGTACAGCGGCGCACGAAGGCCAGGCGGGAGCGCACCATGGCCTGGTAGAAGCGGGTGGGCCGGATGGAAGGGTCTACCTGGGCCGCCAGCCCCCAGGCGGCGCTGCAGCGCGCCGTGAGCGACCAGGCCACCAGGCCCAGGATCTCTCCCTGGCGAGGCGCGTCGAGCTCGTTCAGGTTGCTGAGGGCGGTCGCGAGGGCGTTGCTCTGGGCCCCGGATGGGCTCTCCGGGGAGAGCAAGCCGGAGGTCAGCTTCGCCAGAACCAGGAAAGGCACGCCTGTGGCCTGCGGGGAGACGCGGGCGGCCTCCACCACGAGGCGGGCGAGGCGGGTGGCGAGACGGTCGCGGGCCCACTCGCCGGGTCCGAAGGCCGAGAAGTCCTCTCGCTCGCCCTCCGAGAGGGCGGCCTCCACCAGGCGGGCGAGCAGCTCGGCGGCGGGCGTGGCCAGCTCGGAGAGCCCGGGGGCGGGCAGAAGAAAACTCGGAACTTCGCCTTCTTCGCCGACAATCGCGTGCAGGGCGGGAGCGTCGACGCACAGCTCTGGGGAGACGCGAGCGGCCAACTCGGGGGTGAGCACGAAGTGGCAGTGTGCGGTGACCGCGGAGAGCCAGTCGGTGACGTCCATCGTGGCAGGCATCCTCGCGCATGGGACGCGAGATCCTAACCTCATCCGGCCTGATCGCGCCGGTAGCGCGGGGTCGTGGGGTCAGTGCGCGTCGTGGGGGCAGGGGAGGGGGGTAGGGGAGGAAGATCCGGGCGGGGCGCCGAACAGGGCCCTCGCGCGCTCGCGTTGCTCGGGCGTGGGATCGTCGGGCATCGCGAAAAAGAGCAGCTCGCGCGGGCGCTGGGGGGCGTCGACGTCGGGGTAGGGCTGGACCGCCCCCTGCGCCCAGGCCACGGTGTAGCCCCAGCGCGCGGCGGGCTCGGCCCCTGGCGGGTAGTCGAGGCCGCAGGCGACACGGCGTACACAGGCCTCGCCGCCCTCCCAGGGCACCTCGGCGACCAGCTCGGTGCTCGCGGCACGCCCTGCCGAATCCATGGCGACCGCGAGGTGTGCGGCCCATGGGCCCTGCGGTGGGCTGGCCTGGGCCATACAGCGCGAGAGGTCGGGGCCGGCCGCCCTGAAGACCTCGAGAATCTGCGCCGGGGAGCGGTAGGGCTGGCCTGGAGGACCCCAAAGAGGCAGGGGGCCTGTGGGGGCGGCCAGGCGACGCAGGGTGCCGCGGTGGTGCTGGTGCTGCGCCAGGTCTCCGCGCAGGGCGTCGTCCGCGGTGGCGGCGATGCGGGCAGAGAGGGTGTATTCCCAGTCGAACTCGGCCTGGGTGACCGAACGATCCTCCATCGCGACCAGGAGATCGGCCTTGATCTGCCCTTTGAGGTTCTCCTTGGCGACCCAGCCCGCGGCGCGATCCCGGCCCGCGCCGACCACCTCGCCCTCGCAGCGCAGGTGCCAGGAGGGCGGGCCACCGTCGGGCTGGACCTGATCGAGCAGGGTCCAGCGCAGGCTGAGGGACAGGACCATCCCGCTGCCGTCCCGCAACAGGAATGGGAGGTTGGCGCGGCGCTGGACGAGGACCCCTTCGCCGATGTCCGGGATCTCGGGGCTCAGCGCCAGCCAGAGGGGCAGCAGGGTGTCGCCCCGGCGGGGGGCGCCGATCCAGTGTTCGAGGTGATCGATGGCGAGGATCTCGCGGTCGTCGAACGTGCGCAGCCCGACGGCCAGGCCGGTGAGCGCCGCCTGGGCGGGCTCCGGCGGGGGGCCGGAGTCGCCCGTCCAGGAGGAGAGGCCTTCGAACCACACCGCTTCGGTGGTGGAGCCGTCTGGGTGGTGCCGGGCCTCGACCGCCTGCAGCACCCCCTCCCAGTGGCGCGAGGGGGCCGCCTCGATGGCCCCGGGGCCGGGCTGCACCGGCGCGAAGTCGGAGTCGAGGTGGAACGCGTAGCGGGTGCGGGTGGCGGGATCGGGGGGAGGGCTCAGGCCGACCGGGTGCAGGCAGCCCGCGCCAGCGCCGAGCCAGCCTGCGAGCAGGCCGAAGGCCGCGATGGTGTGCAGGGCGGGCAGCGCCTAGCTCCTGGCCAGCGCGGCCAGCCGCTCCTCGTCCAGCAGGACCACGCGCTTGTCCTCAGTGAGGATCAGCGCGTCCTTGCGGAGGTCGAGGATGGCGAAGCTGACGGTCTCGCGGGAGGCCCCGATGAGGCTGGCCATCTCACGGTGGGTCAACTTGAGGTTCAGGATGGTGCCGCGCCCGTCGCGCACGCCGAAGTGATGCTGGAGGTCGAGGAAGAGGTTCGCGAGCCGGGCGTGGGCGGTCTTGAACAGCAGGCTGTCGATCCGCCGCTCCAGGGAGCGCCGCCGGTCCGCCACCAGGCGCATGACGTCCATGGCGAGCTGGGAGTGGCTCTGCATGGCCTTGAGGAACGCCTCGGCCGGGAGGGCGTAGACCGTGGACTCGTCGAGGCTCTCGCAGTTGGTCTCGTGGGGGCGGTGATCCGCACCTTGAAGGATCAGCTCGGTCTCGCCGAGCAGATCGTTGCGTTGGAAGAGGTGGAGGGTCAGCTCGTGGCCGGTCTCGGAGACGCGGTTGGTCTTGAGCAGGCCGCTGCGCACGAGGTAGACGTGGCGGACCGCGTCGCCGGCCATCCAGAGGGGCTCGCGTTTGCGCAGATCGCGCTCGTCAGCCAGGCGCTCCAGCCGATCGCGTTCGGCGAGGGGGAGGCTCGCGGTGTAGGGGTTCTGCTTGAAGTACCACGACTTGTCGCGTGCCATGCCTGCCTCGGACCGTGTGCGTCGCTCCCGTGCCACGCGCGAGGAAGTGGCTCCCGGGCATGACTCGGACGGTGGAATATAGGCTCCTGACAGGAAGGTCAACTGATCGTGCTCGGCGTCATCCCCGCGGCTGGAGCGTCGGCGCGCATGCGCGCGCCCAAGGGCATGCTGCGCATCGGCGGAGAGCCCCTCGTGCACCTGCAGTGTCGCGCGCTGCTGGCACGCTGCGCCGAGGTGGTGGTGGTGGTGGGGTGGGCCGCGTCCGCGCTCGCGCGCGAGCTGCCTCCGGGGGCCAGGGCGGTGCGCGCCGAGGCCTGGTGGCGCCAGCGCCAGGCGGACAGCCTGCGGCTCGCCCTCACTGGCGAAGAGACGGCGCTGCTGGTGCAGCCTGTGGACGTCCCGCCCCCCTCCCTCGCAGTGCTGGATGCCCTGCTGGCTGCCGGCGTGGACGCGGTGCCCTGCTGGAGAGGCCAGCCCGGTCACCCGGTCCTGCTGCGCGGCGAGAGCATCCGGCGCCTGGCCCGGGCCAGCCCCGAGGGCGGTCTGCGCGCCCTGCTGCGCGATGCCGCGCGGGTCCCGGTCGGCGATGAGCGCGTGCTCTGGAACCTGAACCGGCCGGCGGATCTGGTGCGGTGGTTGAGGGAGGTTTCCGGTTAGTCCACCCGGCCAAAGGAGCCAGGGATGCCTGAGCAGAAGAGCTGGTGCCGTGACTGCGACGAGCTGTGCGGGATCACCGCGCGGGTCGAGGAGGGGCGGGTGGTCGAGATCGCCGGAGACACCGAGCACCCCATCACCCGCGGGCGGGACTGTCCGTGGGGGCGGGCGGCGGCGGCGCGCCTCGATGTGCCCGGACGCTGGCTGCGGCCGCGGCTGCGGCGGCAGGGGGCGTTGGAGGAGACCGACTGGAGCACGGCGCTGGACGGCCTCGGAGAGGCGCTCGCGGCGGTGGTCGCTGAGCGCGGGGCGCGGGCCGTGGGCCTGCTGCTCGGTCCGCGGATGGAGCGCAGCCCGCGCATGTGGGCCGAGGTCGCGCGGCTGCGGCGAGCCCTTGGGCCGATCCGGGTGTTCGGTCACCGAGCTTCACTGGAGGCACCGTGGCGCCAGGCCACGCGCCACGTGCTGGGGGCACCCGTCGCCCTGCGGGCGGATCTTGCACGCGCGCAGCACCTGCTGCTGCTGGGGGCCGGTCTGGAAGAGGGCGGCTGCTCGTTCGGCTACGCGGGCCAGGACCTGCGGCGGCGGATGGTGGGCGGGCCCGGCCGCAGGGCGCCACACGTGACCGCGGTGGACCCCCGCCGCACGGCGCTGGCACGGGAGGCCCGCGCGCACCTGCAGGCGCGGCCGGGGACGGAGCTCTACCTGCTGCTCGGGATGATCGCGACCATCCTGCGCAAGGGCTGGTGGGATCGCCAGCACGTCGCGGACCACACCCGCGGCCTCGATGCGCTGGAAGCGGCCGTCGGGTCCTGGAGCGCTGCCCGCGCGGCGGAGCTCTGCGGGCTGGCGCCGGCGGACATCACGGCCGAGGCCATGCGCTTCTCCCGCGCAGCCACCGCCGTCGCGTTCACCTCTCCCCAGGCCCTCGGCACGCCCTGGGCCGGCCTGGTGGCCTGGGCCACGCTGGTCCTGGAGTTCCTCACGGCCAACGCCCTGAAACCGGGTGGGCTGTACGCGCCTGCGCCGGCGGAGGGGGGCCTGGCCGAGCCCGCCGAGGCGCTGGGCGTGGCCGTCGGCGCGGGCCTCGCGGCGCTGGTCTGTGTCGAGGCGGATCCCGAGGCGCTGGTGCCGGGGCTGAGCGCGCGGCTCGCGGAGCTGCAGGTGCTGGCCTGCCTCGACCTCTCACTGGGGGGCGCCTCCGGCGCCGCGGGCTACCTGCTGCCGACCACGGGCTGGCCGGAGGAGGCGGATCGCTGGCCAGCGGATGGCGCGGACCACCATTGGCGGGCCGAGACGGCCGCGCTGTGTCCCCCTCGTGGCGCAGCGCGGCCCGCCGCGGACGTGCTGGCGGAGCTGGCCTGGAACTTGGGGCGTCGCCACGGGCCGGTCGAGCCTTCTCACGGGATCGAGCCGGCAGAACCCGTGGGAGGGCCGGTGGACCGCGCTCGCTGGGCCGTGGCTCACGTTGATGGGCGCGCCCAGCTCCTGCCGCCGGTGATTGCCGCGCTGCTGGAGCGCCACGTCCCGGTCCCGCCGAGCCCCGCCTTTCCCATGGCGCTGCTGGGCGGTGCGCGCGTCGGGCGCGGCGGCGTCGCCAGCGCGCGGCGCGAGGTGTTGCTCCCTGTCACCAGCGGGATCCCCGACGGGGTCGAGGTTCGGCTGGTCTCGGCCTGGGGCGCCGTGGAGGGCCGCGCGGTCCTCGCCCCCGACCTCCGGCCCGACTGCGCGATGGTGCCCGCCGATGGCGCCCTGCGCCCGGCGGATCTCGCGGATCCCTGGCATCGCGACCCGCTCGGTGGGCGCGTGTGGACCGACGGGCAGCCGGTCAGGGTGGAGCGGCTGTAGTCAGATCCCCGCAGGGTCTACCAGGAACCTGCCCGCCAGCAGGTCGCGGGCGATCACCAGATCGGGGGCGCCCGGGACGTCGGTGAGCGCGAGGCGGACCCCGTGCAGGGGCAGGCCCGCGATCTCCAGGTCGAGCAGGACGGACCCGTCATGGATGGAGTGCGCTGGCAGGGTGGCCCCCGAGCGGAGCCGGAGGACCTGAGCGGACCCCTCGGACTCGAGGCGGGCGGCGAGGGTGCTGGTGTCGAGGCTGGTTGCGCAGAGCGCCGGGACCTCGATCCGTCCCGCCAGGATCACGGGCTCCACCAGGCCGAGGATGCGGCGGCCGGCCGCGGGGTGGTGGCGCGGCTCGCGCTCGTCGGGCAGCGCCACGGCGGGATCGGTGGGATCCTCGGGATCGGGGAAGGTGTCCTCGGGGGAGCACTGCTCGTTGGCCTCAGCGGGCCAGGGATCCGCGGCGGGGTCGGCCTCGTGGCCGTCGTCGGGCCAGGGCGTGATGGACCCCTGGTGGGGCTCGTCGGGCCAGATCTGCTCCAGGTCGTCATTTTCGTCGCCTTCGGGAGGCCAGGCCTCCTCGGGCGGCGCTGGCGGCGGCTCCGCGGGCCGGGGGGCGGGCGATGGGGGCGGTGCCGTCGGGCGCACGGGCGTCTCGGAGGCCTAGTTGGGAGCGGGCTGGCCGTCGCGGATGGAGGACTGCTCGCGCAGCCGGTTGAGGGCCTCGCGCTCGATCTGGCGCACGCGCTCGCGGGACAGGCCCATCTCCTTGCCGACTTCGGAGAGGGTGCGGAATTCGCCATCATCCAGCCCATAGCGCCGGATCAGCACGAAGCGCTGGCGCTCCGTGAGCACGTCCTGGAAGGCCAGGTGCATGCGATCCAGCTCCTGGGCCTGGATGGCATCGCCATCGGGCTGGGTGGCGTGCTCATCCGACAGGAAGCGCTCCAGCGGGCGGGGGCGGGGGCCGTCATCGACGGGCTGCTCGAGGGAGATGGTGTTGCCCTGGGAGAGCAAGAGCTCGGCACGTTCCTTGTCGATGCCGACCTCGTCGGCGAGATCCGAGGTGGAGTACTCCATGCCCGCGGCCTCGAAGCGCTTCATGGCCTTGCGCAGGTTGCGGGTCTGCTCCACCGCGCAGCCGGGCAGGCGCACCGGGCGGCCGGTGTGATCGATGGCACGGGTCATCTGCGCCCGCACCCACCAGCGGGCGTAGGTGGAGAAGCGGATGCCGCGGTCCGGGTCGAAGCGCTTGGCGGCGCGCAGCAGGCCGATGTAGCCCTCCTGCACGAGGTCTTCCTCGTCCATGAAGGGGCCGGCCAGCTTGCGGGCTTCGCCATGCGCGATGCGACGGCCGGACATGGCCAGGCGCCAGCGCAGATCCTCGGCGGCCTTCCAGGCGCCGACGGCCTTGCGGGCGTAGGGCTTGAGGGTGGGCTCGCGCTTGGCCGCGACCTCCACGGCGCGCACCGCCTCCTCGAGGCGGTCCACGGCGCCGGCCCGGGTGCGCTCGGCGCGCTCTGGGCGCCGCGAGAGGATGTCCTCCGCCTGGTCGATCCCGGCGATCGCTTCGCGAGCGGCCTGCTCGGCCTTGCGGATCTCGCGCGCGATGGCCTTCTCCTCCTCGGCGGTGAGGCGCTCCGAGCGCCCTTCTCCCTGCCGGTTGGGATCGGATCCGGAGTTGAAGTGCAACATGGGGTGCTGCTCCAGGCTGGAGGAGGGGCTCCGGGGGGCCGCCCTTCGACGGCGGGGCTGGACGCTCGCCTGTGGCTTGTTAGGGCCATCAGGTATGAGCGAATGTGCGGTCTACGCCGCGCAGAGCCAGGGCTGTGAGGCGGAGAACCCCCACACTGGCAGGGGGCTTCCGGTCACGGCGCGGCATTAAACGTCACTGGGCGGGTCTTGTCAAGGGCTTTCCGATGCCCGTCGCGTCTCGTACGCGCAAAAGTGTTCCCTTGGCGACCATTTTCGCTCTTTCGGCCCCCTCGGCCAGGATGTCACGAGTTGTCGCGGGCGCGGCGATCAGCGCGTGGTAGCGGTCGCGGGGGCCGGCGAAGACCTCTTCCATCAGCTGGTAGAGCTCCTGCTTGGCGTGCCCGTAGCCGAAGTTGCCGGCGCGGTAGCGGGCGGCGAGGTCCTCGGTCTGGGCAGGGGTGGCCAGCAGGCGGTAGAGCTCGAACACCCGACAGGTCTCGGGATCCTTGGGCTCCTCCAGCGGTGTGCTGTCGGTCTTCATGGACATGATCAGCTTGCGCAGGGGCTTGGGGGCCAGCAGCAGCGGGATGGTGTTGTCGTAGGACTTGGACATCTTGCGCCCGTCGAGCCCGGGGATGGTGGCCACCTCGGGGCGGATCACCGGCTCGGGGATGCGGAGCACGTCGCCGAAGTGGTGGTTGAAGGCGATGGCCATGTCGCGCGCCATCTCCACGTGCTGCTTCTGGTCCTTGCCGACCGGCACCACGTCGGAGTCGTAGGCCAGGATGTCGGCCGCCATCAGCACCGGGTACATGAACGTGCCGCCGTTGATGTCGCCGCCCTTGGCCTCGGCGTCCTTGAAGGCGTGGGCGCGCTTGAGCAGGCCGAGAGGGGTGACGCAGGAGAGGAACCAGGTCAGCTCGCAGACTTCGGGGACGTCGGACTGCCGGAACAGGACGGTCCGGGCGGGATCGAGCCCCAGGGCGAGCCAGGCGGCGGTGAGCTGCAGGGTGTAGCGCTCCACCAGGTCGCGGTCCCGCATGGTGGTCAGCGCGTGGTAGTCGGCGATGAAGTAGTAGGCCTCGTGGCTCGCGGTCATGGCCAGCGCGGGGCGGATCATGCCGAGGTAGTTCCCGAGGTGGGGCATGCCCGTGGGCTTGATGCCGGTGAGCGAGCGCGGGGAGCGAGCGTGCGCGACAGGGCCCTGGGGGGAGGTCATGGGGTCTCCGGGGAAAACGAGGTTCTGCGGGCCCCGCTCTTACCCCGCCGGGGTCGGCCGGATCAAACCTGAGGAGCTCTCGGCCGCGTGTCGCGCAGTGGCGCGATGGGGGGGGGAGCCGGTAGGATGGACTCGAGATGTCCGTGCTGCTGACAATCGTCTCCGCCCACGCCTCCGCCGAACAGGTGAAGTTCGGGCTGTTCGGCTCCGAACATCATGTGGGCTACCTGCTCATCGCGCTCCTGCTGGCCTTCCTGCTGCTGGCCCGGGTGAGCGGCCGCTCCTCGGGTCCCCACACCCGGCCGCCTCCCCGACACAGCCCTGTCTCCTACGACGAGCTGGCGCGGACGGTGTTCTCTCTGGCGGTCGGCTGTGATCTCGAGGGCTACCGCGGGCTGTACCTGGCCGGTGGGGAGGTCCACGAGATCCTGGGTGAGCGGGGCAGCGACTACCTCAGCGCTCGCTCGCTGGAGGTCCTGGAGGACGCCCTCGCCACCATCGGGGCCCACCTCAGCCGCGGGGCGCGCTACAACGGCGTGCGGCTCGATGACGATGATCGCTTGTTCATGAGCGTGACCTGTCCGGGCCAGCAACAGATCGAGATCGATCTGGGCACCGTGGCCCACCTGGGCGCGGTGGTGCGGCTGGTGTTCCCGCCCTACACGCGCTGATCCAGCACGCGCAAGAAATTCTCGCCGAGCACCGCCAGGATCTCCTCCTCATGCCAGCCGCGCCGCAGCAGGCCGTCGGTGACGGCGGGGAGGCTGGCGACCGAGCCCAGGCCGCGGACGTAGCGCACCCAGCCCTCCCAGTCGCTCCCGAGGGCGCAGTGCTCGACCCCCACCACCGCCTTGAGGTGGTCCAGGTGGTCGAGCAGGCAGGCGATCTCACCGCTCCCCAGGTAGGAGGAGGCGAAGATGACGCCCACCAGGCCCCCGGTGCGGGCGATGGCCAGCGCTTCGGCGTCCTCGATCCCGCGGCGGCTGCGGTGCACGGCGTTCATGGCGCTGTGGGTGGAGAGGACCGGCAGGCGGGAGCGGGCGCAGACCTCGAGCAGGCCCCCGGTGCCGAGGTGGGCCACGTCTACCAGCAGGCCCAGGTGCCCGAGCTCGTCCGCGAGGGCGCGGCCGAAGTCCGTCAGGCCGGCGCTCCGGTCGGCGCCCCAGCCCACCATGGGGTGGCCGGCGCGGTTGGCCGAGAAGTGGACCAGGCCGACATACAGCAGGCCCTGCGCCCGCCAGCCCTCCAGCGGGCTCGGGTCCTCGCGCAGGCAGTGCACGCCCTCCATGCCGGCGAACAGGCTGACGCGGCCGGTGGCGTGGGCGGCGCGGGCTTCGGCCGCGGTGCGCGGGGCGGCCAGCAGGTCCGGGTGGGTGGCGACCTCGTGGGCCATGCGGTCGAGGTAGGCCTGGACCTCGCCATGTCCGCCGCGGGTCCAGAGGGGGTTGGTGACCAGCCCGAGGCAGACCGCCGACAGCCCGCCCTCCACCATGCGGGGGAGATCCACATGCCCGAAGAGGGGTGCGCCCTCGAGGGGGTTGTCGCGGTGGCGCCGTTCCCAGCGCCAGCCCGTGAGGCGAGAGGTCAGCAGCAGGTCGCAGTGCAGGTCGGCCACGAAGGCCCGGGCGTGCAGGTCGAGGGCGGCTTCCGAGAGGGTCATGGGCGTTCCAGCTCCCCGTGGCTGGGGTGGTGCATCAGGGGGCGCAGCATCTCGCGGCCGCCGTGGGTGCGCGGCAGGGGGGGGCGCTGCAGGTCGCCTGGGCGGCAGAGGCGTTCGAACCCAAGCGCGCCGGGGTCGAGGGCGAGGTCGGTGGCGCAGGCGGCCAGGTGCGGGCGCCAGGGCGCGAGCAGCGCGGCGACCTCGGCGAGGTCGGCCACCGGGTGGACCGGCAGGAAGCCGGGCAGGGCGGCGGGCTCGAAGGTGGCGGCGGGCAGCACGGCGGCGGCAGCGCCCACCTGGCCGTAGAGGCCCCCACGGAGGCGCGCGAGGCCCGCGCGCAGGCGCCGGCGCGGGCCGTGGAGGGGGTCGATGGCGCCAGCGGGCAGGCGTCGGCGCAGCTCGACCATGGCCTCACCGAGGTGCCGGGCCAGGGCAGTGGATGCCCCGGGTGAACCCAGATGGAAGACGGCCACGGGCGTGAAGCAGCCGCGACCGTCGTAGAGCAGCGCGTCTTCAGCCAGGGCCCGGGCCAGGTCGGGGTCGCTGCCCCGCACGACCGCCACGCTGAAGCGGTGGCTGTGCAGCAGCAGCCGGGCGCGGTGGTGCCGCGCGGCGAGGGCGGCCATGGCCTCGTCGCCTCCCATGGCGACCAGGGCCTCGACCGCGGGGAGGTCGCGGGCGGTGGTGGCGGTGACCGGGAGCCCGCGGGCCTGGAAGGACGCCGCCACGGCGTCGCCGAAGGCCGGCGCTGAGGCCGGGACCTTGAGGATCACCTCGGCCCCCACCGCGGCCAGCAGCCCGACCCACTCCAGGGGCGCGGTGAACACCCCGCGGGCAGCCACCACGGCGGCCACGCGCGGCGGGCGGCCAGGGACGCGGGTGGCGCGGTCGAGGGAGGCGCGGTCGAGCAGCCCGCAGGCCATGCCGAGGCAATGGCGGGCCATGGGCTCCGACAGGCCATCGGCGAGGGCCGCCGGGTCGGGGTGGGCCGCCAGATCGGCGACGGCGGTGGCGACGGGGGTGAGGTGGCGAGGCATGGGGGACCCTCAGGGCACCTGCAGGTCCTGCCGGTAGATGAAGGTCGGCTGCACCTGGCCCTGGATCCAGGGGTAGTCTTCGCCCTCCACGTCGTTGGAGTAGTTGTAGACCGTGAAGGCGCCGGCGCCGCGGTCGATGGCGGCGGGGAAGCAGGTGTCTCCCTTCGAGGGGAGGTCCAGCGTGAAGAGCACCACCTTGTCCTGCGGGAAGACCTGCCACAGGGAGCAGCGCTTGGGCTCGGCCGAGTAGGCGGTCGCGTACGCGCTGGCGCGAGCCTCGAAGTTGAGGTCGCCCTGCTCCAGGTCGTAGTTGCCCGTCTCGGTCAGGTTGCGGCGGGCGATGAGCCATGTGGTGTCGCCCCAGCCCAGCACCAGGGGGGAGTCGTACTTCTTGAGGTCGTGGACGCACTCCCAGGAGCCCAGGGAGCGCTCCTGTGCGGTGCAGATCAGGGAGCCGAAGCCGCCCTCGTCGCCGGCCTCGTTGCGCAGGACCGCCACCAGGCTGCCGTCGTTGAGGTAGCGGAAGTCGGTCTCGGAGGCGCCACCCGTGTGGACCACGGCGCTGGCACCAGCCACGGGTTCCCAGGCGACGCCGTCGTGGGAGGTCAGCCACTCCACGTTCATCTGGGGCAGCCCGTCGGGGTCGTAGATCTGATCGCCGCCGGTGTAGCCCATCATCTGGGGCTGGCCCTGGTGGGCTCTGACGCGCCAGGGGATGAAGGTGTCCTGGCGCAACCAGGCGGGCTCGGACCAGGTGCCATCGTGCTCGCGGACCACGTACATGGTGCCCTGGGGCTCGAAGGAGAACGGATCCGTGCCCAGGACGGCGAAGTACAGGAACAGACGCCGGGATTCGCGCAGGTAGGCCAGGCGCGGCTCGCGGACATCCGTGCCGAGGTGGACCGTGGTCTCGTACCCCCACTGCTCCTCATCGGTGGAGGAGACCACGTAGATCGTGGCCTCTTCCGAGGCGAAGTGGGTGGGCGCCGTGCGCCAGGCGAGAAAGATCGTGTCGTCCACGTCCAGGACGTCGAGGTTGTTGTTGGCGTCCTGGACGGTGATCTCGGGGGGCAGGCCCGCCGAGGGGACCACCTGGACGAGATCGCCGAGGGTGGGCTGGGGGAAGCCGGTGTCGCCAGGGCCGTGGCAGGCGGCGAGGAGGGTCAGGAGGAGGGGCGCGAGCATGGCCGGCGGAGCTCCGGGGGAGGGGGAGTATAGCCCGCGGCCGTGCCCTTCCCGACCCATGCCCCCCGGAACGCAACACCAGGGAGACCCATCCCCCCCGGATCGCAACACCTGGGCTGGAAACGCTCGGAAGGCGGACGAGAGAACGCCGAATTTGGACGGAGTGACCCGGCGACCTCGGCTCCAACGGTCCCAGCGGGGCCCCGAGTGTTTGACTTCGGGGGGGATGGGTCCTCGAGGTGTTCGACTTTGGGGGGCATGGGTCTCCGCGCTCGCTCGCGGTGCGTCAGGTAGCTGTCACGGAGAATCGACAGACTGGACAAAACGCGTAAGAGTGTCCAATCCCATCGCTGACAGGGCCTCGCCATGGCGCAGATCCATCGTACCGCTCTCCTCCCTCCCACCCGCGGCCGCCGCGGCCAGGGCAAGGTGGTCCTGATCGTGCTGCTGGCCGTGCTCGGCGCGGTGGTGTTGATCCGCGCCGCGCAGGCCTTCTACGACCGGTTGCACCCGCCCGAGGCGGTGGAGGCGCCGCCCCGGCTGGTGCGGGTGGTGACCCTCGATCCGCAGCCCTTCGAGTACGGGGTGCTGGTGGCGGGCACGCTGGAGCCGGTGCACTCGGTGGATGTCTTCCCCAAGGTGGGGGGCAAGGTGGTGGAGCTCTACGTGAGCCTCGGCGACCGCGTGCGCGAGGGCGCCCCCCTGGCGCGGGTCGAGGCCACCGAGTGGGGCCTGCAGGCCGCGCAGGCCGAGGTGGGCTTGCAGATGGCGGAGCAGGCCGCGGCCCTTGCCAGCACCAGCCTGGGTCGGCTGGAGCAGGTTCATGAGAAGCTCGGCGACGGCGCCCTGAGCCAGCAGCAGTTCGACGAGGCGGCCATCCAGGCCGAGGGCGCCAAGACCCAGCAGGAGGTGGCGCGCCTGCAGCGGGATCTGGCGCAGCAGATGGTCAAGAACGCCACCATGCGCGCCCCCACCGACGGCGTCGTGTCCCGGATGAGCGCGCGCCTGGGCGGCATGGTGGGCAGCCAGTACCCGGCGTTTCACGTGGACGACACCGCCTCCCTGCTGCTGCGCTGCGAGGTGGGGGACCGCGAGCTGCCCCGGGTGGCGGTGGGCCAGGAGGTGCGCCTGCGCAGTGACGCCCTGCCCGGTCGGGATCTCGTGGGCACGGTCACCGCCGTGGCCCCCACGCTCGACAGCATCACCCGCCGAGGGCCCGTGGAGATCGCCGTGCCCAACGACGACGGCCGCGTCATCGGCAACGTCTTCGCGCGCGGGCGCATCATCACCGGGCGCGAGGAGGCCGCCTTCGTGCTGCCGGTGGAGGCCGTGCAGCGGCACGGCGATGCGGCCAGCGTGCAGCTCGTGGTGGAGGGCGCCATCCGCGCCCGGGACGTGACGGTGCTGGGCGAGGCCCACGACAGCGTCGCCGTGGAGGGCCTGGAGGCGGGCAGCCTGGTGGTGCTGCCGGGCCCGGAGCACCTGGCCGAGGGTGAGGCGGTCCAGCCGGTGGACGTGACCCAGGGCCAGGGCTAGCCCCATGTGGCTCTCGCGCATCTCGGTCAACCGGCCGGTGTTCACCACCATGGTGGTGAGCGTGCTGATGATCCTGGGCTTCATCGGCCTCTTCCGGTTGCCGGTGGATCTCTTCCCCGAAGTCTCCATGCCGGTCATCACGGTGATCGTGCCCTTCCCGGGCGCGGGCCCTGTCCAGGTGGAGGAGGAGCTGGTCAAGCCCATCGAGGACGCGGTGGCGGGGCTGCAGGGGCTCTCCGAGATCTACGGCACGGCGCGGGAGAACGTGGCCGTGGTGGCGGTGGTCTTCGAGATGGGCACCCCGGTGGACCAGGTGGCCGCGGAGCTGCGTGACCGCGTCTACGGCCTCAAGATCAGCCTGCCCGACGGGGTGGAGGATCCGATCTTCCGGCGCATCGATCCGGCCGCGGTCCCGGTGATGACCCTGGCCATGGCCTCGGATCTCGATCCCCAGGCCACCCTGGAGATCGCCGAGCGGGAGGTCAAGCCGCGCCTGGAGCGCATCGAGGGCGTGGGCGCGGTGGAGATCAAGGGCGGCGAGCAGCGCGAGATCCACATCGAGCTCGATCTGGCCAAGATGGCCGAGCTGCGCATCCCCATGATGCAGGTGGTGCAGCAGGTGGGCTTCGACACGGTGGACATCCCGGGTGGGCACATCGAGCTGGGCGAGGCCCGCGTGGGGCTGCGCGCCCCCGGCGCCGTGCAGGATCTCGACGAGCTCGGCGCCATCGTAGTGCAGGGCTTCCCCAGCCCCATCTACCTGCGCGACATCGCCCGCATCGTAGACGCCACCGCCGAGCAGGACGCCGTGTCGCGGGTGGACGGCCGGCGGGCGGTCACGCTGGAGGTGATCAAGGAGAGCGGCGCCAACACCGTGGCGGTCTGCGACCAGGTACGGGAGGAGGCCGCCGAGCTGAAGCTGCCCGGGGGGGTGACGGTCCAGGCGGTGATCGACACCTCCACCATGGCGAAGGACATGCTGCGCGAGATGCAGCGAGCGCTGGTGATCGGCGCCGCCATGGCTGTGCTGGTGGTCTACCTCTTCATGGTGGACTGGCGCTCCACGGTGATCTCCGCCACGGCGCTGCCCACCTCGGTGATCACCACCTTCTTCTTCATGTGGCTGTTCGGTTTCTCCCTGAACATCCTCTCGCTCATCGCCATGGCCCTGGCCATCGGTGTGCTGATCGACGACGCGGTGGTGGTGCGCGAGGTCATCTACCGCCACCTGGAGCAGGGCGAGGGCCCGGTGGAGGCGGCCCTCAAGGGCACGTCAGAGGTGGCCCTGGCGGTGCTGGCCACCACCCTGTCCATCCTCGCGGTGTTCGTCCCCGTGGGCTTCATGCAGGGCATCGTGGGTCAGTTCTTCGCCCAGTTCGGCCTCACCGTGGCCATCGCCGTGGCCGTCTCCCTGTTCATCGCCTTCACGGTGGACCCGATGCTCTCGGCCCGCATGTCGCGGGTGGTGCGCCCCGAGGAGCGCGGCCGCGCCGGGCGGGGGCTGGTGGCCTTCTGGCACCGGGTGGACGACCACTACAAGGAGCTGCTGGCCTGGGCGCTGGCCCACCCCCGCGGCGTGCTCGCGGCGGCCGTGGTCCTCTTCGGCCTGAGCCTGGGCATGGTGGCCGTGACGGGGGCTGAGTTCATCCCCCACTACGACCGCAGCCAGCTCATGGTGGACGTGGACCTGGCCCCCTCCACCGCCCTGCTGCCCGCCGAGAAGGTGGCCGAGCAGATCGAGGCCCGCCTGCGGGCGGTGCCCGAGGTGGAGCACATCTACGCCGCGGTGGGCAAGGAGGGCTCCACGGATCACATCGAGCTGCGCGTCACCACCACCCCCAAGGAGGAACGCGCGCGCAGCATCGACGCCATCCAGGAGCACGTCCGCGCCCTGCTGGCCGATATCCCGGGCGCCACCATCGGCGTGCGCGACCCGCCCCTGATCGAGGGGGCCAAGATGGGCACCGACATCGACGTGGAGATCCGCGGCGATGACATCGCGGCCCTGCAGGACGTGGCCGACCGGGTGCGCATGGGGATCGGCGCCATCCCGGGGGCGGTCAACGTCCAGTCCAGCTACCGGCCGGGGCGGCCCGAGCTGCAGCTCCATGTGGATCGCGACAAGGCCGGCAGCGCGGGGCTGTCGGTGGGGCAGGCCGGGCTCACCCTGCGCATGGCCGTGGCCGGGCAGGTGGTGGGCACCTTTCGCGAGGGCGGGCGCAGCCACGACATCCGCCTGATGGCCCGCTCCGAGGATCGGACCCCGGAGGCCCTGGCCTCCAACCTGCTCTTGCTCTCGCCCATCCCGCGGGTCACGGACCCGTACGGCCGCGGCACGCCCGTGGCGCTCGGCAACGTGGCGCGCCTCGGCTGGGAGACCGCCCCCTCCGTCATCAGTCGCCACGACCGCCAGCGCCACCTCACCGTGAGCTGCGCGGTGAAGGACCGGCCCCTGAGCGACGTGGTGGGGGAGGTCAAGGTCATGCTCGCCTCCCTGGGGGCCCCGGAGGGCGTGGACACGGAGATCCAGGGGATGGCTGACGTGGCCGGCGACGCCCTGCTGGATCTGCTGTTCGCCCTGGGGCTGGCCATCGTGTTCGTCTACGCCGTGCTCGCCAGCCAGTACGAGAGCTTCATCCACCCCTTCACCATCATGCTCTCGCTGCCGCTGGCTGTGGTGGGCGCCTTCGCCACCGTGTTCCTCATGGGCTGGTCCATCGGCATCTTGACCATGCTGGGCATCATCCTGCTCATGGGGCTGGTGACCAAGAACGCCATCCTCCTCGTGGACCGAGCCAACCAGCTCCTCGGCGATGGTCTCGATCCCCGCGAGGCCATGCTGCGTGCTGGGCATGCGCGGCTGCGCCCCATCCTCATGACCTCCCTGGCCATGATCCTCGGCATGCTGCCGCCGGCGCTGTCCAACGGGTCCGGGAGCGAGATCTTCAAGCCCATGGCCGTGCCCGTCATCGGGGGGCTGGTGGCCTCTACCCTCCTGACCCTGGTGGTGGTGCCGGTGGTCTGGCTGCTGGTGGAGGGGCTCCGGCGCCGCCTGCGGGCGCGCCACACCGCGGAGGTGAGCCCATGAGTGCACGCGAAGACAGGCGGGCCATGCTGCTGGCCGCGGCGCGGGAGGTGATCCTGCGCCATGGCTACCGCAAGGCCGGGCTCGGGGACGTGGCCCAGGAGGCCGGGGTCAGCCGGGCCACGGTCTACAACTACTTCTCCAGCAAGGAGCAGCTCTTCGAGGCCATCGTCGACGAGGAGGTCACCCAGCTCGCGTTGGCCGTGGCCGGCAGCCTCGAACCATCAGCCCCGCCCGCGGCACAGCTCCTCGCCTACGTGCGCGCGCGCCGGCGCCAGATCGAGCGCCTGCGGGACGTCTACGTGCTGACCCTCAACGTGGGGCGCGAGGCGCTGCCCATCGCCGAGAAGTCCATCCAGGCCCAGCGGTCGCGGGAGCGGGCGTTCATCGCTGGGTTGTTGCGGGCTGGCATCGCGCGGGGGGACTTCCGTCCCGTGGACGCCGATCAGCTCGCGGCGGTGCTGCACTCGGCCATGCGTGGGCTGGATGAGGCCTACGTGTTCGAGCACGACGAGGAGCCCTCCGTAGGGGCCGAGCTGCTGATCCAGACCCTGCTGAATGGCCTGCTGCGCGAGCCCCGGGAGGACGCATGAGCCCTGTGATCCTGTTGCTGCTGGCCGCGGGCTACGCCGAGCCCCTGGGACCCGAGCTGAGCCTGGCCCAGGCCCTGGACGCGGCGGCCGTCCACAGCCCGCGCCTGGCCGTGGCCGAACAGGAGGTCGCCGCGGCCGCGGCCGGAGCGCGCGCGGTGCGCTCCTACCTGCTGCCGAGCCTCGAGGCCGGAGCCAACGTCCTGTGGTGGGACTCCGCCTCCACCGTGCCCTACAGCGAGTTCCTCGGGCCCCTCACCGGCAGCGACGCCTGCGCGGGCCTCGAGGAGTACATGCAGGAGTTCTGCCAGCAGTTCCTCGACGGCATGACCAGCGGGCTGGGGGAGGGCGGCATCACGCTGCGGGACGCCCGCACCCAGCAGCTCACAGCCCAGGTCACCCAGCCCCTGAGCGGCCTGTACGGTATCTCCCAGGGCTGGCGCGCGGCGCGGGCCATGGAGGCCTCCGCGCGCTCCGAGCGCGACCAGGTGGCCGGCGAGGTGGGGGTGGAGGTGGTCTCCGCCTGGGCCGAGGCGGCCAAGGTGGCCGCCCTGGAGCGCCTGGCCGCCGAGGCCCTCGAGACCCTGGCCGCCCACGAGGCGCGGGCCGACGCCTTCTACGAGGCCGGGCTCATCGGCCGGAACGAGCTCTTGCAGCTCCAGGTGGCCAAGAGCGAGGCGCAGCTCGACCGGCGCCGGGCCGAGGGTGGGGCGCGCCTGGCCCGCGGTCATCTGGCCGTGGTCATGGGCGCCGAGGCGCGCCAGGTGGCGCCCGCGCCGATGGATCTCGCCACGCTCCCACGCCTCGAATTGGACCCAGAAGCCCTGGCCAGCATCGCGATCGACGTGTCCAACGGCCCCCAGGTTGGCGCGCTGCGGCACAAGGCCACGGCGGCCGCGGCCGACCGCAACCGCCTGGCCGCCGACCGCCTGCCCCAGCTCGCGGCCATCGCCCACTACGAGCGCAACTGGGGCGTGGGCTCCCTGGCCATCCCCGAGTCCTGGTTCGTGGGCCTGGGGCTGGACTGGGACGTGTGGAGCTGGGGCCGCAAGCACTACGCCGCCGAGCAGGCCGCCGCGCGCGCGCGCCAGGCCCAGGTGGGCCTCGCCGCCCTGTCCGACGGCCTGCTGCTGCAGGCCCAGGCCGCCCTGGAGGAGGCCCTGATGGCCCAGGAGGCGCGCGAGGTGCGCAGGGACTCCGTGGCCCAGGCCGACGAGAACCTGCGCATCGTCCAGGCCCGCTTCGAGGCCCACACCGCCACCGCCACGGATCTGCTCGAGGCCCAGACCCTGCGCGCCAAGGCCGCCACGGATGAGATCACCGCCGCCTACGACTACCTCGTGGCGGTGGCGAAGCTGCAGCAGGCGCTGGGGCTGGTGGTGGATCCGTTGGCGGGGGTGCACAGGTAGGAGCACCCATGACCCCGCTCACCGTCGTCCTCATGACCGCCTTCGCCCACGCCCCCCCCCCCGCCAGCGATCTCCCCGCGCTGGCCACCGGCCGCTTCCTGCTGGCAGAGACCCCCGCCGAGTACGGGCCGCGGCTGGACGCGGCCGTGGACGAGGCCATCGCCTCGCTCAACTTCCTCATCCGGCCCCTGGCCGGGCTGCGGCTGCGGCCGGCGGTGGACGCCACGGTCTGCCCCGACCTGCGCCTGACGCTGGTGGGAGAGGTCTTCACGGTGCAGTGCGCGGGGGGGGAGGTCGAGCTGCGCTACCTGGATGGGCGGGACCAGTCCTACCTGGACGGCAGCGACCCGTACCGCATCCGCGTGACGCGCGAGGGGCGCAGCATCGCGGTGGTGCACACGGGCGAGCGGGGCGGGCAGGCCAAGCGCTACACCTTCACCGAGGACGGTGCGCTGCGCCTGGAGGGCACGATCTTCTCCTCCAGCCTGCCGGCGCCGCTGCGCTGGACCCTGCCTTACCGCAGGGCGTCGTCAGGGCCCTGAGCGCGCCGCGGGGGGGAGCAGCAGGGCCAGCAGGGCGGCCTCGACGGGCGCCTCGGCGCTGGCGGCCTGGCCCAGG
>JBDRKM010000251.1:0-24960 GCA_043814015.1 Pseudomonadota bacterium
CTGACGCTCCCCCCTCCCCGCGCCCTATTGGCGCGCGCGCCTGCGGCGCGTGAACTACTACTCGCGAAAATCCGCGCCTGGCGCGCGGACATGCGCGAGTAGTAGTTCAAGGCCGAGCCTGCGTGAAGGCCCAGTGCAGCCCGAGCAGACCGCCCGCGATGGGGAGCACCAGCAGCAGCCACCAGCCGATCCAGAGGACCGCGAGGGCGGCGATGGTGAAGAACATGGCG
This sequence comes from Pseudomonadota bacterium, assembly GCA_043814015.1. GTDB lineage: Bacteria > Myxococcota_A > UBA796 > UBA796 > JAFGLY01 > JBDRKM01. Next base: position 231 of record JBDRKM010000251.1, read on the forward strand.
GTGACCCCCAGCTTGACCCCCAGCCAGCACATGTCCGCCATGGCCTGGGCCACGTGACGGTGCAACCACAGCCAGAAGACCAGGCGGACCCGCGCCGCGGCTCTGCGATCTCCTTCCTCGTCTTCGCCGGGAGCGAGCCACCAACCGAGATCGGCGCCGAGCACCTCACGCAGCCAGGCCTCGAGCTGGGCGCGCGCTTCGGGTGAGCGGTGGGCGAGGTGGAGGTCGAGGTCGTCGCGCCGCACCGCGGCCTTCACCTTCTCCGACAGGTCCGGGCGCAGCCGGCGGGCCTGGCGGAGGTTCTCGCGCCAGGCGCCGGTGTGATCCGGCAGGAGGCCTGCCAGGAAGTCGAGCCCGAGGCCCTCGCTGGCCCTGGTGTGCAGCCAGGCGGTCAGGGTGTGGGGCCGCCAGCCGCGCCCCTCCATGGGCGCGAGGGAGAGCCAGAAGATGACCGCCGAGGCCAGGGCGAAGCCGAACCCCAGCACCAGCAGCAGGCCGGCGAGCCAGCCGATCCCGCCCCACCAGCCGCGCCAGGCCAGCAAGAGCGGCCCGCCCACGGCGATGGCGGTGGCCACCAGGGCCAGGACCACGGCCCTGGTCATGGCGGCGTGCTGCAGTACCTGCTCGTGGCTCACCATGGCGCTCAGGTGCTCGCGCCACCACGCAGCGGTGTCGGGTTCGCGTGCAGATGCTCCGGGATCGTTCATCCCTGGCCTCCTCGGTGACCGGACCCAGGCGCGCCGAGGAGCCCTCGGCTGCTTCGGAACGGGCGTTCCGGAGGCAGGTTATCCCGTTTCCTGCGCGGGCGGTGTGGGGCGCCCCGGCGCGCAGCCGAGGATGGCCTGGGTCGTCTCGGTGCGCAGGGCGGGCATCCAGGTGCTGCTGCCCGCCCCGCGGATCAGCACCCGCGCCAGCCCGCAGGCGCGCAGCAGCGGCCCCTCGTGGCAGAGGGTCGACTGGACCTTGCGCCGTGGGATGATGGTGGTCCGCCGGTTCCAGAAGCCGCGCCGGGTCAGCACGACCCGCTCCGTGACGCACCAGGCCTGCCAGCGCCAGTCGAACCAGGCCGAGATGGCCAGCACCGGCCAGGTGGCGAGCGTCGCCAGACCCCAGGTGCCCCCCAGATAGAGCCCGAGCGCCAGCAGCAGCAGCCCGCGGAGCAGCGCGCCCAACAAGCCCAGCCCCAACGCCCGCAACGGCGCGGGCTCGAGGCGATCCGACCAGGGATCGCGGTCGAGATCGGGCAGCAGGGCGCGGCAGAGGTGCGCGAGCTGCTCGCGGTCCACCATGGGCAGGGTGGCCTCGGCCTGGCGGATGCCGTCGGGCCCGGCGGACAGCCCGGCGGTCTCCAGGTGGAGGGTGGCGTAGCCCATGGCGCGGCGGATCAGCGGCTCGCTCACCTGCAGCAGCTGGATGCGGCGCCGCTGCAGCCCGACCTGGCGGCGGGTGAGCAGGCCGTGGCGGACCTCGACGCGGTCGCCCCGTTCCACCAGACGCAGGTCGTGGTAGCGCAGGAGGGCGTCGCCGACGGCGAGGGCCACGCCCAGGGCGAAGGAGGCCAGCACGAGCCCGGCCACGAAGGCTGGGTGCAGCCCCGCGCGCAGGGCCTCCGGATCGCCACCCCCGGTCTGCTGCCAAAGCTCCAGGCCCACCGCCACGAGCACGGCCATCACCCCGGCCCGCCGCGAGGTCAGCCCGTGGGCCAGCAGTTCGAGGACGCCCTGCCGGTAGAGGACGGCTTCGGGCTCCGGCGCCGGGACCGCGGGCCCGGTGGCGCCGTGGGCCGCCTGCAGCGCCTGGATCCGGGCCATCAGGGCCTCGGCGTCGGGGCGGGTCAGGGCCGACAGCAGCCCCTCGGTGCGGTCCCCGCCGGCTGTCTCCAGGCGCACCTCCACCAGCCCCGCGAGGCGGTGGAAGGGGTTGCGCACCAGCTCGGCGTTCTGGATGCGATCCGGCCCGATGAGGCGCACCTGGCGGTTCAGCAGCCCGGAGCGGATCTCCAGTCGCCCATCGTGGATGCGGTAGCGCAGGGTGGCCCAGTGGATGAAGGTGCGCGCCGCCGGCGCCAGCATGAAGCCCGGGATGAGCAGCAGATCGAGCCAGCTCGCGCTGGCGCGGGTGCCCACCACCACCGCCAGCAAGAGGGGCCAGTAGCCGCGCAGGATGCGCCAGGCCTGGGGGAGCAGGTTGATGAGGGGGGACGCGGGGTGCAGCGCGCGCCAGCGCGCCAGTGGATCGGCGCCCGCCTCCGCCTGCGGATCCCCTTGCCCAGAGCCCGGAGCCTGTGGCCCCCGATCAGAGCCCATCCTCGCCCCCACGGCGGGCGAGCTCATCGCGCAGGGCCTCGGCCACGGGTCCGGACAGCCCGGGGATGCCGCCGTCGGCCACCAGGCCCGAGGCGGTGAACACCAGCAGGCGGGTCAGCCCGAACAAGCGCTCCACCGGCCCCTGGCGCGTGTCCACGAACTGGACCCGATCGCGGGGGATCAGGGTCTGCTGACGGAAGAGCACGCCGCGCGTGATCAGCAGGTCGTCGGGGCGCAGCTCATAGCGGTAGCGCTCCCAGGCCAGGGGCGGCCAGAGCAGGGCTTGGACCAGCAGCAGCAGCCCCAGCGCCAGACCCAGCACCACCAGGGCGAGCGCCAGGCGCAGGCCGGGGCCCAGCAGGATCACCAACCCCCCGGCCGCGCCGATGGACAGGGGCAGCAGGAAGGTGGCGAAGCCGATCAGGGCCTGGACACGCCAGAGGGTGATCACGCGAGCCTCCAGGGTCTGAGGCCCGGACGGCAGCAGGGCCGGCGCGGGGGCGGGCTCGCTCACCGCTGGGGACCCCCGGCCCCGAGCTGGCGCAGGCGCTCGAACATCAGCACCGCCGCGCTCACGGAGAGGTTCAGGGACTGCAGCCCGCCCTGGGTGGGGATGGTGGCGATGGCCTCGCAGCGCTTGCGCAGGGGGGCTGTCAGGCTCTTGTCCTCGCCGCCCAGCACCAGGGCCAGGGGGCCGCGCAGGTCCACGCGCCAGAGGGGCTCGCCGCCCAGCTCGACCCCGACGATACGCACACCGCGCCGCGCCAGCTGCGCCAGGCAGGAGGAGAGCCCCTCGCGGATCACGGGGACCTCCTCGGCGGCACCCATGGCCACGCGCTGGACCACGGCGCTGACACCCTTGCCGCGCACGGCCGGGACCACCACGGCGCTGACGCCGGCGCCCAGGGCGCTGCGCAGCACGGCGCCGAGGTTGTGCTCATACTGGGGTTCGTCCACCAGCACGATGAAGGGCTCGCGACCGGCGGCCTGCAGCGCGTCGAGGTGCTGGGACAGTGAGGGCGAGGGGAGGGGATCGGTCCAGGCGATGACCCCGTTGTGGACACCCGTCTCGCTCATGGCGTCGAGCGCCTCCCGCGGGACGCGCTGGACCGGGATGCCCCGGGCCGCGGCCGACTGCAGCAGGGCGTCGAGCTTCGGGTGGGAGCGGGCGGCCTCGTCCACCAGCACGCGGTGCACCTCGCGTCGCCGTCGCTGGAGGCACTCGGACACGGGGTTGCGGCCCTCGAGCTGGTCCAGGCCGCCCGGACGGGACGGGATGGGTGCCGCCGGTCGCGGGGGGCCGCCGTGCCTGGGCGGGCGGGGACGACGGTCGCGCTGAACCGGGCGCTCGCCGCTCGGGGGGGGGCGTTGGACGTGGCGTGCCATGGAGGACCTCGCGGGAGGATGTGGCGGGAGGAACCCCGCTCAGCGGCCCCTGTTAGTCCGGCCGGGCGCGCGGCGCTCGCCGGGGCGCGGCAGCCAGGCGCCCCGCTGCGGACCCGGGGGCACCAGCTTGCCGGGTCCGCGCCCGATGAGGCCGTCGAAGCCCCAGGCGGACAGGGCCTCGCGCACGGCCGGGGCCTCCTCGGGTTTCCACCACAGCAGCAGGGCGCGCTGTCGGGCACGGTCACGCGGGTCGCGGGCCACGGGGAGGACCTCGCCCGAGACGGGATCCCGACCCGAACAGAACATGGCGGTGGCCATGGTGCCTGGGGTGGGCACGAAGAGCTGGACCTGCCGGGGGCGCAGGCCCTCGCGGGCCAGGAAGCGCGCCAGGGCCACCGCTTCGGCCGGCCCGGCCCCAGGGTGCCCCGCCATCAGGTAGGGCATGAGCTCCTGGCGCCGGCCCGCGGCGCGCGATGCGCGCTCGAACTGGGCTTTGAAGGCCAGCAGGGCCTCGATGCCGGGCTTGCGCATGCGCCGCAGCACCCCAGGCTCGCTGTGCTCCGGGGCCACGGTCAGGCGTCCCGAGACATGCTGCGCGCACAGCTCGGCCACCAGGGCGGGCTGGTCCAGCAGCAGCTCGTGACGCAGCCCGGAGCCCACGAAGACGTGCTTGACGCGGGGCTGGGCGGCGAGCGCGCGCAGGAGCGCGAGCCAGGCGCCGGCGTCGCCCTGCAGGTGGGCGCAGCGCTTCGGGTACAGGCAGCTCTGGCGATGGCAGCGGGCCCGCAGCGCTTCGGAGGCGCAGGCGATCCCGTAGAGGTTGGCGGTGGGCCCCCCCACGTCCGTGATGGTGCCGCGCCAGCCGGGGGCCGCGGCCATGCGGGCGGCCTCCGCCAGCACCGAGGCCTGGCTGCGGGAGACCACGTGGCGCCCCTGGTGCAGGGTGATGGCGCAGAACGAGCAGCCGCCGCCGCAGCCGCGGGTGACCGTCAGGCTGGCTTCCAGGGAGGCGAAGGCCGGCAAAGGCCCGCCGCAGCCCGGGTGGGGGGCGCGGGCGAAGGGCAGGGCGAAGACGGCGTCGAGCTCGGCGGTCATCAGCGGCAGGGCCGGCGGGTTGCACCACACCGCCCGCCCGCCGTGGCGCTGCAGCAGAGGCCGGGCGGAGAGTGGCTCGGCCTCCCGGTGGGCCAGGAGCGTGGCCTGGGCCAGGGCGAGCGGGTCGCGCTGACAGTCCTCGGCCGCGGGCAGCACCACGTGCTCGCGCTCGGGGCGGGGCTCGGAGGCCCCCAGCGAAAAGGCCACCCCCGGCCAGGTCGCGGCAGCCCGCCACCCCCGCGCCCGCGGCCAGGCGCTCGGCGATGCCGAGCACGGCGCGCTCGCCCATGCCGAAGACCAGCAGGTCCGCCTTGGCGTCGAGCAGGATCGAGCCGCGCACCTTCTCCTGCTGGAAGTCCCAGTGGGCCAGGCGGCGGAGGCTGGCCTCCACCCCACCGAGCACCACAGGCACGCCCGGGTACGCCTGCCGCGCGCGGGCGGTATACGCGATGCTGGCCCGATCCGGGCGCGCCCCGGCCCGCCCGTCCGGGGTGCAGGCGTCGTCGTTGCGGCGCTTGCCCATGGCCGTGGTGGAGGCCACCACCGAGTCGAGGTTTCCCGCCGTGATCCCGAAGAACAGCCGCGGCCGCCCGAGCGCCTGGAGCGGCTCGGGGCGGTCCCAGGCGGGCTGGGCGATGATCCCCACCCTGTACCCATGGGATTCGAGGAGGCGCCCGATCACCGCGGCGCCGAAGCCCGGGTCGTCCACGTAGGCATCGCCCGTGATCAGCACCACATCGAGCGGCCCGCCGGCCTCGGCGAGGGTGGTGGGGAGGAAGCCGTCAGCCATCAGCCATCAGCTCTCAGCCGGGCAGGCCTGTCGACGCTGACAGCTGATCGCTGACAGCTGACAGCTCCACTCAAAGGAGCTGCGCCGCCAGCTCCGCCAGCTCCGAGCGCTCGCCCTTGCGCAGGGTGACGTGTCCGGCGAGGGCCTGGCCCTTGAAGTTCTCCACCACGTAGGTCAGGCCGTTGGAGGTGGCGTCCACATACGGGTTGTCGATCTGGTAGGGGTCGCCGGTGAGCACCACCTTGGTGCCCTCGCCCGCGCGGGTGATGACGGTCTTGACCTCGTGGGGGGTGAGGTTCTGGGCCTCGTCGATCACCAGGTACTGGCGCGGGATGGAGCGGCCACGGATGTAGGTGAGCGGCTCGACCTCGATGATCTTCTGGTCCAGCAGGGGCTGGTAGGTGGGCGCCCCGCGGCGCTTGCCGCCCTCCTCGTCACCGTTGAGCAGCAGCTCCAGGTTGTCGAAGATGGGCTTCATCCAGGGGTTGAGCTTCTCGCCGATGTCGCCAGGGAGGAAGCCGACATCGCGCCCCAGAGGGAAGATGGGGCGGGCCACCACCAGGCGGCGATAGGCGCCCTCGTCGGCCACCTTCTGCAGACCACAGGCGATGGCGATGAGGGTCTTGCCGGTGCCGGCGATGCCGTCGAGGGTGACCAGCCGCACGGAGTCGTCCAGCAGCAGGTCCAGCGCGAAGATCTGCTCCTTGTTGCGCGGATAGATGCCCCAGACCGCGTCTTTCTGGCGCTGGACCCTGACCAGGCGCTGCTGGCGCGCGTCGTAGCGGGCCATGGCGCTCTGGTTGTCGGCGCGGTCCGAGGCCTTGAGGACCACGAACTGGTTGCCGTAGAGGGTGGTGTCTTCCCAGCTCACCCAGCCGCGCTGGTAGAGGTCCTGGATGACCTTCTCGGGCGCATCGCGCTCGGTGACCCCCACGTAGCGCTCGTCCATGCGGATGTGGGCGTGCTGGTAGTCCTCGGCGTGGATGCCCAGCGCGTCTCCCTTGAGCCGCATGTTGACATCGCGCGTCACGAAGAAGACCGAGTCGAGGGGACGCTTCTTGCTGAGGCGCAGGACCGTGGCCAGGATGCGGTTGTCGTTGGAGTTGGGCAGGAAGGAGGAGGGGAGCTGGTCGGTGTCGAGCCCGAGATCCACCACCAGGGTGCCGCCCCCCGGCAGGGGCACGCCCTTGGCCAGGCTGCCGGACTCGCGCAGCTTGTCCAGGGTGCGGGAGATGGTGCGCGCGTTGCGGCCCGTCTCGTTCAGATCGCGCTTGAACTTGTCGATCTCCTCGATCACCGTGATGGGCAGGACCAGATCGTGCTCGTCGAAGGCGTGCAGCGAGCTGGGGTCGTAGAGCAGGACGTTGGTGTCGAGGACGTACGTGCGCCGGGGGAGGGTGGGGTCGGGTTGGGTCAAGGGGTCTCCGGGGGCTCGGACACGGTGAGGACGAAGTCCATCATGCCGCCGCTGGGCGGGTCGGAGGAGCGCCGCAGGTAGTCGATCTGGGGATCGCTGATCCGCACGACGCCAGCGTCGTTGTAGCCGCTGCCGAGGTAGATGTGGAGCGCGCCGCCGCCGGGCTGGGGGCCCGGGAGCGCCGAGAAGGTGGCGTTGTTGGCCCCGGGCACGAGCCAGGGCGCGAGATCGAGGATCACCTGGGGCTCGCCGGAGCGCACGCGGCGCACGAGCGTGCCGTTGACGAAGACCTCGACCGTGTGATCGGTGGAGGCGTGGTCTTCTGTGACCAGCCACCAGCGGCCGGCGGACACGGCGCTGTGCTGGACACCCGGCTGGGGCGCCTGGGGCTCCTCGGTGCTGCGGATCACGTAGCGGGGGGCCGTGACCCAGATGTCGCCGCGCTCGTCGATGTGGATGTCGCAGCCCTCGAAGTCCTGACCGCGGAGCCCCGTGGCCTTGACCCCGTTGACGTAGAGGTCGCCGGCCAGAGCGACGGACGCCAGCAGAAACAGGCCCCACATCAGCCCACATCCTTCCCGGGGTTGAGCTTCTCGCGGATCTCCTTGCCGGCGCGGAAGACCGGCAGGCCCTTGGGCTGGACCTCCACGGACCCGCCTGTGCGCGGGTTGTGGCCCTCGTAGCCGTCGTACCGCCGGACCTGGAAGGTGCCGAAGCCGCGCAGCTCGACCCGGCGCCCCTCGGTCAGGGCCTGGGTCAGCTCGTCGAAGATCACCTCGACCGCGCTGCGCGCCATGGCCTGGGGCACCGCGGCGCGCTGGGCGACGATGCGGATGAGCTCGCTCCTGGTCATCTCGGGCCTCTCGGTGGGGGTGCACCGCCGGTGCGCTCGGGAAGCGAAATATCTATGGGCCCCTCACGCCGGGGGCAAGCAGCGCTTCGAGGACCGCGGCGGCGACCGTGGGCGCGGCCTCGGCGGGGCCGGGGGCGGCCCCGGGCCGGAGCTGCGCGAGGCTGGTGACCTCTCCGTCGGTGATGCCGCAGGGGACGAACAGAGCGTACGGGGCCAGCGCGACGGTCAGGTTGAGGGCGAAGCCGTGCATGCTCACGTGGCGCTGGATGTTCAGCCCGACCGCGGCGATCTTGGCGTGGCCCACCCAGGCGCCGGGGTAGCCGGGCCGGCGATCCGCGGGGACGCCCTGGCGATGCAGCCAGTCCAGCAGGCCCTGCTCCAGGGCTCCGACGGCTTGCCGCACGCCGAGCCCGTAGGCCGCCAGGTCGCAGAGGAGGTAGCCCACCAGCTGCCCTGGGCCGTGGTAGGTGGCCAGCCCGCCGCGCTCCGTGCGTTCCCAGTCGATGCCGTGGGCCGCGAGCAGGGACACGGGGGTGGGGATGGGCGGGGCCCGGCGGCCCTCCGTCACGATGGGGGGGTGCTCCAGCAGCCACAGCGTGGAGCCGGCCTCTCCGGCGAGGATGGCATCGCGCCGCGCCCGCTGACGCGCCAGGGCCTCGCGGTAGGGCACCGTGCCGAGCCACTCCCAGCCCAGCGGTGGGGTCGGGCTCACGGGTCGAGCACCAGCACCACCCGCGCCCGGGCCAGCAGCGCCGTGTCGCGGGAGGCCACGGTCTGCAGGGTCACCGCGTCCTGTGCGGTGAGGAGGAGGTCCACGCCGTCGCGCACGGACGCGGCCCGCAGCAGCAGGGGCGCATCGCCGGCGCGCTGCCAGGCGCGGGGATCGGCCGGGTCGCTGACGTACTGCACCGGGGTCAGGGTGCGGGCCACCTTCTCAGCCACCATCCCGGCCCCGAACAGCTCGGCGCCGTCGGGTGAGAGCAGCCGCGGTGCCAGGGCCCCTTCGGCGTCGAGCCCGCGGGCGTCCACCACCACGCCGCTGAAGTTCGAGGCCTGAGCCTCCGGGAGCTCGCCCTCCAGGGCGCGCGCGCGCAGCACCGGCGCGAGCCAGGCGCCCAGGTCGAGCTGGGCGGTCAGGGCGACGGCGCCCGAGGTGTGGTAGCGGGCCTCGGAGACGTGCCAGCTGGAGCTGGTCTCGGCCAGGCGCCCACCCAGCGGGCTGTCGCTCTCGAGCAGGTCCACCGTGCGGGTGGTGGCGTCCACCCGCACCTGGCGCGCGGCCTCCAGCACCTGCGGCCCCAGGCGGGCCCGCGCCTCCTGCTCCACCACCTCGAGATCGTCATAGCTGCCGGCGGCGGGCTCGGCCTCGCCGTCGAGGCGCAGGATCATGGAGGTCCAGTCGATGCGGGCGCCCCCGATCTCGGTCACCACGGGGGCGAATTCCTCGGCGTTGGCGACCAGGGAGAAGAGGAGGGGGAGGAGGAGGGAGGGCATGGCGGGGGGGCTCGAGGCTGGAGGTTGGAGGTTGGAGGCTGCCGGCGCTCCGCGCCGTCACCACGCTCCATCAGCAGCGGTGGGGCCTGGATAACGTGAGCGCGGGCGGCTGGCGGCAGCCTCGCCGCTCGGTCCAGCGGCTCCGCTGAGCTGAAGACTGACGGCTGACAGCTGGAAGCTCACAAGAACCTCACCACGTCCGCCCGCCCGAAGAGGGCCTCGAGCTCGGTGCGCAGGGCATCATCGGGGGCGAGGCCGCGGCTGGCGGGGGCGCGCAGGTGAACCGTGGCGCGCTGGTCGAAGTCCAGCTCGATGCTGCCGGTGCAGCCGCCAGGGAACGCTCCGAGCAGCTTCACCAGGGCCTCCAGCTTGCGCGGGGACAGATCGCGACGGCGCAGGTAGAGGCGCACCTCGCGGGTGTTGGCGCTGAGCAGCTCGGAGATGGGCTGCACGCTCTCGACCTTCAAGGTGGGCGCCTCGCGGCCCTCGCGCTGCTCGATGCGGCCGCGGATGAGCACGGGGCGCTCGGACTGCAGCACCTCGCGGGACTGCTCCCAGACCTCGCCGAAGAAGGAGCAGTCGGCGGTGCCGGTGGGATCCGCCAGGGTGGCGAAGGCCATGCGGCCGCGCTGGGTGCGGATGGTGCGCAGGCCGGAGACCATGCCGGCCACCGTGACCTCGTTGCCGCGGTTGCGGAAGTCGCGTGGGGCGCCCGCCGCCGGGGCCAGGGCGGGCAGGCGATCCAGGGTGCAGGTGATGTGGCGGGCGAGATCGCGCATGTAGGGCTCGAGGGGGTGCCCCGAGAGGAAGAAGCCCAGGGCCTCGCGCTCGTTGGCCAGGCGCTCGCCCGTGGCCCACTCGGGGACATCCGGGAAGCGGAAGGCCGGCAGGGGGGCCGTGGCCGCCCCGAACAGGCTGACCTGGCCGGACGCCCGGGTCTCCTGGGCTTGCTGGGCCACGCGCATCGCGTCGTCGAGACCGGCCATCATGGCCGCGCGGGCCAGGCCCGTCCAGTCGAAGGCGCCCGCCTTGATCAGGCTCTCGATCACGCGCTTGTTGACCTTGGAGAGATCCACCTTGTCGAGGAAGTGCCCCAGATCGCGGAAGCGCCCACCTGCCTCCCGGCGCGCCTTGATGATGACCTCGACCGCCGCGGAGCCCACGTTCTTGACCGCGCCCAGGCCGTAGCGGATGGAGCGGCGGTTCTTGGCGGGAACATCGAAGGCCGCCTGGCTCTGGTTGGCGTCGGGCGGGAGGATGGCGATGCCGGCCTGCTTGCAGTCGCGCTGGTAGGCCACGACCTTGTCGCTGTTGTCGGCTTCGATGGACATCAGGGCGGCCATGTACTCGGCGCGATGATGGGCCTTGAGCCAGGCGGTCTGGTAGGCCACGATCCCGTAGGCGGCGGAGTGGCTCTTGTTGAAGCCGTAGCCGGCGAACTTGGCCAGCAGCTCGAAGATCTCGGCGGCCTTTTGGCGATGGATGCCGTTCTTCTCGGCGCCCGAGAGGAACCGCTCGGCCTGCTTGTCCATCTCCTCCTTTTTCTTCTTGCCCATGGCGCGGCGCAGCAGATCGGCCTCGCCCAGGCTGTAGCCGGACAGCACCTGGGCCACCTGCATGACCTGCTCCTGGTAGAGCACCACCCCGTAGGTGGGCTTCAGGATGGGCTCGAGCTGGGGCAGGGGGTACTGGATCTCCTTGCGGCCGTGCTTGCACTCGATGAAGTCCTCGACCATGCCCGACTGCAGCGGCCCGGGCCGGTACAGGGCGATGAGGGCCACGGCCTCCTCGATGCTCTGGGGCTGGATTCGCTGCAGCAGCTTCTGCATGCCATCGGACTCGACCTGGAAGACCCCCATGGAGTCGCCCGCGGTGAGCAGGGCGTAGGTCTCCGGGTCGTCCAGCGGGATGCGCGCCATGTCGATGCGCTCGCCCGTGTTGCGCTCGATCATGGCCACGGCGTCGCGGATCTGATCCAGGGTTTTCAGGCCCAGGAAGTCGAACTTGATCAGGCCCACGCTCTCGGCGGCCTTCATCTCGTACTGCACCACCGGGCCGCCGTCGGCGGAATCCCGGTAGAGGGGGGCGTAGGTCTCCAGGGGCTGATCGGCGATGACCACGCCGGCGGCATGCACGCCGGTCTGGCGGGTCATGCCCTCCACCTGCCGGGCCAGGGCCACCACCCGCAGCACGCGCGGATCCGCCGCGGCCAGGGCCTGGAACGCTGGCTCCAGCAGGGCCTTCTCCAGGGTCATGTCCAGCTCGTTGGGGACGAGCTTGGTGATGCGGTCGGCCTCGTTGAAGTTGAGGCTGAGCACGCGGGCCACATCCTTGAGGGCGGCCTTTGCCTTGAGCTTGCCGTAGGTGATGATCTGGCTGACCAGGGGCGAGCCGTACTTCTCGCGCACGTGCTCGATGGCCTCCTCCCGGCGATCCTGGCAGAAGTCCACGTCGATGTCGGGCATGGAGACCCGATCGGGGTTGAGGAAGCGCTCGAACAGCAGGGTGAAGCGGATCGGATCCACGTCGGTGATCCGCATGGCCCAGGCCACCACCGAGCCGGCCGCCGAGCCGCGCCCCGGGCCGACCGGGATGCCGTGATCCTTGGCCCAGTTGATGAACTCGGCCACGATGAGCAGGTAGGCCGGGAACTGCATCTGGATGATGATGCCGAGCTCGCGCTCGAGGCGATCGAGGTAGGCCTGGTGCTCGTGTGCCGGGAGGTCGGGCAGCCGCAGGGCGAGCCCCTGCTCGGAGTACCAGCGGAAGTAGCCGTTGAGGTTGCCGGCCCCGGGAGGGCGCGGCGGGATGGCCTCGGCCGGATCCGGGAGCCCGAAATCGCGGGGCGGGGGGAAGGCCTTGTAGAAGTAGGCCCAGTTGGCGTCCGTGTCCGCCTCTTCAGCGGTGTCGGGCGGGGTGGTGGCCGGGAAGTGGTAGCTGCCGAAGGTGAAGGCGAACCGGCAGCGGTCGGCGATGGCGACGCTGCGCTCGATGGCATCGCCATCTTCCGGGAAGACCTCGCGCAGCTCTTCTTCGGACTTCAGGTAGGCCTGGTCCGTGGGGGTGACGAGGCGCTCGGGGCCATCCAGCGCCTCGGCCGCGCCGATGGCGTGCAGCACCTGCTGGGTGACCACATCCTGCGGACGGAGGTAGTGGACCGCGTTGGTGACCACCGTGTGCAGGCCGTGCTCCGCGGCGAGCGCGCGGGCGAGCTGGTTGATCTCGCGCTGGCGCGGCAGACCGATGTCCTGCAGCTCGACGTAGAGGTGCTCCTCGCCGAAGATCTCGCCGAGGGCCTGCACGCGGGCGCGGGCCTCCTCCGGGTGCCCCTGGGTGAGCGCGCGGCCGATGGGGCCCTTGACGCCGCTGGTGAGCGCGATGAGGCCCTCGCGGTGCTTGTGCAGCAGGGCCAGATCCACCCGCGGGCGGTGGTGCATGCCGTCGAAGATGGCGCGGGTGATGAGCGAGGAGAGGTTGCGGTAGCCCTGCTCATCTTCCACCAGCAGCACCAGCGACCAGCCGCCGAGCAGGCCCTTCGGATCCTTGTAGGCGATGCCCTCGGGCTGGACGGTGAGCTCGGAGCCGATGATCGCGTGGATCCCGGCGCCCTTGGCGGCTTTGTAGAACTCCACCGCGCCGTAGAGGTTGCAGCGATCCGTGAGCGCCATGGCCGGCTGGCCGAGGGCGGCGGCGCGCGCCACCGCGTCCCCGGGGGCGAAGGCGCCATCCAGCAGGGTGTACTGGCTGTGGACGTGGAGGTGTGCGAAGGCCATGGGAGCGGAGCGGGGGAGGGGGACCCAGGGAGCATAGCCCGGTGGATCGCGGGGAGGCGGACAGATCCTGGTCCCTCCCTTCCCGTACCCGTTCCGGTTCCCCCTCGCGATTCGCAGCGCGGGGCTCCGCCCGCAACCCAAGGGGAGGCTGGAGGCTGGAGGCTGGAGGCTGTAGGTCGGACACGGCGCGCGGATCACCTGTCCGTCCTGCGCCGCGGTCCGCTGGGCTATCGTCCCCGGTCTCCGGTCTCCGGTCTCCGGTCTCCGGTCTCCGGTCTCCGGTCTCCGGTCTCAGTCGCGGTCCGCAGGACTCCAGCCTTTCGCGCCTGGCGCGCGGACTTTCGCGAGTAGTAGTTCAGCGGCAGCGCTCCTCCCAGAGCGCTCGCGGATCCTGGAGGTGCGGGTAGGTGGCGCTGGCCTGGCGCAGGGCCTGGCAGGCCTCGTCGCGCTGCCCGAGGTCGAGCTTCAGCCGCGCCAGGGCGAGCAGGTAGTCGGGCCGCTCGCCGTAGAGGATGCGGTCGCGCCCGAGTAGCTCCAGGGCGTCGTCGAGCCAGCCCATGCGGCGGTAGGTCTCGACCAGCAGGACGGCCAGGGGCTCGCTGCGTGAGCGCACCTTGCGTGCCGCGCGCAGGAACTCGAGGGCCTCGAGGGGGGCGTCGTCCCGGAGGGCGATGCGGGCGGAGTGCTGGGCGGCGCGGGCCACCAGCGTGCCGTCCCGTGTGGACAGCCAGAGGTGGAAGGCGGCCTCGTCGGGCTCGCCCCGCCGCTCGTAGATGTCCGCGAGCCAGGCGTGGACCATGGCGGATTCGGGCCTGACCGTGAGGGCCTGCAGGCCGTCATCGAGCGCCATGTCGAGGTCTCCGGCGGCCAGCTCGTCGTCCGCGGCTGCCAGCCAGGCGTTGATCTCCGCGGTCTCGCTCTGGGCCATCAGCAGCTCGGCGGTGCGCAGCGCGCTGGCCCCGTCGAGGTCGCCCAGCTCCCGCAGCACGGTGGCGTGCGTGCCCAGCGAGCGCGCCTCGTAGCGTCCGCCGCCCTGGGCGAACGCCAGGGCCACGGCGGCGTCGGAGTAGTAGCCGAGCTGCGCGTAGATCATGCCGAGGCGGGTGGCGATCTCGGGATCGTCAGGATCGAGCTCCATGTCCTCCCGCAGCAGGTTCGCGGCGCCGTGCCAGCGGCCCGCCTCGATGGCCCGCACGGCCATGGCGGAGGGCTCGGCCCAGGCCGTCGCGACGCACAACGCGATGAGGGGCAGGAGCACGGCGGTCCTTCGCGTTAGCATGGGGCGCTCCCGACGTGGGCGAGCCCCACGGGCTAACGTTCGGATGGTGCCATGACAATCTGCGCTTCCCCCTTCCTCGTCCTGCTGGGCCTCGCGGCCTGCCACACCCCCGACGAGGGCCCCCCCGCGGCCCCGGTGGCGCCGTCCGCGCCGGCCGGCACGCGCCGTCCCTCCCTCGTGCTGGTCACCCTCGACACCACGCGGGCCGATCACCTCGGCTGCTACGGCCACCCCACGGCCTCCACCCCCACCCTGGACGCCATCGCCGCCCAGGGCTGGCGCTTCGAGCGGGCCTACACCGCGGTCCCCCTGACCACGCCGTCCCACGCCACCATCCTCTCGGGGCTCTACCCCACCCGCCACGGGATCCACACCAACGGCGACGCCGTGCTGCCCGAGTCGGTCGAGACCCTCGCCGAGCGGCTGGCCGCCCAGGGCTACCGCACCGCCGCGAGCGTGGCCGCCTTCACCACCACCCGCATCTGGAACTTCGACCAGGGCTTCGAGCAGTACTACGACGAGGTGGAGGGCCACGACCCGGCCGCCGGGCGCTGGGCCCGGGAGCGCCCCGCCGATGCGGTGGTGGACGACGCGCTGACCTGGCTCGGCACGGTGCAGGGCGAGCCCTTCTTCCTGTGGGTCCACTTCTTCGATCCCCACGATCCCTACACCCCGCCCGAGCCCTGGGCCGGGCGCTACCCCGACGCCCCCTACGACGGCGAGATCGCCTACATGGACCAGGAGCTGGGGCGCCTGCGCCAGGCCGTCGCCGCGCGCCAGGAGCCCGTGGCCTGGATCCTCTCGGGCGACCACGGCGAGGCCCTCTCCGGAGAGCACGGCGAGTACAAGCACGGCATGTTCCTGTACGACGAGACCACCCGCGTGCCCCTCCTCGTGCAGCCCGCGGAGCCCCCGCATGAGGGCGTGGTGATACCCACGGGCGTGGGCACCGTGGACATCCTCCCCACGGCCCTGGGCCTGCTCGGCCTGCCCGCCCCCGAAGGCCTGGACGGCCAGGACCTCGGCCCCTTGGTGCGCGGCAACGTCAGCGCGCACCCCTCGCTCTACATGGAGGCCTTCACGGCGCTCAAGCGCTTCGGCTACCACCCCGAGGTGGCGGCGACGGATGGCCGCTTCAAGCTGATGGACACCCCCCACGCGCTGCTGTTCGATCTGCTCGCGGACCCAGGTGAGCACCAGGACGTGAGCGCGGCCCACGCCGAGCAGCGGGGTGCTTTACACGGCCGGGTGGAGGAGGTGCGCAGCCAGCGGGTCCTGGGCGAGGCCATGGCGCCAGCCCCTGAGGTCGCGGAGCAGCTGCAGGCCCTCGGCTACATGGACGGCGGCTTCACCTACGACCCCGAGGCGCTCCCCACGGTGGACGCCAAGGACAGGCTGGACACGCTGCTGGAGATGGAGCGCCTGCGCAGGCTGGCGGTGGAGCCCGGCAAGGCGGAGGAGGCCGCGGCGGCCTACCGCGCGGTCCTCGCCAGGGAGCCCACCCTCCAGGAGGCCTACCTCGGGCTGGCGCGCGCCTGCGGGCGCGCCGGGCGCCCCAAAGAGGCCCTCGAGGCCCTGCAGACGGCGCTGGCGCGCGAGCCGGATTCCACGGTGCTCAAGGCCAACCTGGCCACCTCCCTGGCGGCCCAGGGGCGCAAGGAGGAGGGCATCGCGGTGATGCAGTCCATCCTCGACGCCGTGCCCGGTGACGACATCGCCCAGGCGGGGATGCTGCGCATGCTCACGGACCTCAACCGGGAGCAGGAGGCGGTCTCGTTGGCCCAGGCCTGGCTGCAGGAGAACCCCGGCGACCCCACCCTGGAGGCCCTGGAGGGCGTCGCGCTCACGCGTCTCGGCCGCTACGCCGAGGCCGAACCCCTCCTGGAAGGCTCCCTCGAAGACAGTGTGCCCCGCCAGTTCGTGCAGCGCTGCCTGGCCACCATCGCGGAGGACCGGGACGATCTGCGGCCCGCGGTGCGCCACCTGCGCAAAGAGATCGACGCCTTCGGGGGCAACGTCAAAGACCACGCCGCCCTGGCCGACCTCTACTCCCGCATCGGGAACTGGGACGAGGCCGCCACCGAGTTTGCCTACTTGTCCGAGATCGAGCCCCAGAACACCGGCTGGCGCCGCAACCAGGCCCAGGCCATCTTCAACTCGGGCGACTTCGACCTCGCCGCTCAGATCCTCGCCCCGCTGCTCCCGGAGTCCCCCCCCGCAGCCCGAGGTGCTCCTGCTGCAGGCCAACATCCTGGCCAAGCAGGGGCGCCAGGATGAGGGCCGGGCCCTGTTCGAGCGCGCCAAAGCCCTCAAGGAGATGGAGGCGCAGTAGCGCGCGGAGCGCCCGAAGCGCGACGGGCGCCCCGGAGGGCGCCCATGCGGAGGGGCGGGGAGCGCTACTGGACGGTAGCCGCGCCGCTCCAGTAGGAGGTGTAGTAGTAGCCGGGGTACGCGCCGTAGTCGTCCCAGGGGTAGTCCACGAGGCCGCCGCCGTAGGTGAAGTTGGTGCCGTCGAAGTCGGCGTAGGTCCAGGCGTACCAGGAGCCGCCGTAGCCGTACATGACCACCGGGCCGTAGCCGTAGTAGTCGGCCATGTAGCCGTACTGGTAGGAGCCGTCGCCGGCCAGGGAGGCGCAGGCGCCGTCGTCGGAGGAGGCGCCGGCGTCGTAGGTCATGTAGACGTCGAAGGCGAAGTCGCAGCCGGAGCAGGGGGTGACCGGCGTGCCGGAGGCATCCCACTTGAGGTTGCAGTTGCGGAAACCCGCACCGGGGCCGTAGCCGTACTCGAACATCTCCCAGCCCTCGTAGCTGGTGTAGTCGGCGTCGGAATCGGCGTCGGCGTCGGCGTCGGCGTCGGCGTCGGCGTCGGCGTCGGTGTCGCCGTCGGCGTCGGAGTCGGTGTCGGTGTCGCCTTCGCCGGTGTCGGTGGTCTTGAAGCAGGCGGTGCTGGCGAGCAGCCCGGATGCCATGATGGCGATGGGGAGGAGCTTGAGGGTCTTCACAGCGTCTCCTGTGGGGTCTGGGCTGCCGCGCGGCGCCTGGCTGCTGGGCAGCGGGGGGTGGAACAAGGCCTGCGCCTCGATGGGCGGGTAACACGGTACGGGCGACGCGCCATGGACGTCAAGCCGTTCCTCACGGAAAGGGCTGCATTTCAGCCCTCCGGCAGCAGCGTGGCCCGGAGGCCGGAGCCCTCACGGACGAAGCCGGGGAAGGTGTCGAGCGGGATCTCGAGGGTCTCGGCGGTGCCGCCGGCGTAGACGGGGTGCTCACCGAAGAGCCAGATCCAGTCCTCGCCCTCGGGGAAGGTGACGTCGCGGCTGGTGCCGGGCTCGATCATGGGCGCGACGAACAGATCCTCGCCCAGGATGTACTCGTAGGTCTCGTCGTCCTGGAAAGCGAACAGGGAGCGCCCTTCGGCGAAGGCCTCCGCGCCCCGCGCGTTCATCCACGGCAGCAGGGCGTGGTGCAGGTCTACGAAGCTGCGGTAGATGGTGACGGTCTCCTCGTCGAAGCGCCAGGGCCAGTGCTCGCCGCTGCCGCCGTTCTCCATCACGGGGCAGAAGGCACCCAGCGCGGCCCAGCGCAGGAAGGTCTCCTTGTCGCGGCCGAGCTGCGTGTCGTCGGAGCGGTAGCCGCCGATGTCGGAGCCGAAGGCGAGGTAGCCGAGCACCGAGGAGTAGTAGAGGTTCCTGAGCGCCATCTTCAGGCCGCCGAAGTCGGAGTCCTGGTCGCCCACCCACCCGGACCAGGTGATGTCCACGGGCGCGAAGGCCGCGATGGCGGCGTCATCCTCGTCGGGGGCGGCGCCGTAGGTGTCCACGGGGCGCGCCGTGATCACCCGGTCGTCGCCGAGGCGTTCTCGCGTGAAGTCGTGGAAGTCCCGGTAGTAGGCCTCGGCGTACTCGGCCCTGGTGACGTCGCGGCCCAGCCCCGGGGAGTAGGGGGCGATCACGACCGAGAAATCGAGCCCGTCGCACTTCCAGCCGTCGATGCCCAGGTCGAGCACCGGCTCCATCATGGCGTGCCACCAGGCCAGGGCCTCGGGGTTGAAGTAGTCGAGCAGGCTACCCTCGCCCTTCCACCAGGTGATGACCGCCGGCCCCGAGCCCTCGCGGGCCTGCATGAAGTACCCGGCGGCCGCGGCCTCGTCGTACAGCGGCTGGGCGTCCACGTTGATGGCCGGCACGATCCAGAGGAAGACCCGGATGCCGCGGGCGTGCAGGGAGTCGATCAGGCCCGCCGGGTCGTCGAAGCGCTCCTCGTCCCAGACGAAGGTGTTGTAGGCGGTCTCCCAGGGGGAGTCGATGATCACGGCGCCCACCTCGATGCCGTGCTCCTCGTAGCCGTCCACCATCTCGGTCAGGCTCTCCGTGGTGCTCTCCCCCTCCCAGACCCAGTGGTGCCAGGCCCACTCGGGCCACGCGGGCTCGGGCGCGGGCGCGGTGTCGCCCGTGTCGGCGGGGGGGGTGCAGGCGACGAGCGGCGCGAGGGCGAGCAGGGCGAGCAGGGCGAGGCGGGGCATGGCGGTGGACTCCAAGCTGAAGGGGTGACTAACGGACCGGCGCTCCCCACAGCGCCGTGGCCGCGGCCAGGACGGCGGCGCGGTCGGTGGCGTCGATGCGCTCCCAGTGGGGGTGCTGCCTGGCCCAGCCGCGCTGCTTCTTCGCGAAGCGCCAGGTGTCACGGCGGGTGCGCCAGACGGCCTCCTCCAGGGGCAGGCCGTCGAGCAGGTGGTCGGCCAGGTGGCGGTAGCCGAGGGACTGCATGGGCTTGAGGTCACGGCTCCAGTCGAACTCCAGCAGGTGGCGCACTTCGGCGAGGTAGCCGCGGGCCATCATGCGCGCGACCCGAAGATCCATGCGCTCGCGCAGATCCTGGCGGTCGAGCCACAGGACGCGGTGGGGCAGGCGGGGGGCCTGGCGGTCCTCGGCGTGCAGGGCGGAGAGCGGGCGGCCCGTCAGCGCGTGGACCTCCAGCCCGCGCACGATACGCACGCGGTCGTGGGGGTGCAGGCGCGCGGCCAGCGCGGGATCCACCCGCTGCAGTTCAGACCAGGGATCCTC
Source organism: Pseudomonadota bacterium (assembly GCA_043814015.1). Lineage (GTDB taxonomy): Bacteria > Myxococcota_A > UBA796 > UBA796 > JAFGLY01 > JBDRKM01. The sequence goes on from JBDRKM010000251.1 coordinate 19,687, forward strand.
CAGGGCCTCCAGGTGTGCGCGCAGGGCGCGGTCCGCCGAGGGGGCCTCCACCAGGCCGTACAGCAGGGCGCGCAGGTAGAAGACCGTACCTCCGGCGATGACCACGGGTTGGCCTTCGGCGATGACGCGCTCGGCCTCGGCGGCGAAGTCCATGGCCGAGAACGGCGCGTCCAGATCGCGCACGTCCACGCAGGCATGGGGAAAGAGGCGCAGGATGGCCGGATGCGCCTTGCCCGTGCCGATGTCCATGCCGCGGTAGACCTGCATGGCGTCGGCCGAGACGATCCGCGCGCCCCACCGGTGGGCCACGTGGATGGCGGCGGAGGTCTTGCCGGCCGAGGTGGGGCCGGCGAGCACGAGCACGGGGAGGGGATGGGGCACGCGCGCCAGGCTCCATTATGTCCGGTGGAAACGCGCTTCCAGCTCGGTCGGGGTGAGGCGGATCGCGACCGGGCGGCCGTGGGCGCAGACGGAGAAGTCCACGCGATCGAGGTCCTTGAGCAGGGCGCGCATCTCGAAGAGGGCCAGGCGCTGGCGGGCGCGCACGGAGGTGTGGCAGGCCATGGTGGCCAGGACGCGGCCCACCAGGGCCTTCAGGGGGGCGCCGGCGCCGTCGTCCGAGAGGTCGTCGGCGAGGTCCTGGACCAGGCGCGCGATGTCGGGGCCGCCCAGGGCCGGGGGCACGGCGCGCACGGCGAAGGCGCGCTCGCCGTCGGGATCGATCTCCAGGCCCACGGAGCGCAACAGCTCGAGGTGGGGCAGCAGCGCCGCGGCCCGCGCGGGCTCCAGCGTGACGACGATGGGGGCGAGCAGCACCTGGGCGGGCGGGCGGCCGGCCCCCTGGCGCGCGCGCTCCAGGCGCTCCAGGGTGATTCGCTCGGCGGCGGCGTGCTGGTCGATGATCACCAGCTCACCGGCGCCCTCGCACAGGATGTAGCTCTCCGCGAGCTGGCCGATGACCTGCAGATCGGCGAAGTGCGGGATGGGCAGCAGCGCATCCGGCGGCGTCGGGGTGGGCGCCGGGGGCGTGGGCGGCGGGGCAGGGGAGGGCACCGGCGGCGGCACCGCGGGCCGCGGGCTGGCGGCCATGGGCGGCTGGGGGGGGAGAGCGGGCAGGGGTGGCAGGGGATCCGGCATGGGGGGGCGTCGGGGCGCCGGCGTGGGGGACAGGCCCCCCAGGGGCGCGTGCCGCAGAGGCAGGACGCCCTGGCGCGCGGGCGGCGGCGCGGGCGTGGGGCGAGGCACCTGGGGCGCCGGGCGGGGCTGGGTGTAGAGCCCGTGCTCGCGCAGGGCCTCCCGCAGACCCTGGGTGATCCGCCCCTGCACGTCGCCCGGAGCGCGGAAGCGCAGCTCCACCTTGGAGGGGTGGACGTTCACGTCCACCTGCTCGGGCGGCAGGCCCACGCGCAGGACCACCACCGGGTGGCGCCCCACGGGCACCAGCCCGGCGTAGGCCTCGGCCACCGCGCGCCGGATCACGGCGTCGCGCACGTAGCGTCCGTTGACGTACAGGTAGATCCCCGCGGAGGCGCCCTGGCGGTGGACCCCGACCGGCGAGACCAGGCCGTCCACGGAGAGATCGCCGCGGGTGAAGGCGACGGGCTTGAGGGCCTCGCCGCTGGGGCCGAGCAGGGTGGCCACGCGGCGGGCCAGGCTCGAGGCGACCGGCGCCCGCAGCACCTCGCGCCCGTCGTGCAGCACGGTGAAGTCGAGATCCGGCTGGATCAGGGCCACGCGCTGCACGGCCTCGAGGCAGTGACCGTACTCGGTGTTGGTGGCCCGCAGGAAGGCGCGGCGTGCGGGCACGGCGTGGAACAGGTCGCGCACCGTGACCTCGGTGCCGGCCGCCCCCCCCCAGGCCTCCACAGCCAGCAGCTTGCCGCCCTCCATCACCAGGCGGGTGCCCTCGTCGTCCTCGGGACGCCGCGTGGCCAGGGAGAAGCGGCTCACCGCGGCGATGGAGGGCAGGGCTTCGCCGCGGAAGCCCAGGGTGGTGATGTGCTGCAGATCGGCGTCGGAGCTGATCTTGGAGGTGGCGTGGCGCTCGATGCACAGCAGGGCGTCGGCGCGCGCCATGCCCACGCCATCGTCGGCGACGCGGATCAGGCGCTTGCCGCCGCTCTCCAGCTCGACCCGCACCGCGCCGGGGTGGGCGTCGAGGGCGTTCTCCAGCAGCTCCTTGACCACCGAGGCGGGCCGCTCCACCACTTCGCCCGCGGCGATGCGGTTCACGACCGCGTCGTCGAGGACCCGGATCGTCACTTCTCGGCCCCCGGCTTGCGCTTCTGCTTGATGTGCAGCCGGATGGGGCTGCCCTCGAAGCCGTAGCGCGTGCGCAGGGCGTTGACCAGGAAGCGCCGGTAGGTCGCGCTCAGCCCCTCGGGGGTGTTGCAGAAGAGGTCGAAGGTCGGCGGTCGCACGCGGGCCTGTTTCATGAAGTGCATGCGCACGGGGTGGTGGTGGAACTGCGGGGGCGGGGTGTGCGCCTCGATCTCGCGCAGGAAGCGGTTGATCTCCGGGGTGGGGATGCGCTTGTCGAACTCGGCGAAGATCTCGAGCGCCTTCGGCAGGATACGGTGGCAGCCCTTGCCGGTGAGGGCCGAGACGTAGAGCCGCGGCGCCCAGGTGAGGTGGGGCAGGGTCTGCTCGAGCTCGGCCTCCACCACGGGGGCGTTGCGGTCGGGCAGCTCGCGCACGAGGTCCCAGCGGTTGACCACCACGATCACGCCGCGGCCGCGGTCCTGGGCCAGGTGCGCCAGGCGGGCGTCCTGGGTGGCGGGGGGCTCGGTGCCGTCGATCATGAGCAGCACCAGGTGGCAGCGCTCGATGGTGCGGATGGCCTGGGCCACGGCGAAGCCCTCGAGGTCGTCGTAGATGCGCGCGCGACGGCGGATGCCGGCGGTATCGACGATACGCCAGGGCTGACCCAGCGCCTCGAAGGTGCTGTCGATGGCGTCCACCGTGGTGCCCGGGGCGTCGTGGACCAGGTGGCGTTCGGCGCCGATCAGGCGGTTGGCGAGGGTGGACTTGCCGATGTTGGGGCGGCCGAGGATGGCGATGCGGATCTCGGACGGCGCGGCGGCGACGATGTCGCCGTCCTCCTGGCCGTCCTCCTGTTCCTCTCCTCCCCCGTCATCGAGCACGTCGGGCTCCTCGGTCCCCGCCGGCAGCGCGGCGATCACGGCCTCCATCAGCCCATCGACCCCCCGGGCGTGCTCCGCGGAGATGGGGTGGAGGTCGGAAAAGCCGAGCTTCCAGAACTCGCCGAGGTCATCCGTGTGGACCTGCGCGTCCACCTTGTTGACGGCCAGGATCACGGGCTTCTGGGCGCGGCGCAGGATGGCGGCGGCCAGCTCGTCCGGCGGGGTGAGGCCGGTCTGGCGGTCGAGCACGAACACCAGCACGTCCGCCTCGGCGATGGCGGCCTCCACCTGGGCGCGCATGGCCCCCAGCAGGCCCTCGCCTTCGGGCTCGAAGCCGCCGGTGTCCACCAGCAGCAGGCTGTGCCCGTACCAGGAGCAGGCGCCGTAGTTGCGGTCGCGCGTGACCCCGGGGCGGTCGTGCACGATGGCGCGCTTCTGCCCGAGCAGGCGGTTGAAGAGGGTGCTCTTGCCCACGTTGGGGCGGCCGACGATGGCGATGGTGGCGACCATGGTGTTCTCTCGGAGCTACTCGTACCCGAGCTCGTGCAGGAGCCTGGGGTTGCGGGTCCAGTCTTCCTCGACGGCCACGAACAGCTCGAGGTGGACATGGCAGCCCAGCAGGGACTCCACGTCCCGCCGGGCCTGGGTGCCGATGCGCTTGAGCATGCTGCCGCCGCGGCCGATGACGATGCCCTTCTGGCTGGAGCGCTCCACGAGGATGCGGGCGTGGATGCGGATCAGGCCGGCGTCGCGCTCGGACTCGTCGAACTGCTCGACCTCGACGGCGGTGACGTAGGGCAGCTCCCGCTCGGTGAGCCGCACCACCTTCTCGCGGATGATCTCGGCCACCAGGGAGCGCTCCGTGCCCTCGACGAGCTGGTCCTCGGGGTAGAGGGCCTCCCCTTCGGGCAGGTGGGCGCCGATCTCGGCGAGCAGGCCGTCCACGCCCTCGCCCTTCAGGGCGCTGATGGGCACGAGGACGGCCGCGGGCAGGCGCGCGTGGCAGGCCTCGAGCACGGGCAACAGCGATGGCCGCTCGATCCGATCGGCCTTGTTCAGGGCGAGGATGACGGGTTTTTCCGCGGCCTCGATCTGCTCGGCGATCCAGGCGTCGCCACCGGCCAGCACCTCGCCGCCCTTCTGGACGCGGGCGGACAGCTCGGCGGCGTCCACGAGCCAGACCAGCAGATCGGCCCCGAGCAGGGTGTCGAGGGCGGCCTGGACCATGGCCTTGTTCAGGCGGCTGCGGGGCTTGTGCAGCCCCGGGGTGTCCACCAGTACGGCCTGGTAGCCCTCGGCCGTGTGGATGCCCGCCACGCGCGTGCGGGTGGTCTGCGGCTTGTTGGCGGTGGCGGCGACCTTCTGGCCGAGCACCCGGTTGAGCAGGGTGCTCTTGCCCACGTTGGGGCGGCCGATCAGGCCGACGCGGCCGGCTCGATGCTGGGACACACTACCTCCTGCGGGCTCCTCCGGGGGCGAGGCCGGCCCGTGTGCGCGCGCCTACTCGCCGGTGAGGACCAGCGAGACGGCGCCTTCGGGGTTCTTGCAGAGGACCTTCTCCATCTTCTCGTCGGGGGCGCAGGCGACCTGCAGCCCCACCTCACCGAGGGTGAAGTCCTTGCCTACGGGCGTACGCCCCGCGACCTTGATCACCAGGCGGTAGGCGCCCGGCGGGAACTCGCCCTCGAGGCTGCCCTTGCTGTCCATCAGCAGGGTGCCGTCGGGGGAGAGGAGTTCGATCTTGCGGATGGCGCGATCCGCCGCCTGGATGGTGATGGCCGCCCCGCGGACGGCGGGCGCGGCCTCGACGGGGCCCCCGATACCTTCGGGGCCCTCCGGCACGGGATCCACGGGCGGGGTGGGCACCGCCTCGTGGTGCTCGGGGACCTCGACGGGCACGGTCGGCGGGGAGGTGACCCCGCTCGCCAGGTACGCGCTCAGATAGTTGTAGCCAAAGTACCCCACCGGCACGACACCGGCGCAGAGCAGGAACAGCAGCACCAGGCCGCCGAGGATGAGGGGCAGGCGGCTCTTTTTCTTTTTGCCGCGCGGCGCACCCGCGGGCCTGGGGCGGGGGGCCGCCGCTGGAGCGGGCGCGGGCTGGGGCGCCACCGGCCCGGAGGCGATGGGC
>JBDRKM010000252.1:0-12988 GCA_043814015.1 Pseudomonadota bacterium
GCCTGGCTGGCCGCCCAGGGAGAGCTGGGCGCCTGGCCGCTCGGCCTCGCCGGGGCCACCGGGCTGCTGCTGGCCTGGGATCTGTCCGTGCCCGCGCGGCTGCTGGCGCCCTGGGCAGCCTCGGCCGCCCTGCTGGCGCTGGGCGCCGCACCCTGGCTGCACCCCATCGCCTGGGGCGCCTGCGCGGCGCTGGGCTGGGCCCTCTCCCCCCGCGCGGAGACCGACCGGCTGGTGACCTGGGCGCTGGCCGCCCTCACGGCGGTGGGCCTGGCCTGGGCCACCGTCACGACACCGGAGGCCCGGCCCGTGCTGGCCCTGGCGTGGGCCGGGCTCGGGCTCCTGCTGGCCCACGGCGGACGCGCCGCGCGCTGGGCCTGGGCCGGGCTGGTGCTGGGCCTGATCACGGCCGCCGCCGAGCCCGGCACCGCCCCCCTCCTCGCGGCCCTGCATGCCACCCTGGCCCTGGCCCTGGTGGCCTGGGCCGAGGGCCCCCGGCGCCAGGGGATCGCCGCGCTGACGCTGATCCTGCTGGGCCTGGCCACCGGCGCCTGGGGCCTGGTGACCATCGCGCTCGCCGCCGGTGCCGCGCGGCGGGTGCGCCCCAATGAGCGCGCCCGGCTGCTGGTGGAGCCCCTCGCCTGGGCGCTGCTGGTCGGGGCAGTGGCGCTGCGCCTCGCCGGAATCGGATGGATCGGAGAGATCGCGCTGCTGACCATCGCCGTGCCCGTGCTCGGCGCCGGCCGGCCGCGCCTGCTGCTGGCCAGCTTGCCGCTGCTGGCCTGGCTCCCCGCCGAGGTCGCCGGCCTCGATCCCACCTGGGCCTGGCCCGCGGTGCTGACCGCCCTGGGCCTGGGCCTGGCGCTGGACCGCGCGCGCCCCCTCGCGCGAAGCGGCGCGGACCTGGCCCTGGGCCTCGCGGGCCTCGGCACCCTCGCCGCCCTCGCCGTGCACGGCGCGACCGTCTTCGCCCTGCTCGGCGCGGGCCTGGCTGCCGGCTGGTGGGCGCGCGGGCGCCGGCCCCTGGCCGTGGCCTGGCTGCTGCTGGCGGGCCTGGCCTGGTCCTGGACCGCGCTGGGCGCCTGGACCGCCCTGCCGGCGCTCTGTGCCCTGGCCACGGTCATCGCCGCCGAGCACCTGGAGTCCCGCTGGCTGCGGGGGTTGGCCCTCTCCTTCCTGCTGGCCACCTGCCTGCTGGAGGGCCGCTCCGACCTCGAGCTGGACCCCTCGGGCTGGCAGCGCGCCGTCATGGGCCTGGTGTTCGCCCTCTCCATCGCCCGCACCCTGCGCGAGCGCGCGGCGCGGCGCTGGTGGGCCAGCCTGGCCTGGGGTGCGGGCTGGCTGCTCGCCCTGGGGATCTACGGGCCACTGGACCACCTGCCCATCTCCACCCTGCTGCCGCTGGGCGTGGGCCTGGGGCTCGCCCTGGAGGGCGCCGCGCTCACGCTGGAGCGCCACCGCGGCGCGGCCTTCGTGGCCCCCTTGCGCCAGGCCACCGTGGCCCTCGCCATCCTGGCCCTGCTCGTCGCCCTGGTCTCCGACGGCGTGACCACCCTGGGCATGGCCCTGGCCGGCTGCCTGTTCGGGCTGCGCTACGCCCTCAGGAGCCGCACCGTCGACCTGCTCGTCGGCCTGGTCTTGCTGGACGTGGCCGCCATCCTGGGCGTCCTCGATCTCGGCTGGCATGACCCCGTGGCCTTCGTGGGCCCGGTGGGCCTGTCCCTGCTGGTCCTCGCCCAGCTCCTGCGCCAGAGCCTGGACCCACGCCTGCGAGACCTCTTGCGCTACGCCGGCGCCCTGGCGGTCTACCTCACGGCCTTCGGGCAGGCGGTGTTCGATCCCGCCTGGACACTCGGCCTGGTGCTCATGGGCCTGGCGGGCCTGGCCCTGGGCAGCGGCCTGCGCGTGCGGGCCTTCCTCACGCTCGGCAGCAGCGCGGTGCTGGCAGCCCTGCTCACCGAGATCCTGCGCTTCGGCCTGAACCACAGCGGCTTCTGGGCCTTCTACCTCACTACGCTGGGGTTGCTCATCCTGGGCGGCATGGTGGTCCTGACCCTGATGAGGCCGCAGCTCGCCACCCTGCGCGGGCAGTGGCGGGAGCGGATGGCGGGCTGGGATTGAGCGACCGCGACATGCCCCTGGACTTCCACCAGAACGCCCGCACCGCCCACATCGCCGGGCGCTGCGCGGCGGCGGTGGAGGTGGCCCTCGGGTCAGCGGGCGTCCGATAGCCGCCGCCGGAGCGCCAGCAGCGGCAGCGCCAGGGCCAGCAGCAGGGCGCCGCTCCGCTGGGATCCGCCGCTGGCGCAGCCACATCCCGGGCCGGTGCAGTGCGCGTCGGGCTCCCAGCCCTCGTCGTCGCCCACCATCTCCTCGGTCATGGTCCAGTCCAGCTCCACGTGGTCGGTGAACCCGGCGTAGCTGGCCTCGAGCACGGCGTGGCGCGCGCCCACGGTGCGGGAGGGGCGCTGGCAGGCGTCGGTGACCCAGGCGTAGTCGGGGCCGGGCAGGCGGGTGTCATCGCCGGGTCCGGGCTCTACCGCCAGGCGGCCGGAGAGGACGCTCCACTGCACGGGCGCGCCCAGGATGGGCCAGCCGCCGGCGTCCCGGAGCAGGGCGCGGGCGGCCCAGGGGGAGTGGACCTGGCCACCGGCCTCGGTGGGCGCGAAGGCCACCACCACGTCCAGGCTGGCGATGTCCTCGACGGCCACCCCCATGACCGAGCCGAGGGTCCAGGCCTGGTCGCGGATCTGGAGGGTCAAGCTGGCCTCGTCCCCCGCCGCCAGGCGCAGGCCGATCCAGCCGCCCGGCAGCCCCTCATCATCGAGGCGCTCGGCCGTCCCGTCCACCGCGAAGCCGCCCTCGCTCCCGCGCCAGCCCACGGGCTGGCCCGCCTCGTCCAGGAGCTGGGCGTAGAGCCAGACCTCCGTGCCCTCCAGCAAGAGCCACGGCTCGCCCTCGGGGGGCAGGGCGTCGGCGGTGAGCACATCCTGGGGGACGAGGTCGAGGTTGGCGAGGGCGTAGTCATCGGCCCAGGGGTCGAGGTGGGCGCTGACCGCGGAGGGGTCCACCACCGTCAGCACCACCCGGTCGGCCACGGGCTCCTGGCCGGCGGCGAAGGGCGCGTCGCAGGTCAAAGGATCCAACGTCCAGACCACCTCGCCCGCATCGCCCACCTGGAGGCAGGCCCCGTCCTGGGTGAAGGCGGCGTCGCCCTGGATCCCCTGGGACACGCAGGTGGCGAACAGCTCCACGTCGGTCCAGCCGGCGACCTCATCGAGCTCCCAGTAGGGGGTCGGGCAGACCTCGGTCTGTGCCAGCAGGGGCATGTCGTCCCCGAAGCCGGTGTTGGCCTCGGCGGCCAGCTCGGGGTCCTCGAAGCCCCACTGGCCCTGCTCGGAGTGGAAGCGGGCCTGGCAGCCGGAGAGGAGGAGGGCGAGAAGGAAGGCGCGGCGCATGGGGTGCTCCTCGGTGGGGGTCTGCCGGGTCGACACGCGGGGGGGGGGCCGGTGGGAACCGCCGCAGGGATGATACCGCCGCACGATGGGTGTATGGGAACCCATGCCCCACCCCGCCCGCCGCGCCCTGCGCACCCTGCCCCTCGGAGTCGCCGCGGGGCTCCTGCTGTGGTTGCTGCTGGCCCAGGCCAACGGGCTGTGGCTGCCCGCCGCGCTGCAGCCCATTGGGCACGCCGCGTTCAAGGTCGCCTTCTGGCTCACAGCCTGGGCGCAGATCTCGGTCATGCCCGCGACACCCGCGGTGCTGCACCGGGTGCCCACGTCCAACGCGGTCCTGGCCGCCGCCCTGACAGGGCTCGCCGCCTGGGCCCTCCTGCAGGTGGCGCTGCGCTGGCGTAGACCGCCGGACCCCGAGCGCCGCCGCACGCTCGGGCGCATCGCCCTGTGGACCGCGGGCGCGGCCGGCGCCGGCCTCGCGTCCTGGGGCATGTGGCTGGAGCCGGCCATGCTCCGGGTGCGCCAGTACACCGTCCCCATCCGCGGCCTGCCCACCTGGGCCGAAGGCCTGCGGCTGGTGCACATCTCGGACACCCACCTCGGCCCCTACGTCTCCCTGCCCTACCTCAGGCGGGCCATGGCCCGGGCCAACGCGCTCCAGGCCGACATCGCGGTGCTCACCGGCGACTACGTGCACCGCACGCCGAAGTCCATCGGGCCGGGCATCGGGGTGCTGGGCGATCTGCGAGCGCCGCTCGGGGTCTTCGCGGTGCTCGGCAACCACGACCACTGGGAGGGGCCCGAGGCCTGCCGCGCCGCCCTGCGTCGGGAGGACATCCGCCTGCTGGACCACGGGCACGTCTTCCTCGGCCCGGAGGGCCCGCGGGAGGAGCCCGGCGAGGACGCGCTGTGCCTGGCCGGCTTCGGCGACCTCTGGGAGGACGAGCACGACCCGGCCGAGGCCCTGCAAGGCGTGCCGGCCACCATCCCCAGGATCGTGCTCTCCCACCACCCCGACTACGCCGAGAAGATCCCCGCCGATCTGCGGGTGGATTTCATGCTCGCAGGCCACACCCACGGCGGCCAGGTGTACCTCCCGGGCCTGGGCACCCCCGTCGTGCCCTCGGCCTACGGCCAGAAGTACGCCGGCGGCCTCTGCCAGGGGCCCCGCTGCCCCGTGCTGGTCTCCCGGGGGGTGGGCATGGCGTACCTGCCCGTGCGCCTCGGCGTGCCGCCGGAGATCGTGGTGGTGACGCTGGTGCGGGCCTAGTGCACGCGCTCGGAAGTCTATGACCACCCCCTGCGGATCGCGGCGCGTGCACTGGCGGCCGCGGCTGCGACCGCCCGCGGGGGAGCGGCGAAGCCGCGTGGGGGGCGCGGCCCCCCGAAAAAGGGATAGTGCCGATGCGCCGCGCAGCGGCCGGCGCGTCAGCGCCGCCGGCAGTTCTTGACCACCCGGGTGGGTGGTCAAGAACTGCCGGGCAGCGGCACTAGCCCCCCAGCTCCAGCGCGCACTTCTCCAGGTCCTTCTTCACGGACTCGTCCGTCGCCGCCGCGGCCTTCTGGCGCAGCACGGGCGCCACGGAGGCATCCCCCAGCTCCACCAGGGCCTTGGCGGCGTCGCGAACCACGGTGGTGCAGGAGTCATCGAGGGCGCGGACCAGCGCGTCCCGGTCCTGGGGCAGGATCTTTTTGCGCAGGGCCTTGGCCACGGCCTTGCGCACCTCTTCCGGGCCGGAGGCCAGCGCCTCGTGGATGCGGGGACGGAGATCCGGGTTGCCCAGCAGGGTGAGGGCCTCCCAGGCCTCGGAGACCACGGCGGGATCCGCGTCGTCGACGGCCTGCTCCGCCAGGTAGGGCTCGCCCTCGGAGAAGCCACGCTTGCCCACGATGATCACGGCCTTGCGCCGGATGGTGGGATCGGCGTCCCGCATGGCGGCGATCACCGTGGGGGCCACGCTGTCGCCCAGGTCGCGCTCGGCTACCGCCAGGGCGTGGGCGCGGTTGGCCACTTCGGCATCGCGGGTGACCATCAGGGAGGCGCCGGAGGCTGCCAGGGGGGAGCGCATGTCCACCAGGGCGTCCAGGGCTTTCAGGCGCACGCGGGCGCTGTCGTTCTTCTCCACGGCGGACAGCAGGGCCTCGGCGGCCTCGTCGCCGCCGCGGGCACCCAGCTCCTCGGCGCAGTCCTCGCGCAGGCCTGGATCCGGATCCTCGAGGCAGCCGACCAGCTCTCCCAGGGAGGCCTTGGAGGGCTTGAACCCACCGGCGAGGGCAGGCTGGGTGAGCAGGAACAGGGCGGTCAGGATGAACGAGCGCATGGACACCTCCGTGGCCCAGGGCTAACCCCGCAGGCCTGGCCAAGCTGCCGGGAAGGCAACCGCCCGTGCGCGTGTTGACGCGCGCCTCCGCGCGAATACCGTTTCGCCCCTCCTGTGGACCCCTTTGAGGAGCAAGCCGCGATGATCTCAGCGAGGAACCTCGGGAAGCGCTACGGCGATGTGCTCGCCGTGGACGACGTCTCCCTCGACATCGGCAAGGGCGAGGTGGTGGGCCTGCTGGGCCAGAACGGCGCCGGCAAGACCACCATCATGAAGATGATCACGGGCTTCCTGGAGCCCACCAGCGGCACCGTCACGGTGGACGGCCTCGACGTGCTGCAGGATCGCCTGCGCGTCCAGCAGCGCATCGGCTACCTGCCGGAGAACGCGCCGCTGTACCCGGAGCTGCTGGTCCAGGACTACCTGCTGTGGATGGCGTCCCTGCGGGGCATCCCCGAGGGCGAGCGCGCTGGCGCCGTGCGCGAGGCCGCCGCGGCCACGGGCCTGCAGGGCCACATGCTGCGCCCCATCGGCCAGCTCTCCAAGGGCTTTCGGCAGCGTGTGGGCATCGCCCAGGCCATCCTCCACAAGCCGCCCGTGCTGATCTTCGACGAGCCCACCAACGGGCTCGACCCGGTCCAGATCGAGGCCATCCGCCAGCTCATCCGCGACCTGGCCAGGACCTCCACCGTCCTGCTCTCCACGCACATCCTGCAGGAGGTCGAGGCGGTCTGCCAGCGCGTCATGGTGCTGATCGACGGGCGCCTGGTGGCCGACGACGCCATCGCGCGCATGCTGACCGGCCACCACGTGCTGCTGTCGGTCGGCACCGACGCCACGGGGGTGCCCGAGGCGCTGCGGGCGGTGGCGGGTGTCAGCGCGGTCGAACGCCGCGGGCCGGACGAGGCCATGCCCGGCTTCGAGGTCTGGGCCGCCGCCTGGGAGGGCACCGTGCCCCCCACCCCGGCCATCGCCCGGGCCGCCGTGGCCGCCGGTTGGACCATCGGCGCGCTGCACCCCGAGCGCTTCAGCCTCCAGAGCGCCTTCCAGCGACTGCAGCGCGAGGAGGCCGCCCGACACGCCGAGACCATCGCCCACAAGGGGGTGCGCGCATGAACGCCGTGCTGACCGTGGCCCGCAAGGAGGCCCGCGCCCTGTTCCTCTCCCCCGTGGCCGTGCTCTTCCTCGGGGTCTTCCTCTTCGTCACCGAGTTCAGCTTCTTCACGCTCTCCGGCTTCTTCGCCCGCAACCTGGCGGACATCCGGCCCCTGTTCCAGGGGATGCCGGTGCTGCTCATCCTGCTGGTGGCCGCCATCACCATGCGGCAGTGGGCCGAGGAGCGCAAGATGGGCACCCTCGAGGTGCTCCTGACCCTGCCGATCCGCACCCGCGATCTGGTGCTCGGCAAGTTCCTGGCTGGGCTTCTGCTGGTGGCCGTGGCCCTGGTGCTGACCCTGCCCATCCCGCTGTCGGTCTCCTTCCTGGGCGATCTCGACTGGGGCCCCGTCATCGGCGGCTACGTGGGCGCCATGCTGCTGGCCTCCGCCTACCTGGCGCTCGGCCTCTGCATCTCCTCGGCCACCGACAACCAGGTGGTGGCGCTCATGGTCACCCTGGTGGCCGGTGGCTTGCTCTACCTGCTCGGCAGCGAGGGCCTGGTGGCCCTCTTCTCCGATCACGGCGCCGCCTTCCTGCGCTCGCTGGGCACCGGCTCCCGCTTCGACAGCATCGAGCGCGGCGTGCTCGATCTCAGGGATCTGGCCTACTACGGCAGCCTGACCCTGGTGTTCCTGGCAGCCAACGTCCACCTGCTGGAGGGCGCCCGGCGCGACACCCAGAGCAGCGCCGGCTTCCACCGCGCCGTGGCCGCCTTCGGGATCCTGGCGCTGGTGGTGCTCAACGCCGCCCTGCTCAACATCTGGCTGGCCCCGCTCACCGCGGCCCGCGCCGATCTGACCCAGGAGGGCCTCTACAGCCTGTCCGGCGTCTCCCGCGACGTGGTGCGAGAGCTGGACGAGCCCCTCACCATCCAGGGCATCTTCTCCGGCAAGACCCACCCCAAGCTGGCCCCCCTGGCCGTGCAGGTGCAGGACTTCCTCACCGAGTACCAGGTGCGCGGCGGCGAGGGCGTCACGGTCGAGTTCGTGGACCCCTCCACGGATGAGGCCCTGGAGCAGGAGCTGGGCGAGACCTACGGCGTGCGCTCCTCGCCCTTCCGGGTCTACGGCCACAACGAGCAGTCCGTGGTCAACGCCTACTTCCACATCCTGATCAAGTACGGCGACGAGCACGCCCTGCTCACCTGGGAAGACCTCATCGAGGTCCAGGCCACCGACGACGACATCGACGTGCGCCTGCGCAACATCGAGTACGACGTCACCCGCGCCATCCGCAAGGTGAGCCAGGAGTTCCAGACCACCGAGGCGCTCTTCGCCCGCTACGACGGCCAGGCGAAGCTCACCGCCTACGTCTCCCCGAGCACCCTGCCCGACGACTGGGCCGAGCTGCCCACGCTCATCGAGAAGGTCGGGGCCGACTTCATGGCGAAGTCGGGCGGCAAGCTGACCTACCAGGAGATCGACCCGCTCCAGGACCGCGACCTGCAGCAGAAGCTCTCGGATGAGCTGGGCATCCAGCCCCTGGCGGTGGACCTCTTCGGCCGCGAGGTCTTCTACATGGACCTCGTGCTCCAGATGGGCGACAAGGTCCAGATCATCCAGCCCCGCGGCGGCATGAGCGAGAACGACCTCACCACCGCCCTGACCTCCGCCGTCATGCGCGCCGTGCCCGGCAACCTCAAGACCCTGGGGGTCTTCACCGAGCAGCCCCAGCCGGTCCAGCAGGATCCTCGCATCCCGCCCCAGTACCAGCAGCCCCAGCGGGAGGCCGACTACCAGATCGTGCAGCAGGTGCTGGGCAGCGAGGTGGAGGTCAAGGCCGTCCAGCTCGACGACGGCGTGGTGCCCGAGGACGTGGACGTCCTGCTGGTGGCCAAGCCCGGCGCCATGACCCCCGAGCAGCGCTTCGCGCTGGACCAGTACCTGATGCGCGGCGGCGCGGTCATCGCCCTGGCCGGGCGCTATTCCGTCTCCGCCGACCGCAGCGGCCTGACCGCCACGCAGCAGGACGGCGCCTTCGCCGACATGCTGGCCACCTGGGGGGTCAACGTGGGCGAAGGCCTGGTGATGGACCCCAACAACGCGGCCTTCCCCATGCCCGTGGAGAAGAACGTGGGCGGCTTCCGGGTGCGCTCCGTCGAGTACCTGGACTACCCCTTCTTCCCCGACATCCGCCAGGACGGCTTCGCCCACGGCAACGTGGCGCTCTCGGGCCTGCCCAACGTCACCACCCCCTGGGCCTCGCCGCTGACCCTGCAGACCGACCTCCCGGGCGTCACCGTCGAGCCCCTGCTCACCACCTCCTCCGAGAGCTGGGTGCAGCACTCCGACTCCATCCTGCCCGACTTCAAGACCTACCCCCAGACCGGGTTTGGCCGCGAGGGCGAGCCCGCCGCGCAGATCGTGGCGGCCACCGCCGGCGGCACCTTCCCGAGCACCTTCGCGGACAAGCCCTCGCCCCTGTGGGACGAGGCGGCGCCCGCGGACGCCCAGGGCGAGGTGGACCGCACCGGCCGCACCCTCAAGCAGTCCCTGCCCGACGCCCGCCTGGTGGTGGTCTCCTCGGCCGAGCTGGCCTCCGACGTCATGCTCTCCCTGGCCCAGCAGATGGGCGGCGAGGTCCACCGCTCGGATCTCATGCTGCTGCTCAACCTGGTGGACTGGTGCACGGAGGACACCGACCTGCTCGCCATCCGGGGGGCCGGCGCCTTCGCCCGCACCCTGGCGCCGGTGGACTACGTGGAGAAGGTCGTGATCGAGGCCGTGGTGGCCATCCTCATGCTGTTCGGCCTGCTCGTGGTGGTGGTCGTCCCGAGGCTGTCCCGCGGCAGCCGGCGCTCGCTCCTGCAGGAGGTGTCCCGATGAAGCCCCTCACCAAGGTCCTCTTCGCCGGCCTGGGCGTCCAGGCCCTGCTCTGTGTGGCCACCTGGTGGCCGCGCGGCTCCGGCGCCGTGCCCGCCCACGCCCTGGTCACCCTCGACGCCGCCGCCATCGATCGGATCGAGATCGCCCGCTCCGGCGAGAACGCCGAGCCCGTCGCGCTGGTCAAGGAGGGCGAGCGCTGGCTCATCGCCTCCTCCGCCGGCTACCCGGCCCAGGCCGACAAGGTGCAGGAGCTGATCGACAGCCTCACCGCCCTGGAGGTCCGCCGCCCGCTGGCCACCAAGGCCGTCAACCACGACGCGCTCAAGGTCGGTGAGAAGGAGTTTGGCAAGAAGGTCACCCTGAGCGCCGGCGACCAGCAGGCCAGCGTGGTGATCGGCGCCGCCTCCAGCCACGCCGTGCACGTGCGCCTGGCCGACGAGGACGACGTCTACGAAGCCCGCGGCATGTCCGAGTGGACCATCAAGGACCGCGCCTCCTCCTACTGGAAGCCCGAAGTGGTGGACCTCGACGTGGACACGGCCACCGGGATCGTCATCGCGCTGCGGGACGGCACCACCGTGGGCCTGAGCCACAGCGAGAACGGCTGGATCTACGAGGGGGACGCGCCCGAGGGCGAGCTGATCGACCCGGACAAGGTCTCCCGCCTGGCCGAGGCCGCCTGCAAGATCCGCCTGCGCGAGCCCGTGGGCACCACCGCCGAGCCCGCCTTCGGCCTGGACAACCCGGCCGCGACCGTGACGGTGACCACCGAGGCCGAGGATGCCACCAGCACCTTCTCCTACGAACTGGGCAACACCGCGGACGGAGAGGTCTACCTCGAGACCGGGGCCTCCCCCTGGATCGTGACGGTGAGCGAGTACTCGGCGAAGAGCATCCTGGAGGCCGGACCGGCCTCGCTGGTCCTGGACGACGACGCGCCCACCGGGATGGGCGGCATGGGCGGCATGGGCGGCCTGCCCCCGGGGATCGATCTGTCGCAGTTCGGGATGTAGGGGAGATTCTGGGGTACACTCCCCGCGGAGGCCGCATGTTCCCCACCCTCCTCCTGCTGGCGTCCCTGGCCCACGCCAACCCCATCGCCTGCGAGCTGCGGGGCGAGCTGGTGGCGGGCGACGACGGCCGACACGTGGTCGCCTCCTTCCTCGGCGCCTGCGACGAGATCATGGACTACGACAAGGCCCTGGCCGTGCAGGTCCAGGAGGGCTCCGGTTGGAAGGTGCTGGGCGGGCAGTGGGAGCGCACCGGGCGCCGCGAGGCGGACGGCGGCAGCGGCGCCCAGGACTACGGCTTCTACCAGCAGGAGGTGGGCTGCCCCGGCGAGGGCACCCACGCCTTCCGCCTGGCCTGGATCGACGAGGACGGCGCCGAGGGTTGGTTCGGCGAGGACCTCGCCTGCGGTGGCGCCGGCTGTGCGGCCGCACCCGGGCGCCCGGTGCTCGGGCTCTGGCTCCTGGCCGGGATCGGGCTGCTGGTGCCACGGCGACGGGAACCCACGACGCGTTGGGGGTGACAGGAGGGAGGAGGCCAATATGCCGCTCGCAACTCTGCTCCTCCTCCTCGTCCGGACCGCGCTCGCGAACCCCGTCGTCTGCGACTGGCCAGGGCACATCACCCTGGCCTCCGACGGGCACCACGCCGTCGCGAGCTTCCGCGGCTGCGGCAGGACGCGGTACTATGCGCGGCACCTGTGCGTCCAGGCCAAGGAGGGAGACGCCTGGGTGATCCTGGACGGCCAGTGGGTGTTCGTCGGCGGCAGGGTGGTGAACGATGGCAGCGGCCGGCGGAAGGACAACGCCTTCGAGCAGCGGGTTGCCTGCCCGGCCGACGGCCCGCAGACCTTCCGGGTGGCCTGGGACTGCGCTGAGGAGGCCTCGGCCTGGTTCGAGGGGAGCGTCACCTGCGGCGCCCCTGCGCCCGAGGCAACACCTGCAGCGCCCGAGACCACCGGCTGCGCCGCCCCGTCTGGACGGGCCGGGAGCGCGTCCTGGATGACCGCAGCGCTGGCGTTGCTCGCGCGAAGGCAGCGTCTCTGAGCGCGCCCCTGGCTGGGATATGCTCGATGGCGGAGGTCCCCTTGCCGCTCGCGCCCGCCTCGCTCGTCCTCTCAGAGGCTGCCCTGGGCAGCCCCATCCAGTGCGACCGCGACACGCGCCTCCGCCTCGCGGAGAGCTTCGGGGCGGCCTTCGACCTCGGGTCCAAAGCGGAGCTCCGCTGCACCGACGCCCCCCCGCCCGACGGTGGATAGGGCGTGCACATCCTCCTCCTTGCGCTCTGGGGCTGCACCCCCGATGAGCCCCC
This sequence comes from Pseudomonadota bacterium, assembly GCA_043814015.1. Lineage (GTDB taxonomy): Bacteria > Myxococcota_A > UBA796 > UBA796 > JAFGLY01 > JBDRKM01. The sequence continues at coordinate 12,076 of JBDRKM010000252.1, forward strand.
GTCCCCCGCCGCCCCCGGCTGGGACCCGGCCACAGGACACGGCACCATCGCGCTCACCACGCCCGCGGGCGTGCCCCTGCGCGTCCAGCTCATGGAGGGCTTCCCCGGCTACACAGGGGGCCTGCTCCTGGGAGGCTTCGGGGGCTCGGCCTACGTGCGCTGGCCCGAAGGCGGCCCGGAGGATGGCGTGGCCATCTGGTGCGCCCAGGACGAGAGCCTCTGGCTGGAGGGTCCCGGCGGCGGCCGGGAGTTTGCCCACGGCTGGTCCGAGAACTTCGGCACCGGGCCCGACGGCACCCCCCTGCGCTACCTGGGCGGCGCCGTGCTGGCCGACGACGGCGAGGGTCTGCTCCTGCGCGCCGAGAACGGTGCCCTGCCCTTCCACCTCGCCCGCTGGCTGCTGGTCCAGCCCGACGGCACCCTGCTGAACCGCCTGCGCGTCACCAACGCCAGCAGCCTGCCCGTCCGCTTCGCCTTCTGGGAGGGCGAGGACCCCTGGGTCGGACGCTACGGCACCAGCGAAGGCGACCTCGGCTGGTGGGGCTCGCCGGGGGAGCCCGGCCACTGGCAGCGCACCGAAGGTGGCCCGCGAGGGCCCTTCCCCCGCTGCCTCGGCATCGGCGACCCAGGCGAGGGCGAGGGTGGCCCCCCCAGCGCGAACTTCCTCTGCCTGGCCCCCGAGGCGCCCGCGCCCGACGTCTTCCTGTTCGCCAACCACTTCGCCCACGATCCAACCGAGGTGGACCCGGCACGGCCGCTGACCTCTGAGAGCATGACCGCCTTCAACCTGGGCTGGACCGGCATCGCCCTCGATCCCGGCGCCGCCTGGGAGCTGTCCTGGGCCGCGGGCGCCACGGCCCCGCCCAGCGTCGCCGAGGCCCCCCGCGCCCCGGAGCTGCCCGCCGCCGCCTGG
>JBDRKM010000253.1:0-15017 GCA_043814015.1 Pseudomonadota bacterium
CAGGCCGGCGGCGCCGGTGGCGCGCGCACTCCCGGCGCCGCGCGCCAGGTCGGAGACGCGCCCGTCGCCCGCATCTACGGCGGCCTCTCCATGCTGGGGCACGACTACACCATGGAGGGCAACGGCAAGGGCACCACGCCCGCCGAGGCCTCCTACCTCAACGGCAACCTCTTCAAGGGCAAGGTCGGCGGCGCCCCCTCCCTGCTGGCGGGCGGCATCGTGCGCCTCGGCAAGGCCCCGGTCATGCTCGAGGCCGAGGGCTCCGCCTGGCTGGAGACCGTGGCCGTGGCGGGCGAAGAGTACGCCAACACCGGGGTCCAGGCCCGCATCGGCGCGCGCTACTACGCCCCCCTCGGCAGCTCGCCGGCGTACTGGTACGCCATGGGCGGCTTCCTCCACACCCCCGCCCTGGCCTTCATCTACGGCGACGAGACCCGCACCTCGGTGGATCTGCAGAACTACGCCCTCAACGGCGCGCGCCTGGGCGGCGGCCTCGGGGTGGACGCCGGCCGCTTCTGGGGCGAATTCGACGCAGGCCTCACCTGGGGCGCCTGGTTCCTGCCCCAGGTCGTCGCGCCGCGCCTCATCCTGGGCTTCGACGTCAAGCCCGGCATGATGGTGTTCCTCTCGTATTCCTACGAGGCCCGCTTCATCCGCGTGAAACTCCCTGCCCACGGCGGGATACTCAACGTGAACGACACCTACCAGCCGATCGTGCTGGGGATCGGCGGCGCCTTCGGGTAGGCTGGAGGGGACCACGGAGGTCCTCCCATGAAGCCTGCCCTGCTCCTGCCCCTGGCCCTCCTCTTCGCCGTGGCCTGCGGCGAAGAGGACAAGACCGACGACTCCACCCCCGACAGCGACACCGACGCCGACACGGACGCCGACACCGACACGGACGCCGACGCCGACGCCGACGCCGACGCGGACACGGATGCCGACACCGACGCCCTGCCCGATCTCACCCAGGATCTCGATCAAGACGCCTGCGAGGACGCCCCCTACGGCGAGGGCGCCACGACCTACTACGTGGGCACCTACCTCTGGGACGACGCCACCCACGCCAGCGGCGCCGAGCTCTGGATCTGGTACGCCACCAGCGAGTGGGAGGCCGTTGGCGGCGCCGACTGCGAGGTGGTCTGGGATGTGACCGCCACCCGGGGCGCCACCACCACCTGCCCCGGAGCCGACTTCTCGCTCTCGGTCAGCGCCGAGGTGAACGCGGCGGCCACCACCTGCCCCGAGGAGGCCTGGACCGCCTACACCGACCCCACCTGGACCACCCACTACGAGGTGGACACCACCGACGCCGGCACCACCATCTGGTACTTCACCGGCTCCTGCGGCCGCATGGGCGACGGCTTCTGGAACACCGCAGGGCAGAACTTCGTCACGACCTCGTCGTGCCTGTGGTTCTGATCACGGCAGCTTCCCCGTCACATCGAGGATGTGCAGCTGCCGCCAGTCGGTGGCGCTGTTGGGGTCGTCCACCGCGCTGGGCAGGGCGGTGAAGGCCGCCCAGACCTTGCCGCCGGCGGTCACGAGATCGGGCTCGCCGCAGGCCACCAGGCCCGTGGGGATGGGCACGGTGGTGGCGCCATCGAGCGTGGTGGCCATCAGGCGGTCGCCCTGCTCGGGATCCGACAGGGTGTAGACCACGGCGCGCCGATCCGGGGTGATGGCCGGGGCGGCGCGCATGGGCAGGCGCACCTCGCGGGCCAGGATGGTGCGGGCGCTGCCTTCGCGATCCGTGATGGCGATGTCCCAGTGCCCCTCGCCACGCTCGTTGGTGAAGTACACCACTTTTTCGCCGACCCACACGGGCCGGGTCTGGTCGCCGTTGCCGCCGCGCACCTGCGCCGGCTCGCCCCCCTCCCAGAGGAAGAGGTCCTCGGTACCCCGGTTCTTGCGGGTGAAGGCGAGGGTCTTGCCGTCGGCGGCGAACGCCGGGGCGGCCTCGGCGCTGGGGCTGGTGAAGGTGGACTTCACCGAGTTGGTGGCCTGCTCCCAGAGGAAGATGTCACCGCTGCCGGCCGAATCCGAGACGAAGGCCAGGGTGCGGCCGTCCGCGGAGATGGAAGGCCAGGTGAGGTCACCGCCGCTCTGGGAGGTGGTCAGCAGCTCCGCGGCGGACTGGCCGCCGGGGGCCCAGTAGTAGAGCCGCTGGGCGCCGCCCGAGTTGGAGCCCTCGAAGATGAGGGTGCCCTCAGGGTGCCACACCGGGTGGGCCACGACGGATCCGCGGCTGGAGAAGCTGCTCGTGAGGCCGGGGATGACGACCTTCACGGGGACGGCCCCGTTGCCGGCGCTCACCTTGGTCACGAACATGTCCACGGCGTCGCCGTAGCGGTTCAGCTCGAACGCGAGCCACTGCCCGTCGGGCGACCAGTGGGGGTTGTAGGCGTGCCCCTGTTCGGCCACGTGGACCTGCGCCGCCGTGGCGACGCCCACGAGGGTGGGAAGGACCGCGAAGAAGAAGCTCATCACTCGCTCCTGGGTGAGGCGGGCGCCAGGGTGAACCCCAGCAGCCCCCAGGTGTAGAGACGGGACATGTCGGACTGCGCACCCCCAAGAAGGGATACCGCGGCCGATAGATTCCCTACCTGCGTGAGGGCGAAGGCGGCGCCGCCGGCCGCGCCACCGGCGCGCACCACGCCATCCACGCCGACCAGGCCGCCCCCATCGCTGAGTTCGTCAGAGGTGAAGGCGCTGCCGACCGACCAGACCGGGCCGAGATCCAGCCACAGCCGGCCGACACGGTACTCGGCCGCCAGCCAGCCGTAGCCGGCATTGATCTTGCTTCCTGCGGCTTCGAAGCCCGCTTCCGTCTCGGGCGCGGCGCCGAAGCCGCCGTGGTAGCCCACCTCGACCAGCACGCCGAGGTGTTTGCCCAGGCCGGCCTCCAGGCCGATGCCCGCGCGCGCGCCCATCCCGCTGAACCCGCCGGGCTGGACCTGGTCGGCCTTCCAGCTCACCTCGGCTGGCTCGCCGGCGCTGGTGAAGGCCGGGCCCACGTTGACACGGGGGCCGATGTAGGCCAGCTTGAAGGGCTCGCGCTCCTCCTTGGGCGGGCGCTCATCCACCAGCGCCACCACCACGGGCTCGCAGGCCGCCGTGACCGTGACGGTCTCGTCGCCGAAGGTGTAGGAACCCGCGGGCAGCAGCCCCTTGTAGGCCTGCCCGGCGCCCACCGCGGCCACGGCGGCCTCGATGGCGGCGCGCTGGTCCGGGGCGAAGGGCATGGCGGCGGCGGACAGGGCGACCGCCTCCTTGCGCTTGCTGGAGAGGTCCACCTGGCCATAGTGGGCATCGAGGTCCGACAGCCACTCGATGACCTCCTGGCTGCCATCGACCTTGGCGGCGGCCTTGAGGCGCATGTACACGCCGTTGATGTCGCCGAGGGCGCGGGCCGCCTGGGCCCCGAGCCAGTGGTCCTCGTAGCTGAGCTCCACCCCGCGCTTCTGCAAGGCCTCGAGCTCCACGTAGGCGGTCTCGACGCCCTTCCAGGCGTTGCGCTTGGACAGGCGCCGCATCTCCTCCGTGAGGCGGATGTGCTCCGCGTCCTCCACATCGCCCGCGAAGGCCGGGGCCGCGACGAGGAAGGCGAGGAGGGCGAGGGTGCTGAATCGCAGGGTGCTCGAACGGACGGACATGGCTCACCCCTGGGCGTGGGGTTGGGGGGCACTGACCCCGTGGAGGTCGGGGTCGGGGGCGGGGGAAGTGGACTCGGAGCGCGCGCCCCCGGGACGATCTACGGGAGCGCGGGACAAGGCGTGACAGGCGACCTGCCCGGCGTGCTGGGCGAGGGGTGCCAGGGCGGGCACGGCGCGCTGACAGGCCTCCCGGGGCTGGGCGTCGTACAGGGGGCAGGCCCGCCGGTAGGGGCAGCCCTCGCGGGCCAGGCCCGTGCCGGGCAGCGGACCGGACCAGGGATCGAAGAGCAGCTTGCTGTAGGGATGCATGGGCATGGCCACGCGCGGATCGAAGGTCTCGATCACCCAGCCATCGAGCATGACGGCGGCGTGCGTGCACCAGGCGCGGGCTTCGGGCAGGTTGTGGGTGACCAGGATGCAGGCCGCACCCTTGGGCAGGTTGCCGACCAGATCGCGCAGGACCTCGTGGCGCCGATCCGGATCCAGGCCCGAGGTGGGCTCGTCCGCCACCACCAGGCGCGGGTCCAGGGCCAGGACGCGCGCCAGGGTGACCCGGCGCTGCTCGCCGCCAGACAGCTCCCGCGGCAGGGCCCCGAAGCGCTCGCTCAGCCCCAGGCGCGCCAGCATGTCCTCGGCCTTCTGCCGCGCGGCACGGCGGTCGTAGCCGCGCAGGACCCGCAAGGTCTCGGCCACGTGCTCCAGCGCGGTCTGCTGGGGATCGAGGGCCGACATGGCATCCTGGGGGACGTACTGGTAGTGCACCCGGAAGCGGTGCCGCTGCGCCTCGGGCATGGTGTCCCAGCGCCGGCCCTCGATGAGGATCTCGCCGCCGCTGGGCTGCTCCAGCCCGAGCAGGATGCGGGCCAGGGTGGTCTTGCCCGAGCCGGACTGACCCACGAGGGCCAGCACCTGGCCGGGCATGAGCTGCAGATCCACCCCCTTGATGGCGGCCACCGTGCTCTCGGGGCTCCAGGGCCAGGGCCCGCGCAGGATGAAGTCCTTGCGGAGGCCGCGGATCTCGGCGATGGGGGCCGCGCTCATGCCATCACCTCCTGGTGGGGTGCGATGCGCACGACCACATCGGCGATGCGGTCCACCGTGTCCTCGTGATGCGAGATGAGCAGCAGGCCGCAGCCGTGGTTCTTGCCGACGCTGACGAGCAGCTCGATGATCCCGCGGCGCAGCACCGGATCGAGCCCGGTCTCGGGCTCGTCGGCCACCACCACCCGCGGCTTGGGCGCGATGGCGATGGCCAGGGCCGCGCGCTGGCACTGCCCGCCCGACAGCTCACCGGGCAGGGAGGCGGCGGTGCGGGGCTCCAACCCGACCTCATCCAGCAACTCTGCGATCTCCGCGCCCAGATCCGCTGGAGGCTCGCTGCGGCGCGCCATCGCCAGCGCCATCTGGCGCCCAATGGTGCGGCCGGGGTTGAGCGCCGAGGCCGCCACCTGGGGCGAATAGGTGAAGTAGGAGCCGCGCAGCACAGCGGTCTCCCTCGCCAGCCGGCGCATGGCGGAGGCGCCGCCCTGCACGTGGGGCTTGTACCAGTCGCGCGCATCGCCCGTGCCCGGGTAGCGCAGCTCCCCGCCGAAGAGGCCGGGGACCACGTCCACCAGGCCCATGGCGCAGCGGGCCGTGAGCGACTTGCCCGCGCCCGAGGGGCCCACCAGGGCGGTGACCTGCCCGCCATGGACCGTGAGATCCACCCCCTCCACCAGCACCCGGCGGTGCGTGCGCACCGAGAGGCCCTTGAGCTCCAGCAGGGTGGGGGCGGTCATCGCGCCCTCGCCGCGGAGGAGATGGAGACCGCCGCCAGGGCGGTGACCGCCACCAGCGCGAGGCCCAGCACCAGGACGTGCGTGGAGGGGACGTCCATGGCGATGGCCTGGTAGCCCTGGTACAGCAGATCGGCCCAGGACTTGGTGACGGCCTCGTTGTGGGTGAAGGAGGGCTCGCCCGCGGCCAGGGCCAGGTAGGACAGCGCCACCTCGAGGAAGACCACCTGCATCAGGGTCTCGGCGCCCTGGCGCACCACCACGGGGCGCAGGTTCAGGGCGACCACGTGGAAGAGGTAGATGCGCAAGCGCGAGAAGCCGTGGGCGCGCAGGGCCTCGACGAAACGCGCGCCACCCAGCCGGCCCGCCACCGACGCCGCCTCGTCCATGGCCCCGGGCGCGGCCAGCAGCGCCCAGACCAGGGCCAGGGCCAGCAGGCTGCGCCACTCCAGCGGCATGAGCATGGCCACCACGAGCAGCACCACCATGCGCGGCAAGGCGCCGACCACCTCCCGAAAGCCCGAGACGAGGGACTCGACCCGCTCGCTGCCCATGCAGCGCACCAGCCCCCCGACGGTGCCCAGGAAGGTGACCAGCAACCCCGCCAGCAGCGCGGGGACCGCCACGATGTGGGCCCCCTGCATGGCGTAGTCGGTCAGGGGCCGGCCGCGCTCGTCGGCGCCCAGGGGCGGCAGCTCCAGGGGCGAGGCGAAGGCCGCGGCCGCGGCCTCCACCGTGCGGCGCTCGGGCGCGCTCACCGCGGCCAGGAGCAGGAAGCCCAGGGAGAGAAAGGCCAGCAGCAGGGCGAGGTTGCGCGGCATCAGGCCACCCCCGCCGCCGCGGCCACGCGGGGCGCGCGCCGCTGGTGCCAGGCCACCGCCACCTCCACCGAGGCCTGCAGGAGCAGGATGGCGCCCGAGACCAGGGCGAAGCCCGTGGCCGACGCCAGCAGCAGGCCGAAGTCCTGGTGCAGGGTGGCGCGCCACAAGAAATCGCCCAGACCGTCGATGCGCAGCACCGCCTCGACGATCACCGCGCCCGAGAGCAGGTGCAGCACGCGCGCCCGGAGCTGCCCGGCCAGGGCCCCGGCCACGTTCGGCAGGGTGTTGGACAGCACCCCCTCACCCCGCAGCTGGGCCACCAGCACGTACTGCTGCTTGCGCTCGTTGTCGAAGACGCCGCGGGTGCCGGTGATGGCGCCCGACAGGGCGCCGTCGGCCGTGCCCAGGATGAGCGCGCCCGCGAACAGCTTGACCCACAGGCTCTCGAGGCCGTCGGCCGCCACCGCGCCCATGGCCAGGGTGATGAAGGCGTAGACCACCAGGGCCGGGACCATGGCGGGCACCAGCCCGATGGCCTGGAACAGCGGATCGAGCTTGCGGGGAATCCAGCCCAGCCCGGCCAGGGCCGAGGCCAGGAAGAGGGGCAGCACCGCGAGGAGGATGAGCGCGACGGTCACGGGGACCGCGGGGGCCAGCAGCTCGCGGATGGGCACCCCCTGCACCGCCGTCCAGGAGCGGCCGAGATCGCCGTGCAGGGCATCGCCCATCCAGGTCAGGTAGAAGTGGGCCATGCCCTGATCGAGGTTCCAACGCGCGGCCAGGGAGTCGCAGCCGGTGGCGCCGCGACAGATGTTGTCGGCCGGGCTGCCCGGCAGGGCCCAGATCAGCAGGGTGATGATGGCCGGCACCGCGAAGGGCAGCGCCAGGGCCACCACAGCCCTCACCAACGGTTGGGCCCACCAGCGCCGCACGAGACTAGCCCTCCCCGCGTGTGGAACGCGAGCCATCGCTGGAGCCGCCGCGAGCGGCCCGGGCCATCACCCCTCGTACCGCCAGGCGTCGAACTGGGTGAAGTAGAAGTACGGGGCGATGGTGTTGCTCTTGACCTCGTTGCGCCAGGCGCTCTTGGTGTCGAGCTTCCACAGGAACAGGTACGGGAGATCCTCGGCCAGCTTGGCGTGCAGCTTGTGGTAGGCGTCGCGGGCGGCGGTGTCGATCTTGGCGGCGTCGTACTGCGCCAGCAGGCGATCCACCTCGGCGTCGCTGTAGTTGAAGATGTTGCGGGTGCCCTTGCCGCGGCTGCGGGTGTAGAACAGCTCGTTCACATCCTCCACCTGGCCGAAGGACCACTTGCCCACGAGCAGATCGTAGTCGGTGAGGTGGCCGGTGATGGCCTCGGTGGTCCAGTTGTCGGGCGGGATCTTGTAGACCTGGGAGCCGATGCCCGCGGCCTCGAACTGGTTGCTGATGTAGGAGAGGATGTCGGGGGCCTCGTTGTCGAGCGACTTCTCCATGCCCATGCGCAGGGAGATGGGCTGGCCCTTGAACTGCCAGCGGCCGCCCACCTTCTCCATGCCCGCCTCGGTCAGCAGGGCCTCGGCCTGGCCCAGATCCGAGCGCTCCACCGCGGGGACGGAGCGGTTGTAGTAGGGCGAGGACGGCACGAAGGGCCCCGAGATGAACTCGCAGGGGCTGTTGCGCTCGCCGGGCTTGACGCCGATGGACTTCTCGCGCAGCTCGGTGCGATCGAGCATGAAGTTGAGGGCCTGGCGCACACGGCGGTCGTCCAGCGGGGCCTTCTTGGTGTTGATGGCCACGAACCACCAGGAGCGCAGATCGTAGGACTTGAGCGCCAGCTCGTCGGAGGCCGAGACGTCGGCGCGGAAGTTCGGCGCCACCTCGATGATCCCCTGCACGGAGTTGTTGATGAGCGCCTTGATGGCCAGGAGCGGATCGCCGCTCTCCTGGAGCTGCATCTGGGGGATCTGGGGGTTGTGGTGGGCGTTGGCGAAGCCCTGGAAGGTGACGCCGCGGGTGCCGCGGCTGCCCTTCATGGGGCCGGTGCCGGTGGGGCGCGCGGAGAACTCGAGATCGGGGCTGATGGCGGTGTTGCCGTCGAAGGCGCCCTCCGGCAGGACCGCGAAGCCCAGGCGCTCCCGCGGGTTGTGCACGAAGCGGGTGAAGTGCACCACGGCGGTGGAGCGGCTCTCCACCGTGCAGCCCGCCAGGATGTCCCGGTAGGCCTCCGCGATGGGGCTGGGGGTGCCCGGATCGAGCATGGCCTTGACCGTGAAGCAGACATCGTCGGCCCCGAACGGCTTGCCGTCGTGCCACTTGATGCCGCTGACCAGCTCGAGCTTGATGCCCTTGCCCCCATCCGTCATCTCCCACGCCGAGACGAGCTTGCTCTCCAGCTCGTTGTTGATCGGGGAGTGGTACCAGAGGCGGTCGAAGACCAGCTCCTGGGCTCGGTAGTCCACCATCTTCGCCGCGTACAGCGGGTTGAGGGTGGTGGGCAGGGCGCCCTCGTAGTAGGTCAGCGCTGCGCCGGTCGACAGCACCGCGGCGGACAGCCCCGCGGCGATCAGCAAGTGACGGCTTCGACCCATGTCGCGTCTCCTCAGTGCATGGGGACGCCGGGCGCGCTCTCCCGACTCAGACGCACGTGCAGCGCGTCGAGCGGGAACCGCGCGACCTCGACCCCGGGGATGTGCCCGACCTGGGCGTGGAGGGTCTCGGAGGCCCGGGACGAGTTCTTGTTGTGAGCGTCCCAGGCAGCGATGGACAAGAGATAATGAGGCTCGGCGGAGGACCCCGTGGAGAGGTCGATGCCGTTGAGGCGGAGCAGGCCCATGGAGTGCTCGTCGCCGGCCACCGCCGCGGCGAATTCGGCGGCGCGCACCACCCCGACCCGCACGAACTCGGCGAGGTCGCGGTGGTAGGGCTGTTCGCCCCCGCTGCGGATCTCCATGGCCCCACGGACCTGCTCGAAGGCCCGCCCGGCGCGCTCGATGGCGCAGGAGGGATCCACCTTGCCGGCGGCGGCATCGACGCAGGGCCCGATGGCGGAGGCCAGGGCGGAGCGCTGCGCCCAGGCGGACACGGCCGGCAGGCCCTGCCCGTGGGTGAGATCGGCGAGGAACCAGGCGTCGTCGGACACGAGCAGGGGCGAGCCGAAGATCTGCTCGATGGAGATCGAGCCCTCGTCCGGCAGGACCCGCGCGGGCTCCAGGGGCAGCCGCCAGGGCGCCAGCAGGACGTCGGAGACGAGGGCATCGCCCCCCATGGCGAGGGCCGCCGCGTCTTCGTGGTAGATGGCCAGCGCGATCAGGGTCATGGGGCTGGCGGCCGGGATCTCGCGGCCCTCCACGCGATCGTGCAGGGCGTAGGCGGGCAACGTGCCGGCATCCGGGAGGCCGGCGGCGCTGGGCGCGCCGGGCTGGCCCGGGGTGGCCTGGAGCGGCTCGATCGGCGCCCCCTCGGCGCCACCCTGCCGCCAGGCGAGCCAGGCCGCCGCCTCCTTGGCGAGGGGCCCCTGCACGTTCGCGGTGCAGGACTCCAGGGACGCGACCGCCGCGTCCTGGGCCAGGATGAGCTGGCTCAGGCCCACCAGGCAGTCCACCTCTGGAGGATCCTCCTCGCGCCGCTCTTCAGCCCAGACCTGGACCGTGGCATGCGCCGCCAACCGGGCGGCCTGCCGGTAGGCGGCGGAGAGCTCCGCGTGGACCCGGGCCTGGCCCCCGGGCAGGGCGGGCTCGGCGGAGAAGGCCGCCAGCGCGCCGGGGTAGTCGCGCTGCATGACCAGGGTGGCCCAGCCGGGGTGTTGCTCAAAGGGAGCGCGGGCGGCGTCATCGCAGATCACCAGCGGCCAGGTGCGCCCGACCATGTCCCCCGGGATGACCGTGGGCTCGGCCTCGGGCGGCGCCGCGGCGGGCTGGTCTCCGGACACAGGCGCGCCGCCGTGGCAACCGGCGGCGAGCAGGACGGCCAGCCCCACCAGGTGGTGACCCACCTTCATCCTACCCCCCCTCACAGTACTGCCGGTTCCCGGATGCGGAGACGCACAGCGCCATGGCGTTCTTGATGTCCTGGCCGCTGGCGCGGGCGTAGTCGAGCCACTCGCGGGCGTAGACCTTGGTGAGGTCGCGGTACTTGGTGGTGTCGGCTTCCTTGGCGTCGGAGCGGTCCTGGACGTAGGCCTCCTCGGCCGACTGCCAGATCTTGTTGGCGGCCTCCGCCTTCAGCTTGAGCAGCGAGTCGACCCGCGAGACGAAGGTGGAGCCCTGCCACTTGGACTTGTTCTCGAGGGCGTAGTCGGCCCAGCGGATCACGCCCTGGGCACGGCCGACGCCCTTGCGGGACAGGAAGATGGCGTACTTGAAGCAGAGATCCGGATCGGAGCGATCGATGTCCTCGAGGTGTCGCCGCATCAGCCGCTCCCAGGTGGCTTTGTCGCCCTTGGTCTCGGCGTCCATGATGAGCACACGGCTGATCTTGTCCTTCTCGGTCATGCGGGAGGTGGAGGCGATGCGGGCCTCGAGGCAGTCGCGCTGGCCGGGGTTGAGCTGCCCCATGAGGGCCGCGGGCTCCAGGGAGACCAGATCGTCGCAGGAGTTGTCCACCTCCTGCACCGGCGCCATGGCCACGGGCGGAGGCTCGGGGGGGGGCGGCTTGACCGGCTCGGGGGGCCTGACCGGCTCGGGCGGCTTGACCGGCTCGGGCGGCTTGACCGGCTCGGGGGGCGGCGCCACGGGCTGGGAGGTGTGCTGCTGCGCAGAGGGCTGGGAGGCCTGCTCCGGGGTGAGGAGCTGCGCGGGAGGCAGGTGGACACGCCCCCCGCCGGGGTCGGTCTGGGTGGTGCGCACCGGCTCGACCGGGGGAGGCGGCTCGTGGGTGGTGGGGTGGCTGGTGGTGGGGGCCACGTGGGGCTCGAACACGTCGGCCTGGCCGTCGTCGCGGTCCACGGGCTGCGGGAGCACGGGCGGGCGATCGCGGGTGGGCTCGACGTCGTGCTGCGGCGTGACGGCGGCCACCGCGGGCTCGATCCGGGGCTCGGGGACCGGCTCGGTCACGGCCGCGAGGGCTGGCGCCGCGGAGTACTCGGAGAGATCCACGAAGGGGGAGAAGGAGGCGGTGGCCTGGAGGCTGAACCAGTCCAGGCGCAGCCCGGCGGGCATCGGATCCCCACTGGGGCCCGGCACCATGTCAGGGCCGATGTCCTGGCCGTCGACGACGCAGCCCGCCCACCCGTCGTGGCAGGGGATGGCCGGGAAGACAGCCTCGAAATCGGACCACCCCCCAGCGAGGGCCGGAGTGGAGCAGAGGACGAGGGAGAAGAGCAGGGCGTGCACGGAGCCTCCAGTCGGTCTGTCAGCCAGTTCAGTTGGCGGGGGCGCCGCCGTTGTCCTCGCGGGGACGATCACGGCCGAACTGGATGACCGGTTCCTCGATCTCCTCGCTCTCGAGCTCGAGCTTGGAGAGGGTGATCTGGATCTTGTTGTTACGCTTTCGAACGTCGTACTGGAGCACCTGGGTCATGTAGCCCGGGGCCGAGACCTCGAGCTTGAGGGTGAGCCCGGGCGCGAAGACCAGCTCAGTGCCATCGGGCATGTAGAGCACCGAGGCCTCCCAGGAGCCGTCCACGGCGTTGACCCGGTGGCGGTCGGCTTCATCCGGGTGGCGGACCACCGCCGTGGCGATGGGGTCGCCCTCGTCGTCGGACACCATGACCTTGACCGGCACTCCCTCGCCGTCTTTCTTGCCGGCCTCTGCGGGCACGGCGATCAGCAGGGACAGCCCGAGCACGGGCAGCAGGCGACGGAAGAATCGGCTCATGAACCACCTCCGGCGGAGAGGAACCGGGCGTACGGGCCGGAGCCCGCCAGCGCCGCCGCGTCACTACCCTGTCCGGCCTCCTGGAGCGCGCGCGCCACCACGGGGGACGGCTCGCTGCCGGCGATCCGGGCTGCGGCGACGGGATCGCTGGGGGCCAGGAGGATGGCCGCGGTGGCGCGGGCATCGCGCAGACCCACGGGCGGGGCGCCGTTCTCGATGCCCTGGAGGAGCTTCTCGCAGCGCTCCGCATCGCCCTCGGAGCAGGCCACGATGGCGCGGGTGGCGATGACCCGCCACTGCTGGCCCGCGGGCGGGAAGTCGATGCTCTCGACGAGGTTGCTGGCCACCAGGGACTCGCCGGCCGACGCCGCGCGACCGGCCCAGACCAGCAGCTGCTCGGCCTTCGCGTCGCTGTCGTCGGGCAGGGACTTCACCAGCTCCTCCACCGAGCGGACGGCCACGCGCCGCTCACCGAGCGCCCAGAGGGCCTGCGCCTCACTGAGACCCTGGACGCGGGGATCTGCATCCTGCATCAGGGCCAGGTAGGAGCGCGCGGCGGACGCGATCCGGGCATCCGGCGCCGAGGAGGCGGCCTCGAGCAGGGGCGCCGCGGCATCGCGCTCGCCGTCGGCGAGGGCAACCTCGGCCGCCAGCAGCTGGCCGGCGGGCAGCCCGCTGGCCTCGGCGTGCACGCGCACTTGATCGAGATCGCCGGCGGCCTGCGCCACGAGGGCGCGGCGCAGCAGGACCTCGCCCTTGCGGAGCGGATCCTTCTCCTGGGCGGCCGCGAGGGCGCCATCCGCCGCCTCGTGGTCGCCCTCGAGGAAGCTCGCCCAGGCGGCGCCGATGGCGGCGTCCACGGAGTCGGGGTTGTCGGCGAGGGCCTTGGCCATGGCCGCGCTGCCAGCAGGCAGATCGCCGCTCTTCAAGGCCGTTCTCGCCGCTTCGGCGGCCTCCTTGCCCGGATCACCACCGAGGCCGAACTTCTCGAGGAAGCTGCAGGCCCCGAGGGGCAGGCAGAGCAAAACCACAGCTCGCCAGGCAGTCATACGGAACCTCCACGGGGACCTCGCCGCATACGCGGCACACCGAAGGAGAGGTATTAACCATATCGGGCCCTCACCGCGCAAGGGATGGCCCCGCCGACCACTGCGGTGTTAAGGTTCGGCGCCCGGACCACCCAGGGACTTCCCTGCCGCACCACCTTATACTCCGCGGAGCCGCTGCAATCCGATGGGTTCTTCCGCTGGCCAGAAGCGCCTGGAGCTGACCCTCCTCGAGGAGCTCGCCTCTGGCACCTTCGCGAGGGTCTACCTCGCTGAAGCCCGCTCCTCGGGGGGCGTGGACCGCCTCGTGGCCGTCAAGGTCCTGCGCGAGAAGTGGGCCGAGTCCGATGAGATCCTCACCCGCACCCGCGACGAGGCCCGCCTGCTGGCGCGGCTCCGGCACAAGCACATCGTGCGCGTCGAAGAGCTCTCCGAGCTCGATGGCCAGCCCGCCATCATCATGGAGTACGTGGAGGGCATGGATCTCCAGCAGATCCTGGATCGGCTGCGCTCCCAGGCGGGCCGCTTTCCGCCGCGTGCCGCCCTGCAGATCGGCGTCGCCACCGCCAGCGCGCTCGATGCAGCGTACCGGCGCGTGCCCTACGGCCAGCAGGAGCCGCTGCGGGTGGTCCACCGCGATGTGAAGCCCTCCAACGTGATGGTCAGCATCGACGGCGAGATCAAAGTGCTGGATTTCGGCACGGCCCGGGCCACCTCGCCCCTGCGCGCGGCGCAGACCGGGCTCGTGCGCTTCGGCTCCTGGAAGTACATGTCGCCCGAGCGCAAAGAGGGCGACCGCGGCGATCACGCCTCGGACGTCTACTCCCTGGGGCTGCTGCTGGTGGAGCTGCTGGGCTCGGAGTGGATCCAGGGCCTGGCCGTGTCCCCCGCCGAGCACGACGCCAAGCTCCGCGACATCGTCGAGAGCATCGCCGATCTCGGGATGCCCAACGAGGCCTGGAACGCCGCCCTGCGCGATCTCCTCCTCCAGATGTCCGCCTTCTCCCTCGACGTCCGCCCCAGCGCCCAGCAGCTGGCGGAGGTCCTGCGGCAGTACGCCGATCAGGCCCGGGGCCAGACCGTGGATCTGCTGGCCGCCGAGGTCATCCAGACGGCGCTGCGCGATCAACGCCAGCAGCGCACCGAGGGCGCCCTCACGGGCACGCGCCTGTATGTCTCCCTGGATGGCGCCGCGCCGCCCCACGCGCGCCGTGCCGAGGCCGAAGCCGTCGCCGCCCAGGCCGCGCCGATCCCCGAGGACCCCTCCGAGGTTCCGGTAGCTGCTGCGCGGCCCGCCGGGCAGCCCACGGGCAGGTCCGTGCCCCCCGCCGCGGTGGACGACTTCGACGAGCCCGCCACCGTGGTCGAGCCCTTCCCCTCGCCCTCCGGCGGTCCCTACGCCTCCCCCGGGCACTACGCCATGGGCGCGGCCCAGGTCCGGTTCGGCGCGTCCCCCGCGCTCGAGCCCGCACAACGAGCGCCCGACCCCGCGCCCACCTGGGGGATCACCTCCGCCCCGCAGGGCGCCTCCGCCCCGCAGGGCGCCTCCTCCCCGCGGGGCGACGGCGCCTGGCGCCCCGAGCCCCCCACCGAGCCTTCCCCCCTCCCGGATTTCCAGCCCGTCGCCGCCTCCCAGGTCGAGACGGAATTCCTGCCCGCCCCGGACATGGCCGAGTTCGGTTCTGGGCCGCCCCAGGGAGCGCCGGTCGCGAATTTTGGCCAGCCCGCCGCGAGCCAGGCCCAGCCCACCGTGGCCTACGGCCAGGCTCCGCCCGAGTACGGTCAACCCGCCGCCCCGTGGGGCCAGCCCGCCGGCGGATACAGCCAGCCGCAGGCCAACTATGGGCAGCCCGCGGAGCCCGCGCCCGCGGCTCCCCAGCCCTACGTCGCCGCGCCTGCGGCCGCACCCGCCCCCGTCGCCGCGCC
>JBDRKM010000254.1:0-5706 GCA_043814015.1 Pseudomonadota bacterium
GTCACCAGCATCTTCTTCGGCGACCGCGTGGTCTGGTCCAACAGCGACGGCATCGACGTGTCGGTGTTCGCGTCCAACTCGTTCATGCGGGGGCTGCTGCGCGGCCAGAGCCTGCGGGCGGGCCTGGACATCACCGTCAACGGCAACATGCCTGGCCAGGGCAGCTTCTCGGTCACCATCATCGGCCAGAAGCCGGTCGGCCACCGCTGATCCCGCTCGCGGGGTAGCCGGAGGAGGGTTCCGCCATGGGAAGAGACCGCGTCACCACGCTCTCGACCCGCTCCGACACCGCGGAGCTGGCGGCCCTCACCGACGACCCCCAGTGGGTCACGGTGCTCGACGCCGACGCCCAGGCCGCCTGCTGGCGGATCGTGGAGGCTTTCAGCCGCGAGGGGCAGCCCTTCGAGCTGGAGGTCGCCTGGTCCTCGGGAGGAGGTGCCGGGGCCAAGGCCAAGGTGACCGTCTCGCGCTCCACCCGCCTGTCCGTGTTCGCGCGGGCGCTCCAGGTGCGGGCCGCCAACGCCTCCGGCTCGGAGAACCGGGTCGGGGTGACGGTGGCGGACGGCTTCGCCGCCACCCGCAACCAGTGGGAGCATCGGGGCCGGACCAGCGCCAACGGGGTCGTGGAGGTGGGCATCCCCCCCTTCGCTGACCACCTGGTGCTGGAGACAGCGGACCCGGACCAGCTCTCGGGCTTGGGCCTGCTGGTCTACGACGGCACGAGCACCCTGCGCGCCAAGGTGCCCGGGGACGCCCAGCCAGCCAACGGTGTGCCCCTCGGGGGCGCCGCCAAGCTGGAGGTCTCCGCCGCCGCCGAAGCCGACTTCCGGGTGGTCTTCCACCTGAACCTCTGACCTCGCCACCATTCCCCCCTTTGCCGGAGGCCACCCATGGCCCTCTTCCGCAACGTCCACACCCTGCTGTCCGTCGCCGAGGCCACCGATGAAGGCGTCACGGGCGAGAAGAAGCGCATCGTGCCCAACGACGGGGACGGGGTGCCTGACAACGCCCAGGCCTTCCGGGTCTTCTTCGACCTGAGCCAGGAGGGCGGGGCCGACACCCCCACCACCGACGCGGTGCTGGAGACCAGCCACGACGGCACGGCCTGGGTGCAGGCGGCCAAGGCCACGCAGCTCACCACGAACGCCGACGGGCACGAACTGGTGGAGGCCGCCGCGCTCGGTCCGTGGGTCCGCGCCCGCACCACGCTGGGGGGCGGAACCCCGCCCGACCACAAGGCCACGGTGGTGCTGGCCTCCAGCGCGCCCTTCCGCCTGTCCAACAAGTGAACCCCGTAGGAGGTCCCTCATGAAGATCGCGGTCAAGCTGGCCTTCGACGAGCAAGCCGCCGTTCGGCTGCTCAACTGGCTGGCCCAGGAGAACGCGGTCATCCTGCGGGCGCGGCCCGATCTGCCGCTGCTGTACGACTCGGGCGTGGTCTACCAGCGGGAGCAGGACGAGACCTGGTCGGACTACATCAACCTGCTGGCCGAGGGGCACGAGGACTGTGACGCCCTGGCCGCGGCCCGAGCCGGGGAACTGCTGGCCCGTGGCTACAAAGCCCTGGCCCCTGGTGACGGCGGCTTCGACGAAGCGGCCCGCACCCGGCCGGGGACCATCCACGCGGAGGTCATGCTCCGCACCCGCGCCCGGCCGGACCAGCCGGGTCTGTACCACTGCATCACCCGCTACCGCGTCGGCGGCCGGTGGTTCCGCGACGACCCGAGCGCCAAGCTCGGGATGTACGGCTCCATCGAGTCCTCCGTCTGGCGCCGGTGGCTTGCCGCCCGAGGCGCCTCCGCAGGCGCGGCGGCCCCAGGGAGGACCGCATGAGGTTCCGAAAGGCGATCCCCATGAGCCAGTTCCAGGACGA
The DNA here is from genome assembly GCA_043814015.1 of Pseudomonadota bacterium. GTDB lineage: Bacteria > Myxococcota_A > UBA796 > UBA796 > JAFGLY01 > JBDRKM01. Next base: position 1,874 of record JBDRKM010000254.1, read on the forward strand.
GGATGTGGGCTGGCGTTCCCGCGAGGAGCGCCAGGAAGCCCGAGAAGCGCGCCGTGAGCGGCGCCGGGACCGGCGGGGAGACCGCCGGGACACCCGGGCCGAGCGCAAGACCGAGCGGCGTGACCGCCGGATGGAGCGGCAGCAGGAGCGGGCCGAGGCCCGGGACCAGGGCAGCCGGCGCGTGCGCCGTCGCCAACGTCGGCAGGAGGAGCCCCAGGAGGCGGCGCTGGTGCGCGCTCCTCAGGGCTACCCCGCGCCCATGCCCTACCAGCCCCAGGCGGCCTACCCACCCCAGGCAGCCTACCCACCCCAGGCAGCCTACCCGGCGCAGCAGCCCCCCTGGCCCCAGGACCCCCAGGCCATGCAGCCCATGGAGCCGCCCGAGGAAGACTGGGCCGAGGACGAGGAGCTGCCCTTCGACGAGGAGGTCATGGGCCTGGCCTTCCCCCACCTGCGCCGCCGCCGCTTCCGGGTGGCCCCGGTCGCTTCGCCGGCTCCCGCGCGTGCGCCCGCCGGCAACGTGCCGGCCCTGCCGGCCCAGTGGAGCCCCCCGGCCCGCATGGGCACCCACCTGCGCCTGCAGGCCCGCCAGGGCTTCCGGGCGGCCGTCATCGAGATCAAGCCCGGCCTCTACATGGTGGCCGAGCTGCCCGAGCAGGTCGCCCGGCCCGAGTTCGGACTCATCCCGCTGATCGCCCCCATGATGGTCAAGGCCACCCAACGGGTCATGGCCCGGCGCGAGGCCAACCAGCAGCAGCAGGCCCAGAACCCGGCCCAGCCGCAGCGCCAGGGCCTCCTCGCCATGTTCCGGCACCCCCAGGCCGGCCCGGCCCAGGTAGTCCAGCCCGCGCCGGCCCCGCTCCAGCTCCCCGGCCCCGTGGCCCAGCCCGCGGCACCCGCCGCCCAGACCGTGCTCATGCCCCCGCCGCCGCCCGGCACCCGCTGGGCCACCCCCGAGGAGATGGCGGGCTTCTACGGCTACCCCGTGGTGGTGAGGTAACGCCATGCCCACCTGGACCCAGATCAAGGAGTCGTGGTCGGGAGGCTGGAAGGCCCTCCAGGCCGAGTCCCTGCGCCTGTACGAGGCGGCCATCCGGCACAGCCCCGCGGCCTACGCTGAGCGGGTCAAGGCGTTCATGGTCGAGCTGGCCCAGGCCCGCGCGCACCTGGACTCCATCCGCGCCAAGCTGCCCAACCCGCCCCGAACCGAAGCCGAGGCGAAGACCGTCGCCAACTACGTGGCCCTGGAGCGCCGCTACCAGGACCTGGCCGCCGGCTTCTGGGCCGACGCCGAGCCCGCCCGCGAGGGCGTGGGTGTGGCCCCCGCGCTGATCGTCGCGGGCGTGGTGGTGGGCGTGGCCGCCATCGCCTGGGCCATCGCGGCCTGGGAGTACTGCGTCAACCTGCGGGAGCAGACCGCGCTGGCCGACCGCGAGCTCGTCGCCCGTGTGGACGCCTCCAAGGAAGGCCGCGTCCTGCCGCCCACTACCCTGCCGCCGCCCCCGCCCGATCCCGTGAAGAAGGCCGAGGGCATCGGCTGGCTGCTGGTGGGGGGCCTGGTCCTGGCCGCCGGGGCCGCCGCGGTCCCCGTCCTGCTCAAGAAGGTGAGGTGAGCCGTGAAGCACCTCCTCCGCTGTGCCCAGGTCTTCGTGGTCGCCACCCTGCTGGCCCTGACCCCGCCCTGCGCGGGGGCTCCCGAGCCGCTGCCCGCGCTGACGCCCATCGTTCATCCCAATCCGGACGGCCTGGCCGTCGCCACCGCCCCGGAACCCGCATCGAGGTAGCCCATGACCACCGTCGCCGCGCACAAGCCCAAGCGCTTCCGGCTCTCCTTCGTGGGGGCCATGGAAGACCAGCCGCGCCTGCTGCGGGCCTACGGCAAGGCCTGCGGCGGCGAGTTCGCCCTGGTCATGCGGCCCCGCGAGGGACGGGCGCTGATGGTCTTCGTGACCCCGAGCGGGTCCATGGCCTGGAAGGCGGGCGAGGAGCCGCCCGTGGGCGAGGGCGTGGTGAAGGCACCCGCCGAGGTGGTGGGGCTGACCAACGGCGTCCGGCTGCGCGTGCTCGTCGGCCCCCACAAGGGCACCGCCTACGCCCCCTACGAGGGCCTGCCCACGGGCGTCGCCATCGGCGACCGGGTGGAGATCACCTTCCACCCCGACGACCAGTTCGCCCACGTCCTGCACACGGGCGCGGCCGCTGGTGACGCCCCACGCCGGCCGGTGCGCGTGGTGGCGGCCAAAGAGGCCATCGCCGCGGTCAAGGCCGAGCAGAAGGGCCTGCCCGCGCCCGGCCCCATCACCCTGCGGGGCCAGTGGGTCGGGATGCTGCACTGCACCGAAGCCGCCCAGCCCCAGGTGGAGCTGTGGCGCAAGCTGGCCACCTACGGCACCCTGCGCGTCACCTCCGATCCGGTACAGGGCTGGGCCTGGCGCTTCGAGCGGGGCGAGCAGTGGTTCGCCGACCAGGGGACCGTGGGCGGCGAGGGCCTGCCCACCCTGTCCGCTGCCATCGAGGCCGGCGTGCTTGGCGCCATGAAGCTGGTCAAAGAGGCGTGCTCCTTCCGGGACACCCGCCGTCGGGCCGCCCACGACGAGGGCTACGCCCAGAAGCACCCCATCCCCGAGCCCAAGCCCGCGGCCGACCCCACCGAGAAGCTGCGCGAGCCCCCGCCCCCCAAGGAGAAGAAGCCCAGGGCTCCCCGTAAGAGCAAGAAGGCCGACGCCACACCCCCGGTCCAGGTGGCGCCCCGGGTCGCAGCCCCGCCCCGGCCCATTGAGGACAAGCCCCTGCCCCAGGTCCCCCAGGACCCGGCCCAGCTCGCCCGACTCGCCGACACCATCGAGCAGCAGGGGGACGCGCTGGCCGCGATCACCGGCGTCTCCTGGCTCTGGCAGGACCAGCCCTCCGGCGCGTCCATCCTGGCCTGGTTCGAGGAGCAGGGGCACAGCGACGAGGCCGAGAAGATCCGCGACTACCTGGCCCGCCCCGAGCGCCCCCTGGACGAGCTGATCCAGGCGCTGGTGTCCGGCTACACCGCCGATCCCGAGCTGGACCTGGAAGAGGCCCGCCGCGTCCAGCCCGACGACGAGATCCTGGAGCGCATCGAGCAGCTCGAAGCCACCCTGCGCAGCGCCCCGGCGCTGATGGAGCGGGCACGGCGCCTGATCCGCTACGCCGCCAGCATGGCGCGCTCCCCCCGCTGCCAGGGCAAGGAGCAGCGCGAGGCCGCCGAGGCCATCCAGCGGGCCGTCCAGACCTACGAGAGCGCCCGCGAAGCCATCCAGGCCGGCAAGCAGTGGGACGCCGCGCGCTCCATGCGCCGCATGGGCGAGCGCGTGGCCCTGTCCGCCGCCAAGGTCGCCCGCTCCTGCGCCACGGGGCAGCAGAGCTTCACCGCGGACATCCCCGAGGAGTACCGCGGCTGGCACGTCGGCGACCGCTTTGCCCTCAAGGACGAACCCGACAAGAAGGGCAGGATCCTGGCCCTGCTGCCCGAGCAGCGCCGCGTGCGCATCCGCTGGGATCGCCCGGTGGCCGGTGTCGAGGAGCAGGAACTCCAGACTGGGCTCATCGTGCGGCCTGCCACGGATGTCCTCGTGGGCACCCCCGCGCCCGCACCCAGGACCCGCAAGCCCAGGGCCAAGCCGGCCCCCGCGCCTGCTCCTGCCCCCGCACCCGCCGCCCCAGCACCCGACGTGGACCCCGCCAAGGACAAGGCCCTGCTCGACGCCTTCAGCGCCGCCATTGCCGCCGCCATGGGGACCCCCGCATGAAGTTCGCCGACCACACCCCCACGCCAGCCGAAGCCCTGTTCGAGCGGATGCGGGTGG
>JBDRKM010000255.1:0-25397 GCA_043814015.1 Pseudomonadota bacterium
GCACCTGAGCCGGCCCCGGCCCCGCCCCCGCCGGCTCCCGCGCCGCCCAGGGGCCCCTCCGCGGGCGCCGCCGGCGAGCAGGGTACCTGGCCCGAAGCAGGCTCCTTCCCGACTCAGGCGCCGTCGCTCCCGCCCCCCGCCCCGGCGCCGAAGCCCCGGCTCCCCAGCCCCGCACCTCCCCCGCCGGTCACGTTGCCAGCGCCCAGCCCACCGCCCCGGGTCGCGCTCTCGTTGCCCCCGCCCAGCCCGGCACCGGCCCCCGCGCCGCTCCGAGCGCCCGAGGTCACGGTGCCCAGACCCCTGGTGGCTCCCCCGGCAACCGCCCCGGTGCAGGTGCACGCCCCGCCGGCCCCCGCCGCCACCGTCGTGCCCGCCACGCCGGCCACCCATGGCTCCGGGTACTCCCAGCCGGCGCCCGCGAGCAAGCAGGCGCTTGCGGCCAGCGCGCCCCCGCCACAGCCCGACGCCGGAGCCACCCGGGTGGAGCGCGGCGACACCCTGCCCGCCCGCGATCACGACACCGCCGTGCCGCTGGACTCCGAGCCCAGCCCACGGTCCGTCTCCGCCCAGGAGGCCGCGCGCACCGCACCCGGCGGCACCTGGCTCGACCTGCCCGTGGCGCCCGCCAGCGGCAAGGAGTTCGAGGACATCCCCGAAGAGTTCGATGATCTCGAAGAATTCCGCCCCCGGCCGGCCTGGCGCCAGATCGTGGACATGATCCGCAACGACGCCTGGTCCATGTTCACCGTGGGCTTCGCCGTCATCTTCGCCCTGCTGTTGATCCTCATCCTGCTGCTGAAGGGGTAGCCCCATGGAACTCGAGATCTGCCAAGCGTCTCCCTTCGAGGTGGAGGCCTCCCTGGTGGCCGTCGGCCTGCTCGAGGCCTCGCCTCCCGCGCTGCCCGCCGCCCTGGCGGAGCACTTCGACGCGGCCCTGGCCGCGCACGTCGCGGCGGAGTCCTTCACCGGGCGGGCCGAGAGCAGCCTCATCCTCCCCAGCCTGGGCCACCTGCCCGCCGCTCGGCTGATGCTGGTGGGCCTGGGCCGAGGCGGGGCCGATGAGCTGCGCGCGGCCGCCGGGCTGGTGGGGCAGACCGCGCGCAAGAAGGGCGACGAGCGCGTGGTGCTCGACTTCTCCGCCGCCTCCCCCGGGGCCGCGGGCGCGGCCGCCATCGTGGAGGGCTTCTCCGCCGGCAACTACGCCTTCGACCGCCACAAGGCAGCCTCCAAGCGCAAGGCCGGCTGCGGGTCCCTGCGGCTGGTGCTCGCAGAAGAAGGCGCCGGCGCCCTCCCGGCGGCGCGCATCGTGGCCGAGGCCCAGGGCGTCGTGCGGGATCTGGTCAACGAGCCAGCCGAGGTGGTCTACCCCGAGACCCTGGCCGCCTTCGCCGCCTCCCTCGCCAGCGATCGGCTCGAGGTCACCGTCTGGGACGAGCGGCGCATCGAGGCCGAGGGCATGGGCGGGTTGTACGCCGTGGGCAAGGGCAGCGCCCGGCCGCCGCGCTTCGTCCACATGCACTACCGGCCCGCGGGCGAGGCCGCCCTCCAGGTGGCGCTGGTGGGCAAGGGGGTCACCTTCGACGCCGGTGGCCTGTCGCTCAAGCCCAACGACGGCCTGGACACCATGCGCTGCGACATGGCGGGCGCCGCCACGGTCATCGGCCTCCTGCAGGCCATCGACCACCTGGGCCTGGCCGTGGAGGTCCACGGGATCTTCGGCGCCGCGGAGAACATGAACAGCGGCTCGTCCTTCAAGCACGGCGATGTCCTCACGATGTTCAACGGCAAGACCGTGGAGGTCCACAACACCGACGCCGAAGGCCGCCTGGTCCTGGCCGACTGCCTGGCCTACGCCAGCAAGCTCGGGGTGGCCTACTGCCTCGATCTGGCCACCCTCACCGGCGCCTGCGTCGTGGCCCTCGGCTCGCGCTACACCGGCCTGTTCACCGAGGACGACGAGCTGGCCGCGCAGCTGCTGGCCGCCGCCGAGGAGGCGGGGGACGGGCTGTGGCGCCTGCCCCTCGCGGAGCACTTCAAGAAGCTGCTCGAGGCCGAGTGGGCCGACCTCAACCACATGGGCCCGCGCTGGGGCGGGGCCAGCTCCGCCGCCGCCTTCCTCTCGGCCTTCGTGGACGGCCCCCGCTGGGCCCACCTCGACATCGCCGGCCCGGCCTTCCTGGAGAAGCCCGAGCGCTACTACGGCAAGGGCGCCACCGGCGCCATGCTGCGGGCGGTGCTGGTGTGGCTGCAGGGGCGGATCGCCTAGGGCATGCCCAAGGCCCTCGTGGACATCGGCCCGCTCAAGCCGCTGCGGCGGTGCGAATCCGAGCAGGGCGAGGGCGGCCTCGTCACGGTACACGAGGTCCAGCGGCGCGGGTGGTTCGGGCGGCTCCTCGCCCGAGGGCTGGCGCCGTCGCACAACCACGTCAAGCTCGACGACACGGGCAGCCTCATCTGGGCGCTGTGCGACGGCGAGCGCGATGTGCACGCCATCGCCCAGGCGCTCGCGGAGCGCCTCGGGGAGGACTTCGACCCCACGAACCAGCGCCTCGCGGTGTTCCTGCAGACCATGCGCGCCCGCGGATGGATCGGCTGGCGCGACGAGGAGTGACTACCGCCCCACGTCCAGCACCCTGAACTCCGAGGCTTCCGTGAAGGTGGCGCCGGTCTCGCCGGGGAGGCTGGTGATACGGGCCAGCTCGCCCAGGCACTCCTTCAGGTAGAGGAAGCGCACGGACTCCACGGGGTTCTCGCCGCTGGTCACCGCGAAGGTCTGGGACACGTCCACCCGCAGGCGCAGGGCCTTCTCGATGCTGAAGCCGGGCAGCAGCAGCGTGCCCTGGCGGTCCACCTCGAAGGCGTACTCCTCGGTGCCCTGGTTGGCGACGCCCTGGATGATGGCGCCCGAGAAGCTCGCGCTGGCGGTCCAGCTGGTGCCCAGGGACAGGGGCAGGCGCTCCACCACCACGGGCTCGTCGTAGACCAGCAGGGTCTGGCCCTCCGCCGGCTGCTCCTCGCGGGAGGCCAGCCCGAGCATGCGGAAGCCGTCGTCTTCGACCTCGATGAAGGCCAGAAGGTCGATCTCGTGGGCGAACAGGGGGCTGGCGTAGTCGGCGCTCGGGAAGGCGCCGGCGCACCAGAGGCCGGCCGGGTCCAGGAGGTCGAAGTCCACCTCGAGCTGGCCCGGGGAGGCGGTGAAGTCCCAGGTGGTGACGCCGCCCTGCTCGACGCCGTCGGGGGCCACGGTGGCGGTGTGGCCCGCGGTGTTGGCGCGGTACGGGACGGAGACGCCCGTGGCCCAGGGCAGCTCGCTGGACGTGATGGTGCCGTCGCCGTCGCTCTCGCAGTCCCAGGTCCAGGGCTCCTCGGGGCCGGAGTCGTGCAGATCGGGGTTGCCCGGGGAGCAGGCCCAGAGGGACAGGAGGGCGAGGGCGAGCAGCATGGGGAGCACCGTTCAGAAGGGGAAGGCCAGCATCATGCGCATGGCCTGGGCGGGGGTGGGGTCCAGGTCGCGATGCACGTTGCGCAGGCCGGGGCCGGGCAGCAACAGGCCGTACTGCAGCTCACCCACCAGGCCGTGCCAGACGTCCCAGTGGGCCGAGAGGTCGAGCTCCTTGCCGAGTCCTGTCGCGCCCGAGGGGGTGGAGGTGGCCTCCACCGCCCGGGAGAAGACCCCGGCGGCCTCCAGGGTCAGGCGCTCGTGCGGCTTCGCGCGCAGGGCCGGGCGCAGGATCATGGCGTCGGTCACCGTGCCCACGATCTGCCGCCAGAGGATGAGGTCCACGTGGTAGTTCGGGTGGAACCTGAAATTGTCCAGGGTGGCGTCGTCGGGCAGGGCGAACTGGGGGCCGTCCAGATCCCCGGCCTGGGCCTGGAGCTGGCCGAGCGGTGGGGCCACGCCCATGCCGGGGGCGGAGTCCCCCGAGGCGTAGTCTCCCTCGATGGCGAGGGTCAGGCGCTCGTCGGGCAGCAGGTCCACGTGCCCGCGCAGCACCGCGCCGAGCTGGCGCAGGGTGACCTCATCGGCCAGCACGCCTGGGACCAGCGAGAGGTTCGAGACCGCGCCCTGCAGGTAGGCGCCCTCGAACTCGACACCCCAGCGCGGAGCAGCCAGGTCGAGGAAGACATCGGCCGCCAGGGCCGAGAAGCCGCGGGGGATGAGATCGTCCTCGCTGATGGTGCCGTCCTGCTCGGCGATGCCGCCCAGCCAGTACGACGGCACGTCCAGCTCCTGGGTGCGCCGGGTCACGTAGGCCCCGTAGCGGAAGGCGGGCTGACCGGCGCGATGGCGGCGGGCCACCGCGTCCTCGTCCAGCTCTCGGAGCAGCGCGAAGGAGAGGGTGTGCACGTCGTCGCTGGGCTCCAGGTCCACGTCCTGGCCCCAGAGGGAGCCCGACGGGGTGGCGCTGGTGGGGCCCACCGCGTTCCAGTCGTACGACACCCCTAGAAAATGGTTGAAGATCGTGGTGGCGAAGCCGACGCGGTCCACGTTCTCGTCGAAGTCGTCGTCCAGGCCATCGCCGGGGTGGGCGAGCATGCCCACGCCCCACATCGGCATGCCCATGCGGCCCACCACCAGCAGCCCGAAGGGGGTCAAGGCCTCGCCCCAGACCTGCTTCAGGGCGATGCTGTCCTGGAAGGCGTTCACCCCCGAGGTGGGCGCCTCCTGGCCGGTGCTGGCGTAGGCGCTCGGGGCCCAGCGGTCGGCCGGGAAGCCGGCGGGGGTGCTGCCCAGGACCACGTTGTCCAGCCCGTCCACCCGCAGGTGCACGCTGATCTCGGGGACGACGCGGATGGTGCCGTCCAGCCGCAGGCGCAGGTTGCCGCCGCTGAAGGACTCGCCGCCCGAAGCCGTGTAGGGGAAGATGGGCTCGCCGGTGCTGGGGGTGGGGCCGCGGTTCAGATCCAGGTTGTAGAGCCAGAGACCGCGGGTGCGGAGGTAGCCGTCGAGCTCCACGTGCTCCTCGATCGCCGGGGTCGGTGGGGGCGGCAGCTCCAGGGGCAGGGGGGCGGGCTCGTCAGCCCCGAGGGCCAGGCCGCAGGCGGTGAGCAGCGCGATCATCGGCGGTCCTCCCAGGAGCGGCTCACCAGGAAGGAATCGACGGTCTCGGCGTACAGCCCGGGCGCCTCCACCATGGGGAAGTGGCCGGCGAAGGGCACGACCGCGAAGGTGGTGCGCGGCAGGTGCTGGGCCAGGCGTTCGCCGTAGCGCAGGGGGGTGACCGTGTCCTCCCGCCCCCAGATGATGAGCACGCGATGCGGCAGGGCGCCGTAGTGCCGCTCGGCCTCACCCAGATCGAGCCCGCGCACCACGGCCAGGGCGGCGGCGCGGGTGCCGGGCGCGCGCAGGGCATCGCGGGCGCGCTCCACCATGCGCTGGCTGACGAGATCCCGGTCGTAGAAGGACAGCGGGATGCGCCAGTCGAGCTGCTGGTCGTAGAACATGCCGAACAGCACCTCGCCGATCACGGGGGCGCGGGCCCAGGCGAAGAACCAGGGCATCTGGTCGGCGTAGGCGAAGCCGTCGGACAGCACGAGGCGCCGCACGCGGCCGGGGGCCTGCTGGGCCAGGGTCAGGGCCACGGAGCAGCCGTAGGAGTGGGCCACCACATCGACCCGCGGCAGATCGAGCTGGTCCATGAGCGCCAGCACGCGCGTCACCACGGCCGCGGGGCGGTAGTCCTCCTCGTACTTGCTGGACAGCCCGAAGCCGGGCAGGTCGAGGGAGACGCAGCGGCGGTGGCTGCACAGCGAGGGCGCCACCAGCTCCCAGGTCTCCAGGGAGGAGCCGAAGCCGTGGATGAACAGGAGGGGGACGTCCGAGGTCTCCTGCACCGCCGGCCAGCCCGTGTCCTGGTAGCGCAGATCGCTGCCCAGCACGCGCAGGAAGCTGCGCTCGGGGGTCAGCGCCGGGGCCCGCTGGTAGGCCAGGCAGCCCGCGAGCAGCGCCGTGGACGCGACGAGGGCCAGCGCGGTGAGGAGGCGCTGCATCAGAACCCGAGCCTCAGGTACTCGCTGGCCTCGGTGAAGGCGGCCTCGCGCTCGCCCTCGGTGGAGCGCACGCGGGCCACCAGGCCGGCGCACTCGGCCACGTAGAAGTAGGCGATGTAGCTCTCGGAGCCGAACACGCCGCTGATGGAGTTGACCGCCTCCATGCGCTGGTCGAGGCGCAGGCGCAGCACCTCGAAGTCGCCCAGTGGCACGGCCAGGCTGCCGTGGGCGTCCACCTCGAAGGCGTAGGAGTGCTGGAGCGTGACCACGCCCGCCCAGCCGTAGTCGGCGGGGTAGTCCTCGCCCTCCCAGTGCCCGTCGGCCCGGACCGCGTCGGCCTCCCAGGTCTGGCCCATGGCCAGCGGGAAGTCGAAGACCACCACCGGGCGCTCGTAGACCAGGACCCCGCCCTCCGCCTCGGCGGCGGTGGCCATGCCCAGCAGCTGCAGCTGCTCCAGGTCTGGATCGAGCCGGTAGGCGCCCAGGACGCTCTCGGAGGCGTCGAGCCCCACGTAGTAGGTGGCGGTGGGGAAGTGGCTGGCGAACCAGGTGCCGCCGGGCTCCTGCAGGCGGACGTTCCAGGGGGTGTCGGTGCCGGGGGTGACGGCGGAGAAGTCCCAGGAGCGAGCGCCGTCCCCCTGGTCCACGCCAGCCAGGCCGCTCACCGCCACCGTGGTCCCGGCCTCGTTGGTGCTGTAGGCCGCCGCGATCCCCAGCGCCGGGTCGGCCACGAACTCCTCGAAGCTGACGCGGCCGTCGCCGTCGGGCACGCAGGTCACCGGATCGCCGGTGTCGTCGGGGGCGGTGTCGTCGGGGGCGGTGTCGTCGGTGTCGTGCGGGCCCGGGTCGTCGGTGCCCGTGTCGGCCGGCGGGGTGCAGCCGAGCAGCAGGGGGAGCAGCGTGAGGGCGCGCATCAGGCCTCCTCGGCGGCGGCCGGGGCGGCGTGCCCGGCGATGAAGTCGGCGATGCGGTCCCAGACCGGGCGGGTGCGGGGGTCCATGATGATGCCCACGTGGGGGCCGGGGATGATCTCGGTGGCCTTCTCGGCAGAGCCCACCAGCTCCGTGACCTTCACGGCGGCCTCGCGAGGCACGATCCAGTCCTCGTCGGCCACCAGGTTGAGCAGGGGGCAGGTGATGGCCCCCAGATCCAGCGGCTCGCCGTGCAGGAGGGTCTGGCCGCGGGCCAGGCGGTCCTCGTGGTAGACCTCGTGGACGAAGGAGCGGAACACCTCGCCGGGGAGGTCAGGGTTGTCGTTGGCCCAGCGGTCGATGGGCTCGAACAGGTACATCATGCGCTCGTCGTGGAGGTTCTCGTAGTAGGCCTTCCACTTGAGGACCTCCAGGTAGGGTTTGATGGCGATGATGCTGTGGCGCACGGTCTTGCCCGGGACCACGCCCTGGTTGGCCGCGACGATCTCGTCGATGGGGAAGACCGCCGGGTTCACCAGCAGGCCGAGCACGCCCGAGCCAGTGCCCACCAGCGGGGTGGTGAGGGTGAGGAGGCTGGCGAGCTTGTCGGGGAAGCGCGCGGCGTACATGGCGGCGATGGTGCCGCCGATGCAGTAGCCGAGCATCCCCACGCGCGCGGCGCCCGACAGCGCGCGGACCTTGTCCACGGCCGCATCCAGCCAGGGGTCGATGAAGGCGTCGAGCGTGTCGGTGCAGCCCGCCGTGGCCGGCTTCCACTCCACCATGTAGACGTCGAGGCCGCGGGCCAGGAGGTGGGCGATGAGGGAGAACCCCGGGACGAGGTCGAGGATCCACGGGCGGTTGATGATGGAGTAGATGAGCAGCACCGGGGGGCGGCCCGCGCTCTGCGCGGCATCGGCGGTGGCGCGGTAGCGGTACAGCTCCAGGGAGCCCAGCTCCAGGACCTTCTCGCGGGGGGTGGGGCCCACCTCGACGCGGCTCGCGTCCACGTAGTACTCCGCGCCCTGCACGGCCTTGACCCGCATGGTCTCCACGAAGCGGTCCAGGTAGCGGCGCGCCTGGGGGCTGGGATTGGCGGAGGACAGCTCGCGGGCCAGGCCGGCCAGATCCTCGGCGCGGGCGGGCTTCAGCTTGGTCGGCAGGTCCGCGAGGTCGCGCCGGTACTCGGCGGCCAGCCCCTCCCAGACGGCGGCCAGCGCCTGGGGATCCGCCTGCTCCAGCCGCGCGGCCATGGTGGTGGTGGCGCGGGTCAGCACCTCCAGGGCCGCGCGCAGGTTGGCCTGGGCCGCCTCGGCCAGCTTGTCGGGCTGCCCGGACGTGGGGGCGGCACCCGGCAGGCTCGCGGCCAAGCCCGCGCTCCACTGGGCCCAGACCTGCTGCTGGGCCTGGGCCAGGGCCTGCCAGGGACCTGGCGCGGCGGCCTGCTGCGCCAGCGCGGCCTGGCCGGCGGCGAGCCAGTGCTGCCAGGCCTGGGCCTGGGCCTGCCACAGGTCGGCGGTCTGGGACCAGAACGCCGTGAGCACCTCGTCGGGTCGCTGGTGTACGCTCATGCTGGGCTCCTGGACGGTGGGCGGGTGTTCGTGCCATGCTGCTGTGCAGCAATATGCTGCGACGCGACAGAGCGCAAGCCTGATCCGTTTCTCGGAGTCGCGGCCCCCGATTCCCTCGGGAGAGGTAGATGGAGGAGGCGCTCGCCCGTATTAGAGACAATATTTCTAGCGCACGCCCCGGGAGGTTGCATGCGTCTCCACCTGCTCATCGCGCTGGCCCTGCTGACCGGCTGTCCGCCCAAGCCAGAAGACACCTCCGCCCCGGAGGGGCGCGACGCCGACGGCGATGGCTACGGCAGCGAGGTGGACTGCGACGACGCGGATCCGGCGGTGCACCCTGGCGCCGTCGAGTCCTGCAACGGAACGGACGACGACTGCGATGGCTTTCTCGACGACGACGATCCAGATGTCGCCGGCGATCTCACCCTGCACCGCGACGCCGACGGCGACGGCTGGGGCTCACTGGACCCCGTGGACGCGCGCGCGTTCTGCACCGCCCCCAGCGGCGGCTGGGTCGCGGACCCCACCGACTGCGACGACGAAGATCCGTCCGTCCACCCGGGCGCGCAGGAGCTCTGCAACGGTGAGGATGACGACTGCGACGGCGAGATCGACGAGGACGCCGCGCTGGAGTCCACCTTGGACCGCGACGACGACGGCGATGGCTTTGGCCAGGACGCCGACACGATCGTCCAATGCGATCAGCCCTCCGGCTACGTGCTCGATCCCGGCGACTGCGACGACGCCGAGCCGGCCGTGAACCCCAGCGCCCACGAGCACTGCGACGGCGTCGACGAGGACTGCGACGGCGCCGTGGACGAGGACGCCCTGGACGCCGGGGCCTGGTACCCCGACGCCGACGCCGACGGCTGGGGCGACGACGCCGGCCTCGTCATCACCTGCACCCCATCCTCCGGGGCGGTGGATCGCGGCGGCGACTGCGACGACACCCGGGCGGGGGTCAACCCCGACGCCGACGAGCACTGCGACGGCGTCGACGAAGACTGCGACGGCGTGGCCGACGACGGCGCCGTGGACGCGCCCACCTGGTACGCCGACGGGGACGCCGATGGGTACGGCGACAGCGGCAGCCCGGCCACGGCCTGCGCGGACCCCAGCGGCCATGTCGCCGAGCCCGGCGACTGCGACGACGCCGATGCCGCCGTCCATCCGGGCGCGGACGAGCACTGCGACGGCGTGGACGAAGACTGCGACGGCGGCGTCGATGAGGAGCCCGTGGACCCGGACACCTTCTACGCCGACGCCGACGGCGACGGCTACGGGGACGCGGGCGTCGCCATGGAGGCCTGCACCCAGCCCAGCGACCACGTCGCCGACGACACCGACTGCGATGACACCCGCGACACCGTCTACCCCGGCGCCCCTGAGCGCTGCGACGGCCTGGACGACGACTGCGACGGCGTGATCGACGCCGGCGCCGTGGACGCCCCCACCTGGTACGCCGACGCTGACGGTGACGGCCATGGCGATCCGGGCAGCGGCCTCGCCGCCTGCACCCAGCCCAGCGACCACGTGGCCTACGACACAGACTGCGACGACACCCGCGACGACGTGCACCCCGGCGCGGACGAGCACTGCGACGGCGCCGACGAGGACTGCGACGGCACTGTCGACAACGACGCCGTGGACGCCGTGGCCTGGCACACCGACGCCGACGCCGACGGCTACGGCACCGCGCTCTCCATCGCCACCGCCTGCACCGCCCCCAGCGGCACGGTGGCGGACGGCACGGACTGCGACGACGGCGTCGCGAGCGTCCACCCCGGCGCGGACGAGCACTGCGACGGCGTCGATGAGGACTGCGACGGTGACACCGACGAAGAGCCCGTGGACGCGGACACCTTCTACGCCGACGCCGACGCCGACAGCTACGGGGACGCCGGCAGCGTCACCGAGGCCTGCACCCAGCCGAGCGGCTACGTCGCGGACGCCACCGACTGCGATGACACCCTCGATCACGTCTACCCCGGGGCCGTCGAGCACTGTGACGGCGTCGATGAAGACTGCGACGGCACGGTGGACGATCGCGCCGTGGACATGGGTGCCTGGTACGCGGACGCGGACGGCGATGGCTACGGCGGCGCCGGGCCGGCCACCCGGGCCTGCACCCAGCCCAGCGGCTACGCCGCCAGCGCCGACGACTGCGACGACACCGCCGCCGCGATCCATCCGGGCGCGGACGAGCACTGCGACGGCGTCGATGAGGACTGCGATGGCGACACCGACGAGGAGGCCGTGGACGCCGGCGCCTGGTACGCCGACGCCGATGGAGACAGCTTCGGCGATCCGGAGGTGGTGACGGAGGCCTGCTCCCAGCCCAGCGGCACCGTGGCCGATGACACCGACTGCGACGACTCCGACGCGAGCGTCTACCCCGGCGCGGTCGAGCACTGCGACGACGTGGACGAGGACTGCGACGGTGACGTGGACGAGGGCGCCGTGGACGAGGAGCCCTGGTACATCGACGCCGACGGCGACGGCTACGGCGACTCCACCGGCACCCCGGAGTACGCCTGCGACCAGCCCTCCGGCTACGCCGGCGACGACGCGGACTGCGACGATGACGACGCAGACGTCAACCCCGGCGCCGTGGAGATCTGCAACGGCGTGGACGACGACTGCGACGGGACCACGGACGGCCCCGGCATGGTCACCTTCGTCAGCACCTACGGCTCGGTCGCGGACCTGACCTCCGTCTACGCATCGGGCACCGCCACCGCGGCCTATGCGTCCACCATGGCCACCAGCGGCACCCTGACCCTGTGCCCCGGCACCTACTACGTCGAGCTCACCGTCCAGGGCGCCGACGTGAGCGTGATCGGCCTCGACGGCTCCGGCGCCACCGCCCTGGTGGGCGATGGCACGGGCTCGGTGGTCACGGTCAACGCCGCCTGCACCGACCTCCTCGTCGAAGGCCTCACCATCGAGGGGGGCACCTCCGCCAGCCAGGGCGGCGGCATCCAGGGCGGCACCCACGGGGTCGACCTGGAGCTGGTCGACGTGGTCGTCCAGGACTGCAGCGCGCTCTCGGGCGGCGGCATCTACCAGTCCAACGGCGCCCTCACCGCCAGCGACCTGCTCGTCCAGGACTGCACGGCGAGCAACTACGGCGGCGGGCTGTACGTGAACGGCGTCACGCTGGCGCTGTACACGGCGGAGTTCGACGACAACATCGCCAGCGCCCAGTGGGGGGGTGGGGTCTACACCGCGAACAGCACCGTGGCCATGGAGGACGTCACGGTCACGGGCAACTCCTCCGGCAGCTACGCGGGGGGCGCCTACCTGGGCTACGGCACCGCCGACATCACCTCCTGCGACTTCGACGCCAACAGCGCCACCTCAGCCGGGGGCCTGATGATCCAGGGAGGCTCCGCGGCCATCACCAGCACGGGGATCTCGGACAACGTCGTCTCCTACATCGGCGGTGGGCTGTACGTGACGGGGGCGACGGTCAGCATCGTGAGCACCCAGATCGACGGCAACACCGCCGGCACGTCCTCCAGCACCCGTGGCTACGGGGGCGGTGTCCTGCTGAACAACAGCGCCACCCTCGCCTGCTACGGCTCCACCTCCACCACCGCGGGTGTGTACGACAACACCTCCCTCTGGGGCGGGGGGGTGCTCATCAACGACGCCTCCAGCACCCTGACCTCCTCGGTCTGCGACTGGGGCAACGGCGGCACCGACAACTTCCCCGACGACGTGGCCCTGTACGCCTACATGACCACGTACCGCGGCTACCACAGCGACGAGGACTTCACCTGCAGCGGGAGCAGTTGCCTCTGATCTACTATCGACGATTTTGCACGTACTACGCGCAAAAACGTCGATAGTAGATCACGCGCCGCAGGCGCGCGCGCCAATAGGGCGCGGGGAGGGGGGAGCGCCAGCGGTGCGGGGGGAGGCAGCCGGTGGGGGGCGGTGAGCCCCCCGCAAGGCAAACAAGGGGCAGCGCGGCTGGTGCGATCACTTTGGGTTGCGGGCGGAGCCCCGCGCTGCGACGAAGCGGCCGGTCCCAAGGACCGGCCGCGCGTGCATCCGGGCGCAGGATCAGGGGTAGAAACCCGTGTAGGTGGTCAGCTCGCGGGTCTCGACGGTGGCGCCCGAGGCGTCGATCTCCTCGGAGTAGACCAGGCCCAGGCGCTCCACGAAGTACATGGTGGCGGTGACCTCGCGGTCGAAGCCGAACATGCCCATCAGATCGGTGACCTTGTAGCTGTTCTCGATGAGGAGCGCGTCGAAGGAGCCGGCGCTCACGGTGACGGTGCCGAGCCCGAGGACGGTGTAGGCCCCCTGGGCCTCCCACAGCTGGCCCATGGTGGCGTCGGCCGCGATGTAGTCGTAGGTCCAGGTCTCGCCCGGGGTCATGTCCGCCTCGGGCAGCAGGAGGGTGCGGGGGCTGGTGTAGGTGGCGCTGAAGGTCGGCGTGCCGTGCATGAGGTAGTCGAGCCCGGTCATGTAGACTGTGCCGGCATCGCAGACCCAGTTCTCGTCGAACACCGTCACGGTGCCGGCGGTGTCGGTCAGCTCACGCTCGACGGTGCCCTCGCCCGCCGCGGCGTCCCAGGAGATGATGGTGATGTCCTCGACGTAGCTCGTGCCGTCGCGGCTCATGTCGTAGGTGCGCAGGGCGGAGGAGCCGTTGGCGAGGGGCGCGTAGAGGTTGCAGTAGGCATCCTCATCGACATCGCCGTCGCAGTCGCTGTCGAGGCCGTCGACCGCGCTCTCGTCGCCGACGGGAGAGACGCCGGCGTCGGTGTCGTCGCAGTCCTCGCCGCCGCAGGCCTCGTCCACGTAGCCATCGCCGTCCAGATCGGCGTTGTCGGTGGTGCCGTCGCAGTCCTGGTCGAGGCCGTCGCCGCAGAGGTCGTCGGCGCCGGGGTTGAAGGTGGCATCTGCGTCGTCACAGTCGTCACCGCCGAAGTCGGCGGAGGTGTAGCCGTCGGCGTCACAGTCGTAGTCGTCGGCGGCGTCGCAGTCCTGATCGACGCCGTCGTAGCAGGTGTCGTCGGCGCCCGGGTAGATGGCGTCGTCGGCGTCGTCGCAGTCGTTGCCGCCGCAGTCCACGCCGTCGAAGCCGTCGCCGTCGCAGTCCTGCAGGTCGTCGCCGTCGCAGTCCTGGTCCACGCCGTCACAGCACAGCTCGTTGGCACCCGGGTAGGTGGCGGCGTCGGCGTCGTCGCAGTCGTCGCCGCCGCACTGCTCGCCGTCGTGGCCGTCGGCGTCGCAGTCGCACTCCTCGGCGCCGTCGCAGTCCATGTCGAAGCCGTCGCCGCAGATGTCCTCGGCGTCGGGGTGGATGCTGGCCTCGCCGTCGTCGCAGTCGTCGCCGCCCTGCTCGACGCAGTCGTAGCCATCGTTGTCGGCGTCGGTCAGATCGCCACCGGCGCAGTCGTTGTCGATGCCGTCGCAGGGGATCTCCGCCGCGCCGGGGTGAACGCTCGCGTCGCCGTCGTCGCAGTCGCCCTCCTCGACGCGGAAGCCGTCACCGTCGGCGTCGGCCTGGGGGTCGGGGCCGCCGGTGTCGTCCACCTTGGAGTCGGTGTCGTCGTTCTTGCAGGCCATCAGCCCGAGGCACAGGAGGAGGGGCAGCGCGCGCATGTTCGCTCCGGAGGAAGGGGGAATGTCGGCACTCTAGTCGGCTGCACCGCCACCCGCCACAGCGGGGCCGATGCGGCGGGTGACCCAGCCCTCGGGGGTGTGCTCGATCAGCATCGTGGGCCAGTACACCGTGTCTGTCAGGAGGGTGGCGACGTCCTTGACGTGGCCGAGGGATTCGACGTCGAGCCGCACCGGGGCGCCGTCGGGGAGGTCGCGGACGGCGGCGATGAAGTCGTCCATGGTGGCGACGGGCTGCCCGTTGATCCCCCGCACCAGGGTGGAGGCGCGCAGCCCGTAGTGGGCGGCGGGGCCGCCGTACCAGTACCACGAGACGTACAGGCCCCCGATGGGCTCGCCGTAGGCCAGGCCCACCGCGCGGTGCGGCTCGTGCAGCAGCGCCCCGGCGAAGGACAGCACCCGCCCGACGCCGAGGTTGTCGAGGGTGGCCACGCCGACCTCGATCTCCGCGACGGCGCCATCGCGCAGCAGGGTGACCATGACGGTCTCGCCGCTCTGCTGCACCACCTGCTCGATCCGCCGCGGGCGGGTGACGGGCTCGCCGCCCACGGCCAGGAGCACATCGCCCCCCTCGAGCAGGCCGAAGGCGGGGGCGTCCGGGTGGACCGACTGGACCTCGAGGGCCTGGCGCCGCTCCGGGTCGGCCTGGGCCAGGCGGTCGATCCAGTCGGCCGGGGCGCCGCGATCGGCGGCGGCGGCCAGGTTCATGGGCTCGACCTCGACGCCGAGATCGCGCAGGCGCACCTCTTCTCCGTGCCGCAGCGGGTCGAGGAGGTCGAAGAGGAGGTCCACCGGCAGCCCGAGGAAGGAGCTGCCATCATCGCCGAGGTTGAAGGTCCACAGCCCGACCACGGCGCCGCGCTCGTCCGCCAGCACACCGCCGATGGAGGAGGCCTGCTCCGCCAGCTTGTAGACCTCGGTGTTGCTCTCCACGAAGGCGGGCGGGGAGGGGAGGCTGCCAGAGACGGCGTCGACCCTGGAGATGGTGGTGGCCTGGGAGACGACCCGCATGGAGGAGGTCAGGCCCACCTGGTACACCGCGTCGCCGGCATCCAGGCTGACCTCGCGCGCGATGGTGGCGGCCTTCACGGGGAGGCCGCCGAGCTGCGCGGGGTCGTAGCGCAGGATGGCGATGTTGTGGCGCGGATGCAGGAACACCACCTCGGCCGGGACGCGCACGGAGCCGGCGAAGGTGAGCTCGACATCGCCGAGACCGATGGGGACCGTGCCGCGGTCGGTGTAGACCAGGCCGCGCTCGGCGTCGAGCACCACGCCGGCGCCGATGTAGGTCCAGCCCTCGACGCCCTCCGTGCGGTAGGGGATGGTGAAGCGCACGTGGCAGAAGGAGGGCGCCAGCACGGCGGCCACCGGATCGCGCATCTGCTCGAAGGTGGCCACCCGCGCGGGCTCGGGCTCGGCGGCGGCTGGGGGCGCGGCGGCGATATCGAGGGGGCGGCAATCCCAGAAGCCGCTCGCGTCGTTGCGGAAGCAGCGCTGGCCAGGTGACCAGCCGTGATCCACCGTGAGGACCTCGAGCTCGGGCTGTCGGGGGTTGCCGAGGTCGTGGTAGGCCACGCGCACCCGCTGCCCGTCGTGCAGCGAGGAGAGCACCCGCTCCATGGCGTCGAGATCGGGCACGGGCTGCCCGTCGATGGACTCGATCAGGGCGTCACCGGGGATGCGGGCCCGGCGGAAGGCGTAGCCGGGCTCGATCAGCACGACGCCCTGGGCGGGGACGTTGTCGTTGTGGGCCATCTGCAGGGATGTCTCCTGCAGGATGGCCTGGGAGAACTCGATGTAGGAGGTGGGCGTGAGGGCGTGGAGATCGTCCACGCCGACGGAGACACCCACCTTCAGGCCGCCGCGGTCCACCAGGATGTCCACGGGCTCGCCAACATGGGAGTCCAGCACGTCCTCCACCAGGTCGAAGCTGGCCGCGGCGACCCCGGCGATGGAGAGCAGGATGTCTCCGGGCAGCAGCAGGCCGTCCGCGGGCCCGCCAGGCACGATCTCGCGCACCACCAGCATCCCCGTGGCGTGGGAGCGCTCGGCGCGGACCGTGCGCTCGGTCGCGGGGTCGAGCCCGAGGCGCCTCAGCTCGTCGAAGGGCTCCTGCTGATAGACCGCCTGCAGGGAGCCGCGGGGCACGGGCTCGCCGCGGCGCAGGTGCTCCAGCACGCGCTCGACGCGCCCGACCGGGAGGTAGAACGACGAGGCCGCGCCGCGGCTGCCGCCGGCGTTCAGGGCCACGACCGCGCCGGTGACGTCCACCACCGGTGAGCCGGAGGAGCCCCCGGAGGTGGAGGTGGCGGCCTGGTAGTAGTAGGTGTTGAAGTCGTTGTAGGAGCCGCTGCCGTAGAAGGGGGCGGGGCGGTCCAGGCGCGCGAGGGTGCCGTCCAGGATGGAGAGCTTCTCGCCGGCGTCGTTGCCCATCACGCGGATGTCCAGGCCCACGCGGGCGCGCTCGGGCGCCAGGTCGAGCTCCTGCAGCTCCATGTACTGGACCTTGGCGGGGTCGAAGCGGTAGAAGCCGAAGTCGTGGATCGGGTCCCGGTAGACGGGGAAGAGCTCGATCTCCTCGTTGTCGCGCAGGATCCCGCGGGCGCGGACCGGCCCGACGTGGACCATGTGCCGGTTGGTGAGCACCAGCCCCCGCTCGCGGTCGACCACGAAACCGGTGCCCTCGGAGGAGGAGGCACCTTCGGTGTCCAGCGAGCGGGTCACGGTGAGCTGGATGGACATCACCGCGTCGTTGACGCGCTCCACCGTGGCGGCCCAGGGATCGCGCGGCGCCCTGCGCGCCTGGGCGCCGAGGGGGGCGATGGACAGACCCGCGAGCAGGAGGGGGACGAGGAGGCGGGAGGACGAGAACTGAGCGTACGGCATGGCCCCCTCATAGCCCGGTTGGGGCCCAGGGCCGCGCGCGTCGCGCGGTCGGCTCAGTTGCGCGACAGGGCCGCGATGGCGTCCACGGCCGCGCTGCGCACCTCGGCGTCCATGTCCTGCAGGCGGCGGCGCAGGAATGGCATGGCGTGCCGCGCGCGCAGGTCGCACAGCGAGCGGCAGGCTTCGGCGCGGACGCGGGGGGAGGGATCCTCCAGCGCCTGCTGGACCGCGGGCGCGGCCTCGGCGCTCTCGGAGAAGCCCAGCAGCTGCACGAGCAGGTAGCGCACGTCGTCGTCGTGCTTGCCGCGAGCGTAGCCCTCCGCGAGATCGGGGACGGCGTTCTCGCGGTCGAAGAGGATGGCGTCGAATGCCTTGTCGACCTGGTGGGGATCGGGATCGCCAAGGCGACGGAACAGATCGGAGTACCGTGGCCGCATGTGGGTCCTGGAGTAGGCTGGGGGATGGGTCGGCGGGAGCCGGGGGGGAGCTTCGGGGGGAGGTGGCACGGGGGGATGTGCCACGAGGAATCTACCACGCCTGCAGCGTCAAGGGTAGTACCCTGAGGTGATTCATGAGGGTTTCTTCGCGCCGGTTTCTTGATATGGCCCCCGGCCCCCGAGACCGCGTCATGCTGCTGCTGCTCACCAACGACGATGGCATCGCCGCCCCCGGCCTCGAGGCCCTGGCGCGGGCGCTGGCGCCGGTGGCGGAGTGCTGGGTCATCGCCCCGGCGCAGGAGCAATCCGCGGGCAGCCACTCCCTGAGCCTGCACCGGCCGCTGCGCGTGAGGCCGGCCGGAGAGCGCCGCCACTCGGTGGACGGCAGCCCGGCGGACTGCGTCTACATGGGCCTCGGCGGCCTCTGTCCGCGCACGCCGGACGCGGTGGTCTGCGGGATCAATCACGGCGGGAACCTGGCCCTGGACGTCTACTACTCGGGCACGGTCGCGGCCGCGCGCGAGGCCGCCATGTGGGGTGTGCCGGCGCTGTCCGTCAGCCTGCTGGTGGACCTGCCGGGCGCGGCCGTCGAGCGCCACTGGGCCGGGGCTGGCGCCTGGGCGCGGCGGGTGGTCGAGACCATGCTGCAGCGCGGGCTGCCGCCCGAGACCCTGCTCAACCTGAACGTGCCCAACCTGCCGCCCGGCGAGATCCGGGGCCTGCGCTCGGCCGCCCTCGGGCGGCGCACCTGGAGCCGCGTGGTGGACGAGCGTCGCGACCTCAAGGGTCGCCCCTACTGCTGGATCGGGGGCTCCCACCTCGGTTTCGAGGGCGGCCCCGAGACTGACGGGGCGCTGGCCGCCCAGGGCTGGGCCACCCTGACCCCCTTGCAGCTGGACTGCACGGCAGGCCGCGCCCTGGAAGGCCTGGCGCGTTGGCCGCTCGTCCAGGCCGCCCCCCTCCCCGACGAGGAGCGTTGACCGATGTGGAAGCACCTGTTCTGGATGGTGGTCCTCACCTTCCTCCCCACCCTGGAGCTCAGGGCCTCCATCCCCTACGGCTACTACTTCCTGAGCCAGCAAGGGCAGTTGGCCTGGATCTGGGTCGCGCTGCTGTGCATCGGGGCCAACTTCGCGCTCGCTCCCCTGGTGTGGTTCTTCGTGCACCACGTCATGCACTTCTTCCTGCGTGTCGCCTTCATCAAGCGCTTCTACGACTGGCTGGTGCTGCGCGCCCAGCGCAAGGTCGAGCCCTACGTGCGCAGGTACGGCACCGTCGGCCTGGCCATCTTCATCGGCGTCCCCCTGCCGGGTTCGGGCGTCTACACGGGGTGTCTGGGTGCCTACCTGCTGGGCTACCGCTTCCGTGACTACATGTGGGCCTCCCTGCTCGGCGTGTTCATCGCCGGCGCCATCGTCACGGCGCTGGTGGTGAGCGGCACCGAGGCCTTCCTGTTCTTCAAGGACCCAACTGGATTGCCCGGTTAGACCTGTACCCCCGTCCACCCTTCGGAGCCCGCCATGTCCGATCTCGTCGCCCGCCTCGAAGCCACCATCCGCGACATCCCCGACTTCCCCAAGCCAGGGATCCTGTTCAAGGACATCACCCCCATCCTGTCCGATCCTGTGCTGATGGGAGAGCTGATCGCGCGCATGGGCGCCCCGTGGCTCGAAGCTGGCATCGACGTGGTGGTGGGCATGGAGTCCCGCGGCTTCCTGTTCGGCACCCCGCTGGCCCTGGGGCTGAACGCGGCCTTCGTGCCGGCGCGCAAACCCGGCAAGCTGCCCTACGAGAGCATCGGCTTCGAGTACGACCTCGAGTACGGCACCAACCGCCTGGAGATGCACGTCGACGCCATCACGCCCGGCCAGCGCGTGCTCGTGGTGGATGATCTGCTGGCCACCGGCGGCACCGCCGCGGCCACCTGCAAGCTGGTGGAGAAGCTGGGCGGCGAGGTGGTGGCCTGCTGCTTCGTGGTCGAGCTCGGCTTCCTGAACGGCCGCGAGAAGCTGGCGGGGGTGCAGATCGACAGCGTGGTGGTCTACTAGGCTCCGAGGATCCTCGGGAGCGCCGCGACGACAGCATCCTCCAGGGCGGCCCGATCGCCGTCGTTGCGGATGAGGAGCCCGGCGGCAAGCTCCTTGGTCGCCAGGGGCGCCTGGGCGCTCAGCCAGGACCTGGCCTGGGCCTCCGTCATGCCCCGGTGGGCCACCAGGCGCGCGATCTGGGTCTCCGGCGCACAGGTGACCACCACCAGCATGTCGAAGCGTCCCACCTGGCCAGTCTCCACCAGGAGGGAGGCTTCCACGACAGCCACCGGATCGCCCTGGGACCGCCGCTTTTCGAGCCAGCCCTCGATGTGGGCATAGATGGCCGGGTGGGTGAGGGCGTCCAGGGCGGCCCGGGCTTCCGGATCGGCGGTCACCATGGCTCCCAGGGCCGCGCGGTCCAGGCTGCCGTCGGCGGCGAGCGAGCGGCGGCCGAAGCGGGCGGCGATGGCGGCCAGCACCGGGCTTCCGGGCTGCGCCACGTCCCTGGCGACCTGATCGGCGTCCAGCACGGGGATGCCATGCCGCTCGCGCAGCAGGTGAGCGACGGTGCTCTTGCCCGAGGCGATCCCTCCTGTCAGCCCGACGCGGCGCATCTATGACCCGGTGGTCTGGATGCGCTCGATGGCGCGGCGCGCCTTGCGTCGCAGCCGGCCGTTGGCCCTGGACTCCGGTGACAGCAACGCCTCCAGGGCGGGCCGGGCCTCCTCGTGCTCCAGCAGGCCCAGCATGGTGGCACAGTGGGCCGCGACGTTCCGGAATGTGAGGGCCTCCGTACAGGCCGGGGCCACCGTGGCGTCGAAGTCGTCGAGGGTGGCCAGGGCTTCGTCTCGCCGAAAGCTGCCGGGGGCGCCGCGGCGAGCGCCCTTGAGGGCCAGGCGCAGGCGGGAGTGCAGCACGCGGGCGGCGTACAGGCGGTCGCTGGCGTCGGCGCCGGTCAGATCGTGGGCGTAATGCTCGGAGGAGGTGTCGATCGGCTGCTGGGAGTGGGCCATCATGGCCCGGGAGCCGGAGCCCATCAGGAAGGGCAGCAGCGCGAGCAGCCAGAGGGGCCGCCGGCTAGGCATCGAACTTCTCGATGTACCGGAAGATGGTGCGCGGATCCACCCCGAGGTCGCGGGCGGTCTGCGCCTTGTTCCAGTTGTTGATCTCCAGGGCTTCGCGGACGTAGCTCATCTTGAACTCCTCCTCCGCGTCGGCCAGGGGCTTGATGGTGCGCTTCTCGGCCTCGGCGATGCCCAGATCCTGGGAGTTGAGCAAGGCCCGGTCGCTCATGATGACCGCGCGCTTCACGCGGTTCTCGAGCTGGCGCACGTTGCCGGGCCAGAAGTAGCCCTTCATGGAGGTGATGCAGTCGTTGGTGTAGCCGCTGACCTTGGAGCCGTACTGCTCGGCGTACTTGTTGAGGAAGAAGCGCGCCAGCAGCAGGATGTCCTCGCCGCGGTCCCGCAGCGGCGGCAGCTGCACCGTGACCTCGTTGAGGCGGTAGAACAGATCCTCGCGGAAGCGGCCGGCGGCGATCTCGGCCTCGATGTCCTTGTTGGTGGCGGCCACCACGCGGATGTCGATGGGGCGGGGCTTGAGCTCACCGACGCGCTCGATGGTGCGCTCCTGCAGGACGCGCAGCAGCTTGACCTGCAGGTTCATGGGCATCTCGCTGATCTCGTCCAGGAACAGCGTGCCGCCCTCGGCGGCCTCGAACTTGCCCATCTTGTCGGCCACAGCGCTGGTGAAGCTGCCCTTCTTGTGCCCGAACAGCTCGCTCTCCAGCAGGTTCTCGGGGATGGCGCCGCAGTTGATGGACACCAGCGGCTTCTTGGCGCGCTCCGAGAGGCGATGCAGCTCCAGGGCCACCAGCTCCTTGCCGGTGCCGGTCTCCCCCAGCACGAGCACGGAGATGTCGGTGGGGGCCACCCGGCGCAGGACCTTGAAGACCGCCTGGATCAAGGGGCAGGAGCCGATCATCTCGCCCTGGGCCGAGCGCCTGAGCTGATCGCGCAGGTTCTTGTTGCTGGTCTTCAGCTCGTTGAGCATCAGCGCGGTGTGGACGAGCAGGGAGGCCTGGCTGGCGAACACGAAGAGGAGGTCGAGATCGCGTCGGGTGAAGAGATCGGTGACCTTGTCGTTGCCCAGGTACAGGCAGCCGAGGAGATCGTCCCGGTAGATCATGGGGACGCACATGACGCTGGAGAGGCGCAGATCCACCACGGACTTGGCGCGGGCGAACTGGGCGTCGTTCATGGCGTCGGAGACGATCAGCGGCTTGCGGGTCTGGACCACGCGCTCGACGATGCTGTCGGAGATGCGGGCGGCCTCGGTGGTGGTCTCCTCGACGTTGTGGCTCGCGGTGACGGTGCGCTGGCCGTCCTGCATCAGGATCACGAAGCCCTTCTCGGCGCCGGTCAAGAGCACCACCGCGCGCAGCAGCTTGCGGAAGAGGGCCTCGGGGGAGGTGTCGCGCATGAGCTGCTGCGAGAAGTCCACCAGCTGCTTGAGGGAGTCCAGGGTCTCCGCCTCCTCCTCGGAGGGGCGGGCGGGATCGCCGTCCAGGTAGGCGAGCTCGAAGCGCCCGATCAGGAGCTTGTCACCGGGGGAGAGGTCGGCCTTGAGCGCCTTCTTGCCGTTGACGTACAGCTCGTGGCTGCGATCCAGCACCGCGACGCTGTAGCTCTGGCCGCTCTTGACCAGGTTGGCGTGGGTCGAGGCGATGGTTGGATCGGCCAGCACCACGTCGTTGCCCTCGCGCCGCCCGATGCTGATGATGGGCTTCTTGAGGGCCACCTCGTCGGTGGTGCGCTGCATCGTGTCCTGGATCCGCAGGTAGGCCATGGGACCTCCGGGGGGAACAGGACCACTAACCTAGAACCTGACCTCCCACCTCGCCCCTGTGGGAGAGAGCGACAGCTCGCTGGTGGCGTGGGCCTTCTGCCAGTCTTCCAGCTTCTTGTGCTCGTCGGACCTCCACTGGAGGCTGGCCTCCGAGACGCCCACGGCCCAGAGGACGGCGAAGGCGCCGCCCAGGCTCCAGTTGAGGGCGCGGGCGCGCTTGAGCGCCGGGTACTCGTGGGCTTCGTCGTAGGTCTCGTGGTCGAGGTAGAGCGGGATGCCTGTCGCGAAGGTGCCGGCGAGGAGGCCCACCTCGCCGGCGGCCAGGAGCGATCCCGCCAGGATGCGACCCTGCCTGAGCTGGTGCAGGCCGAAACCCAGGTAGGCCCCGGTGGGCAGGGGCCTGATCTCGGGCGGCTCGGGCTCCGGGCCGGGTGGCGGGGCGTCGGGACCCATGGCGATGGTGGCGGCCCGCACGGTCTCGAAGAACTCCACCACGTCGGGGGGGTGCTCGTAGGGGTCGAGGTGGTGGTCGGGCTCGTCCACGAGGATGACGCGGAAGGCGTCCCAGGCGGCCTGCTGGTTGCCGTCGGAGAGGAGGATCTCGCCCAGGTAGACCCGCGCGGAGATGCGCAGGTCGCGGTTCTGGACCCGGGGATCGATCAACAGCGCGGTGAGGCCCTGGACCGCCCGCGCGTGCTCGCCCGCCCGGTAGGCGCGGATGGCCTCGACGAAACGCTCGCGACCGTAGACAGGTGGTTCCTGGGCGAACGCCGGGACGGCGAGCGACAGCAGCAGCAGGGCGAGGATGCGGCGCATTCCAACCCGGAGGTTAGCCGCCTGGATCGGGGCGGTCAATCGACGTCGGCGGTGGGCTCCTCGACGACCTCTGGCGGGGGGGAGGGCGGGTTGAGTTCGGCCACGCGGACCCGCTCGGCCAGGCCCTCCATGCCCAGGGCCAGCTCCAGGACCTCCTCCATGCGGGAGCAGAAGTGGAAGGACATCTCTTCGCGGACCTCCTCCGGGACCTCGTGGAAGACGTCTTTCTTGTTCCACTCGGGCAAGATGACCTTGGTGATGCCGGCGCGGTGGGCGGCCACGATCTTCTCCTTGACCCCGCCGATGGGCATCACGGCGCCGCGCAGGGTGACCTCGCCGGTCATGCCCAGGGTGGGGTCGACCGGGATGCCCGTGAGCAGGCTGGTGATGGCCGTGACGATGGCGATGCCGGCGGAGGGGCCGTCCTTGCCGATGGCGCCGGCCGGGACGTGGACGTGGATGTCGTTCTCCTCGAACACGTCGTCGGCGATGCCGAGCAGCCCGGACATGGCCCGCACGTAGGAGCGCGCCACGCTGACGGA
This sequence comes from Pseudomonadota bacterium, assembly GCA_043814015.1. Classification (GTDB taxonomy): domain Bacteria; phylum Myxococcota_A; class UBA796; order UBA796; family JAFGLY01; genus JBDRKM01. The sequence continues at coordinate 23,672 of JBDRKM010000255.1, forward strand.
CTCCTTCATGACGTCGCCGAGCTTGCCCGAGAGGTGCAGTTGGCCCTTGCCCTTGAACTTGGTGGCCTCGATGAAGAGGATGTCGCCGCCTGCGGCCGTCCAGGAGAGGCCGGTGGCCACGCCGGGGACGGCCACGCGCTGGGCGATCTCGTGGAAGTGCTTGATGGGGCCGCGGATCTCCTGGATGCGGTCTGGGCTGATGACGGCCTTGCCCTCCTGCTCGCCTGAGGCCACCAGCTTGGCGATGGCGCGGGCGCAGGCCGCGATCTCACGCTTCAGCGCGCGCACGCCGGGCTCGCGGGTGTAGGCCTCCACCAGGAACTTGACCGACTCCTCGGTGAACTCGACGTGCTCGCCCGTGAGGCCGTGGTCCTTGAGGACCTCGGGGATCAGGTAGTGGAAGGCGATGTTGAGCTTGTCCTGGAGGGTGTAGCCGGAGACGTACAGGACCTCCATGCGGTCGTACAGGGGGCCCGGGATGCCCTCGGGCCAGTTGCCCGTGGCGATGAAGAGGACCTTGGACAGATCGAAGGGGACATCGAGGTAGTGATCCGTGAAGCTGTGGTTCTGCTCTGGATCGAGCACCTCCAGCAGGGCGCTGGCGGGATCACCGCGGTGGTCGCGGCCGAGCTTGTCGATCTCGTCGAGCACGAAGACCGGGTTGTTGGAGCCGGCCTTCTTCATGCCCTTGATGATCTTGCCCGGCAGGGAGCCGATGTAGGTGCGGCGGTGGCCGCGGATCTCGGCCTCGTCGTGCACGCCGCCCAGGCTGACGCGCACCATCTTGCGGTCGAGCGCGCGGGCCACGGAGGTGGCCAGGGAGGTCTTGCCGACGCCCGGGGGGCCCACGAGGCAGAGGATGGGGCCCTTCATGTCGGCCTTGAGCTTGTGGACCGCGAGGTACTCCACGATGCGCTTCTTGATCTCGACCAGATCGTAGTGGTCTTCATCGAGGATCTGCTCGGCGCGCTTCAGATCGTGGTGGTCTTCGGTGGAGGTGCTCCAGGGCAGCTCGATGAGCCAGTCGAGGTAGGTGCGGGAGACGGTGTACTCGGCGGCGCCCGGGTTCATCCGGGCCATGCGCTTGAGCTCCTTGACCGCGACCTTCTCCACCTCCTGGGGCATGTCCGCGTCGCGGATGGCCTTCTCGAGGTCGTCGAACTCCTCCTGGCGCTCGTCGGTGTCGCCCAGCTCCTTCTGGATGGCCTTGAGCTGCTCGCGCAGGAAGTACTCCCGCTGCGCCTTGTCCATCTCGCCCTTGACCTCGGTCTGGATCTTGTTGGAGAGCTCGAGGACCTGGATCTCCTTGTTGAGCAGCTCGATGACCGCCTGGATGCGCTCGCGGGTGTCGAAGGTCTCCAGCAGCCGCTGCTTCTCTTCCACGGACATGGAGAGGTTGGAGGCCACGATGTCGGCGAGGATGCCGGGGTTGTCGATGGAGCGGACCAGGAAGCCGGCCTCGGAGGGGATCTGGGGGGAGAGGTCGAAGATCTTCTGGGACAGCTCCCTGAGTTCACCCAGCAGCTCGTCGAGGCTGGAGTCGTGTTCGGAGGTCTCCTCGAACACATCGGCGTCGATGCGCAGGAAGGGCGAGGTGTGCTTCCAACCGCGCACCCGGATGCGCGCCAGGCCCTGGATGATGACGTTGAGCTTGTTGCCCGGCATCTTGACGGACTTGAGCACCTTCACCACCGTGCCGGTGGTGAAGAGATCGCCGGGGGAGGGA
>JBDRKM010000256.1:0-2636 GCA_043814015.1 Pseudomonadota bacterium
GTTTTCAAGTTATTCCGGCCTCCGGATCAAGACGGAGGTGAAGACAGCGGCCAGCAGACCACGGCCGGGGGAAACAGCCCCACGCCCCATGGCGGGCCCCCCTGTCATCTCTTCGCTATTGAGGCCAAGCACCTGGCACCGAGCTTGAATGGGTGGGTGCTGGGAGGTCCATCATGCAGCCCATTCTGACCCTTCTCGCCGTGGTGTTGTCCCTCAGCCTGCTGAGCGCCTGTGGCGGCAGAGCGGTGGACGACGGAGCGGTGGACGACGGAGCGGAGCCGCTCGATCCCTTCTGCACGGGGGCCAGCAGCAAGCTGGAGCTAGATGGGACCACAGCCCCCTTCAAGGAGGTGAGGGCTTCCTACGCCGACCTCTCGACGCCGCCCATGGCCCCCAATTCGCCCCCACCCACCAGGCACGTCAATGGGACCATCGTCATGCGGGTCAGCTTCAACCCCGGACCCCTGGGACCGGGCGACTACAGCGCCGAGGTCGTGGTGGTGGCGCCCGACGACGGGGACGCGTCCGGCTGGTGGCAGCCCGGAGGGCTCGACCTCGGCCAGACCACGGCGGACATCACCACCCGGGTCACCCTGACCAGCGTCAGCCGCGAGGGGAACAGCAGCGCGAGGGCCAGCTTCAGCACCGATGAGGGCCTCCAGGTCCAGGGGACGCTCCGCGCACATGGAGATCCCCTGGCCAGGCCCACCGACGTCAGGCTCTCCCTCTGCCTCTCCTGCCAGCACGCCACCAGCGCGTGGCTGCCCATCCGGCTCTACACGCCGCTGGTGGGGCAGTAGCCGCCTGGCCGGGTCACGCTCAGCCCAACGGTTGCTCGCTGCTGGCCAGCAGCTCGACGTCGAGGCGCTGGTGGCTGGACAGGGGGGTGGTGCGGAGGATCTGCACGCGATCAGGGCGCCTGGCGCGCTCGGGGAGCCGCACGGCCAGGGCCGCTGTGTGACGCGGCGTGGGGCGCAGCAGGGCGAAGTGCCAGGAGGCCGGTTCGTCAGCCTGCGCCGGATCGATCGCGATCCGGAGCGGCTCGCCCGTGCGCACGGCGTAAGAGAAGTGGTGCAGCGGGATCGCCAGCCCCTTGCCCCGGGCCTTGATGTAGGCCTCCTTGAGCGTCCAGTAGTGGAAGAAGCGCGCCCGCTGCCCGGCCGGATCCAGCGCGTGCAGGTCGCGCATCTCGGCCGGCGAAAAGAACCGGTCGGCGATCTCCATGAAGCTGACGCGCCGCTCGGTGTCCTCCACGTCCACGCCGATGTCACGCCCTCGCACCACCCCCAGAAGTATCAGCCCGCCGGTGTGGGAGAGGTTGAAGCGCAGGTCGGTCTCCACGGGGCCGGCCAACTCGGGCCGGCCGTGCTCGTTGTGCGAAAAGATCCAGCGGGCCGGCGGCACCCCGGGCAGGTACCTGGAGAGCGTGCCCCGCACCAGGGCCCGCGCCACCAAGAACTCGTGGCGGTGTCGCGCGAAGACGAAGCGATCGTGGCGCGCGCGCTCCTCGTCGTTCATCAGCGCCGCGTACCGCGCCAGCAGCGCCGGATCATGGAGCTCGGCGGGGAAGGCGAACCAGAGCTGGACCTCGTCGGGCGGCAGGGGCTGTGGGGCGTCGAGCATCGCTCCCTTCATAGCACCGCCGCGCCCCTCAGCGCGAGCCCCTCGATGTGGCGCCGCCTCACCGGTGGACCTCCACCACCCGCCCGAGCACGTCCTGCTCCTCGATCCAGCCGTTGATCCGGCCGAGGTTGTTGCCGATCAGCAGCCGAGGGCCCGCGCGGCGCCTGACCAGGTGCAACAGGTGGCCCCCCTTCCACCGCACAACACAACCTCGCCCACCCGCACCTCGGCGCCGCTGGCCGGGGCCAGGGTAACCCGCTGCCCGCTCTCGATGCGCCCGCGCATCGATCCGCCCCGGGGCCGCACATCGACGCACTCGCCCCGGCCGAACGCGTCGAGCGCCCGCCTGACCCAGGTCGTGGTCATAACGCACCTCCCGCGGCCTGCAGGTCCGCCTCCTCGACGGAAAACTCGCGCCAGCGCGCGCCGATGAAGCGCGCCTGCAGCTCCAGGGTCATGGTCTCGATCTGGGGCAAGCCCAGCGGTACATGGCTCCGCGTGCAGGTGCGCATGTGCAGCCGCCCACGGCCATGGGCTCAGATGGAGCAGAGCAGGGTCGCCCGCGCCTTGGCCCGACGCAGCTCCGGCCAGGGGTTCTGCGCCCAGGGCTGGGGCGTGGTCCGGATCCGGTGTTTTTGCCGATGGATCTCCTCGGCGATGGCCTCAATGGCCAGCTTCAGCTTCACGATGTCCAGGTTTGTCATCTCTCGTTCACTCCTGTGGAGTTGGTTGTTTGGTTTCATGCGAGCAGACGCAGGCGCCGCAGCGCTTCGACGCGCCGCGCGCCGGGCAGCGGGTGCAGACCGATGGCCATCAGCGCGCCAAGGTATGGCGGATCCGGCTCGCGGATCTGCACGTGCGCCAGGCCGTCGAAGGCCAGGCGGCGTGCGATCGCCTCGAGGTGCACCTCATCTCTGGCCGCCAGCACCACCGCGTGGGTGCCGGGCGGAAGCGCGCCCGAGCGGCTCTCGCCTGCGGCGTGGATCAGCTGGGCGGCGAGCACGCCCCGCGGA
>JBDRKM010000257.1:0-4380 GCA_043814015.1 Pseudomonadota bacterium
GTGGAGGCCTCGGGCCAGCGCGCCGTTCCTCCCGCGCGGCCAGGCGATGCCCCCACCGATCCCCGCACGTGGCAGGCCGCCGCCGCACCGGCCGTGTCCTCCGCCGTCGTTCGCCCCCTGGCGCCTGGCGCCCGGTCGGTCCCTGGTCTCCGCCACGAACCCACGCGAGCCTACGTGGAGCAGGCACGCGCGGGTGAGCCCCCCGCCTGGTCCGGCGCGGTGCCCGCGATGGCGTGGCCCACGGGGACCGAGCGGGCCCTGGCCCGCCTCGTGGAGAGCGTCTCCCTCGCCCAGGCCGTCTCCCAGGGGCTGGCCGCCGCTTGGGCCCAGCACCGCCCCCCGCCCGGCGCCAGCGCCGGCCTGGCGCGGATGTTCAGCCTGGCGGGCCGCGCGCCCGAGACCCTCTGGTTGCAGTGGCGCTCCCAGGTCCCGGCCGAAGGGCCCCCACCCCAGGCCCTCGTTCCGGGTGGCGCCGTGGCCCGGTCATCGTGGGGCGCCCGCTCTGCGCAGGTCGTGAGGCCCCGCGCCGCGCCAGGTCCACGCCAGGTCGCCCTCCCGGTGGCTGGTGCCCGGTCCAGGGCCGCAGCCACCGTGCCTGGCGTCGCGCTGTGGGCCGCGGGGCTGCCCGTGATCGAAGGGGCCGCGTTGGCCGCCGAGCCCTTCCTCGCGCCCACCGGCGCCGTGCCCACGCCGGGCGCCCTGCCGGGTCGTCAGGCCCTGCGCCGCCTCCGTGGCCTGACCCGCCCCGAGCAGCGGCTGCTGGCCCTGAACGGTCGGTCCACCGAGGTCGCCCGGGAAGGCGCGCTGCCGTTCCAGGCGCCGGGTGCACAGCCTCCCAGGCCCCGCGAGGTGCCGCGTCGGGGGCGTGTCGAGGCGGTGCCGGCCGTGCGCGCCGCGGCCCGGCCGCTCCAGGTGCGCCCGGCCACCATCGACGCCCTCCTCGGCGCCGGCGCCGGCGCCCAGATCCTGGTCTCGGTCCTGCGCGGCATCGAGCAGCCTGACGCGGCGCTGCAGGTGGTGCTGGAGCGCGCCCTCGGGCTGGGTCGATCCGGACACCTGCCCGCGCCGGTGCAGCGCCTGGTTCAGCAGGTGCGCGAGGGCGCCGCGGAGTCTGAGGAGGCCCCGGGGGCCACCCGGCGCCCCGACAGCCCGGCGCCCGCGCGAGAGACCCTGCGTCGGCGCCGGCGCGCGCGCTCCCTCCGTCGCCCCGGCTCCGGCGAGCCGACCCGCGCCGACGCCACCGTGCACCATGTCCAGGCCAACTACCGCATCGCCGGGTTGGTCAAGAAGCTCGAGCAGCTCATCCACCTGGTGGACGTGGAGCACCGCCTGGCCGCGGCCCGCTCCCAGGTCCGGATGGCCGAAGATTCCGCCGCCGCGCGGCCCAGCCCTGGCACCGGGTCGGCCGAGGAGGCCCGTGACCAGCAGGCCGGCCAGGACGTGGACGCCCTGGTGAAGCGCATCGTCGAGGACGTGCAGGAGCAGCTGGGCCAGTGGAGCCAGCAGCGCCCTGACGACCCCACCGCCGTCGGCCCCTGGTGGTAGCCGCTACCAGGGGGCGCCGATCCCCCAGCGCAGGGGCAGCCGCTGCGCCTGGACGCACTCATAGAGGGCGTCGGAGACACCATCGGCGCCGCGCTCGGGCTCTGGCAGGGCGGGGTCGGAGGCCGCCAGGCACTGCTGCAGCTCTGGCGGTGAGGGGCCACGCAGGCGCCAGGCCGATCGCAGGTGGAGACTGCTGGGGAGCAGGTAGAGCGCCGCGACGGCGGGGATCAACGCCAGCCACGCCGGGCGCCGCCGGGCCGCGACGGCCAGCCCGAGCCCCAAGAGCAGCGCCAGCCCGGGCATGGCGAGGCCGAAGTAGCGGCTGTTGTACTCGTAGCGGGCAGCGGTCAGCCCCCAGGTGAGGTGCGAGGCCAGGGGCAGCAGCGCGATGCACGCGCGCCAGCGGAGCCGACGCCACGCACTGCCCGTGGAGGTCGGAGCGCGCGTGACACACCACGCCAGGGCGAGCGACCCCAGCGCCGCCGCCGGGCCCAACAGCGGCCGCACGCTCTCGGCGACGCTCGCCTGCTGCTCGGCTCCCAGCGCCGCGGCCGGGTTGAGCGCGGCCTGGGCCGCCCGCATGGTCAGCAGGGTGCGGGGCAGATCCCAGGGCAGGCTGTGCCCCCAGACCCAGCCCGTGTTGATGCCGCGGCCCCAGGTGGAGGCTTCCCCCAGGCGGGTGTAGGACACCTGGACCGAGGTGGCCAGCAAGCGCTCGAGGGGCCAGGGGGTGCAGCGGGAGGAGGTGGTAGATCCCTCAGGAAGCGCCCACCGGGGCGGTCAGCAGCAGCAGGCCCAGCCCGCGGCGCCGCCAGCCTCCGGGGAGGGTGAGCGCCGCGACCCCCGCCACGGCGCCCGCCAGCAGCCCGGGGGCGAGCCCGCGGGCGTCGGCCGCGAAGGCCACGGCGCAGCCGAGGCCGGCTCCCAGCAGGGACCACAGCCCGGGCCAGCGCAGGGCCGTGGCGGCCAGGCCCGCGGCGAGGGTCCAGGCCGCGATGAGCTCCGGGTAGACCGAGACCGTGCGGGTCATCACCACGAGGTCGGGCAGGGCGCCCACCATGAGGACCGCGGCCCAGCCCGTGGCGGGGTTGCCCACGGCTCGGCCCCACAGCCACAGGCCCGCGCTGGTGCCCACCATGGAGAGCACCGCGGCGGTGTACCAGGCGGCATGCGGGGTGCCACCCCAGGCCACCAGGCCGGCGAACACCGCCGGCAGCGGGTAGCGGTTGAGGCTGAAGTGCTCCCAGCCGGGGTTCTGCAGGGAGTGCAGCATCCAGAAGTGCTCGCCGAGGTCGCTGCCCGTGGTGGCGCCTTCCGAGAGGAGCCAGGGGGACCAGGCCCACTGGCACAGCGCGGCCAGCAGCAGGCCGGCGGCGATGGCGCAGAGCGCGTCCCGGGCCGGCCGGCGCGGTGGTTCCGGGGTGTCGGCGGGTATCACCACCAGCGGCAGCAGCGCCGCGCCCACCAGCAGCCCGGTGCCGGCCTGCCCCACCAGGGCCCCGAGCCCCACCGCGAGGGCGACGGCGCCAGCCAGCGCGGCGATCCCACGCCCGGATCGCGGGCGGGGCAGGCGGACGCGCAGGGCGGGGCCGAGGCTCATTCGGGGCTGGTATCGTGAGCCCCGGGAGCGGGCATGGTCAGCAGATCGAGCCAGCCCTCGGCGGGTCTGCGCCCGAGGTCCTCACCGGGGGCGAGGCCGGGGCCCTGGGCCAGCACCAGGCCGTCGCCCGCGTGCCAGACGCTGAAGAGACCGGTGCCCTGGTGGGCCATGCCGTGGTCGGCCAGCACCACCGTGCGGGTCTCTGGACCGGCGGCGGCGAGCAGCCAGGCGAGGTCCTGGTCCAGCCGGCGCAGGAAGGCCGGGTAGACCGCGGCCAGGCGGCGGGCGTCGGTCTCGTCGAAGCCCGCCACCAGCCCATCGGCGTCGGGCAGGAAGGCGTGCCCCATGAGGTCGGGCCCGAGCAGGTAGACCACGGCCAGCTCCGGCTGCTGGACCTCCAGCATCCAGCGCGCGGCTCCCAGGCAGGAGCGGTCGCTGAGCCAGGCGTAGTGCAGGTTGGAGAAGGGCTGATCCTTGGGCGCGGCCAGGTCGTCGTGCAGGGCGGCGTGGAAGGCGTCCACCTCCTCCGCGGTGAAGGGCGCCATGGCCAGGACCTCCCCGTCGGGCGGCTCGGCCGGGCTGCGCTTGAAGGGGGCGAGGGTAGCCTCGTGGCGCGGTGGCCACACCTGGCCGGGCAGGTCAGCGCGGTAGTGGAACAGGGTCTCGGAGCGATCGGGGGGCCAGCGGTCGCTGACCAGCAGCCCGTTCTGAGGCTCGACGGGCCAGGTGGCCGGCCAGCAGACCACCCCGACGCTGGCGTCGGTGGCCTGCCAGAAGGGCTGGCCGCGGCGGTGCAGGCGGGTGGTGGGCAGCACCGAGAGCCACCCCGCGCGCCAGGCGAGCACCGCGGGCAGGATACCCAGCGCGGTGGCCGGGTCGGAGTAGAAGCGGTCGATGGGGATCGTGGCCATGCCGGGGAGGTCGGCGTAGAGCTCGTAGTTGCCCACGTGGTGCTCCTCGGTGGGCAGGCCCGTGGCGATGCTGGTCCAGATGGCGGGCGACAGGTAGGGCGGCGCCGGCACGAGCCGGCCGTGGGCCGCTGTGTCGGCGAAGGCGGCCAGGTGGGGCATGGCGTCGCGGTAGCGCGCGAAGATCTCGAACCCGACGGCGTCCACGCCCACCACCAGCAGGCGCGGCGGGCCCCCGGGGCCGGTGCGCAGGTCCGCGGCGCCCTGGGGGCCGGCGGGTTCGGGGTCGCGGCCCACGGCCAGGGCCAGCGCGAACAGCCCGAGGGC
>JBDRKM010000258.1:0-16172 GCA_043814015.1 Pseudomonadota bacterium
CGGGATCTCCCATCACCCGACCTCGCGTGGGTCGAGAGCGCCTCGGGTTCTGCGCTATCCTTCGCGCCTTTGCGCCTTTGCGCCTTTGCGGTTGGTTTCATGGCTCCGGGAGCCGCGGCCCCCGCGGCATGGGGAACTATCATGAAACAGCTCGGGGCGAATGGATCCCGCGCAAAGGCGCCAAGCTGCCAAGATGATGGATGCTGCCGGGAATCGCTGAGGCGAGGCGTGGCGTCGCGGGTTCTCACGCAGAGACGCAGAGAACGCAGAGAACGCAGAGAACGCAGAGGGTCTGCGGCGCTGCGTGGCGGCTGACGAGTGGCGCCGTGGTCGGCGACACGGGATTGGAGGGGCTGCCGCTCCGCCAGCGTATCGGATGCGGGTCGAGGCCAACCTTGTGCAAGGGCGTGGCGTACTTCGGAGCACCGTTCAAACGTGCTCGCCATCGAAAGGCCTACCAGTTGCCATAGAGGTGGCGCGTCAGCCGGACCGACACCACGCTCCATGTGCCGCCCGCCTCCATGGCCAGCACCTCGTAGTCACCCTGCCCGTCCACATAGCGCACCTTGCAATCGAGGAGTGCGTGGGTGCCCGTGTCGTCGGTGACGCCGACGGGACAATCGACCGCGAGCAGCCCCGGCTCCCCGCCCCCGCGGCGCGCTTCGATGAGCGCGCCAAGCTCCTCCGGGGAGGCCGCAGGGGCGACGTCCGCCCACCCGACGATGGGCACGGGCCCCTCTGCTGTCGGGCCCGTCCAGCGGGAGAAAAGCCAGCGCGCCTCACAGGCAAGGCAGTCCTCCTGGCGTTCCAGAGCCTGGCTGACGGCGATGGCACGGAGCTCCGGCAGGATGCGACCGGTGATCGCGAAGGCGGTGTCCTGGGCGCGGGTGCGCTGGATGCCGAGCAGATCCCTGAGCTCGTCCGCGTCCCGCCCCTCCAGGGGACCGAAGGGGGGCGGCGCGTAGCAGGCCGGTCGCTGGCCCGACAACAGCTCGATCACGTCCCAGAGCCGCGCCTCCGCGGCGTCCTCGGGCAGCCCGGCCAGTTCCAGCGCGATCTCGTCAGCCGGGCGGGCGAGGTGCACCCGGGAGGGCAGCTCGGGCGCGATGTCCTCGTCCGACCAGCGGGCGAATCCGGGCGCCGTGACGACGAGGAGCAGGATCTCCTGGGGGAGATCCAGACCCAGGCGCGACAGGCCCCAGCGGCCCTCAGCATCGGACACGGCTGTTCCAAGCAGGGACTCCCGGGTGCGGCTGGTGACAGAGACAGTCGCGCCCACGATCGGACGCCCGCGGGCATCGACGATCTCGCCCCCGACACGGTGGGCACCGAGGACGCGACCGCTGGCGGTGCCTGGGCGGAGCGGCCGACCGTAGTACGCCGCGGCCATGTCCGGCAATGGATCCCGAACGCCCACGGCGGCTGCCAGCGTGCGCGACAGCAGCAGACACATGAGCAAGTACGCTCGCATGAAAGCCCCCCCCTACCTCTTCGGCAGCCTCCCCAGCAGTCGGCCGGCGGCCTCCTCCATCTCGGCCTCTTGCTCGTCGTCCCCGTGGTCGTAGCCCAGCAGGTGCAGGAAGCCGTGGATGAGCAGCACCTGGATCTCGCGGGCCGTGCTGTGGCCGTGCTCGGCGGCCTGGCGGGCGGCGGTCTCGAGGGAGATGACGATGTCGCCGAGGACGGGATCGTCCGGATCCGCATCCTCGCCCTCGCGCATGGCGAAGGAGAGCACGTCGGTGGGGGCGTCCTTGCCGCGGTAGTCGCGGTTCAAAGCCTGGATGAAACGATCATCGCAGAGCACCAGGGAGAGCTCGGCGCGGGCAAGCTCGGTGGTGGTCAACAACACCTCGGCGTCGGCCAGCAGGGCCTCGCCACCCTCCGCCACGCCCTCCAGGGAGAGCTCGACGGGCATCACTCCTCCCCTTCGTCAGCCAGCGGCGGCGGCTCGGGCAGCGCGAAGGAGGACTCGTCCTCCCAGTCGTCGGGCAGCACGCTCTCGTCCTCGGCCACGCCCCGCGCGAGCACCTCGGGCTCGTCCTCACCGCCCAGCGGGTTGAGCAGCTCCAGGGTGATGACGCCCTTCTCCGGGACGGGCTCGACCTCGCCCGTGTCGGTGGCGGCCTGGGGGTACTCGATGCGGTGGTGGTGGATGCTCACCATGACCTCGGCGAAGGCTTTGCCGATGGTGTAGAGCTCCTTCAAGGTCAGGGAGCAGTGCTCGAGCTGGCCGTCGTTCATGGCGTCGCTGATCAGCCGCTGGATGACCTCGCGGAAGCGCTCGGGGTTGGGCTGCTTCACGGCGCGGCAGGCGGCCTCGACCTTGTCGGCCAGGTGCAGGATGCCGGCCTCGCGGGTGTCGGGCTTGGGGCCTGGGTAGCGGAACGCGGCCTCATCGACCGTGGACCCCGGGGGGGCCTGCCGGCGGGCCTTCTCGAGGAAGTACCGCACGAGCCCGGTGCCGTGGTGCATGGCGATGTTGTCGATGATGGGCTGGGGCAGCCGGTGGTGGGCCGCGATGCGCTGGCCGGCGCTGACGTGGCGGATGATCAGGTTGGCGGACTTCCTGGGCGGGAGGCGGTCGTGGGGGTTGGGCACGTCGCGCTGGTTCTCGACGAAGTTCTGCGGCTTGGCGATCTTGCCGATGTCATGGAAGTAGGCAGCGACCCGCACCACCAGCTTGTCGGCCCCGATGGCCTCGCAGCCGGCTTCGGACAGCGACCCTACGATCACGGAGTGGTGGTAGGTGCCCGGCGCCCGCAGCATCAACTGGCGCAACAGGGGGTGGTTGAGGTTGGCCAGCTCCAGCAGCTTGTACTCGGTGACGAAGCCGAACATCTCGAACAGCGGGGTGAGGCCGAGCACCAGCACGGCGCTGATCACGCCGCCGGTGGCCGCGAAGGTCATGTCCCAGCCGACGGTCTCCAGGGAGAGGCCGTGGGCGTCGCCCTGGTGCAGGCGCAAAAGATCGATGAGCAGCGCCACGGCGCTGTTGACCACCGCGGTCTGCAGCCCGGCGCGCAGGACGTGGGCCCGCTCCTTGGCGTGGGCCACCCCGCCGGCCGCGGCCAGGGCCGAGACCAGGAAGAAGAGGGCGTAGTAGACCTGATGGTCCATCAGGACGCCGCACAACAGCGAGGCCAGCACCGCGAACAGCAGCGCGGTCTCGCCGTTGGCGAGGATGCGCGCCAGCATGGCGCCGCCCGCGACGGGGACGATGTACCAGACCGAACCCGGCACGGGCCCGTAGCCGGGGCTGGCGGCGAAGCCCGCGCCCACGTGCACCGTGACCCGCGCCAGGGCCAGCACCAACAGCAGCAGCACCGCCAGCGCCTCCAGGTCGCGCAGGCGGGTGGTGAAGTGCCGGACGTAGTTGGCCCCATACAGGTAGAACGTGGAGATGACGATGGTGCTGAAGGCCAGCAGGGAGAGCAGCAGCGCCAGCGCGTTGGTGTTGCCGGAGACCTCGCGCAGCCCGGCCAGCATGACGATGTGGCGCTGGGTGAGGACGTCCCCGGCGCGGAACAGCACGGTGCCCTGCTTGACCTGCAGCTGGACCGGCGGGACACCATCGGCGGCCTCGGTCTGGCGGCGCTCCGTGAGGTCGGGCCGCGGGGTCATGTTGGCGCGGACCGCGGCCCTGGCGATGGCCTGGGCGGCGCGCTCGGCCTCCGGGGAGATGTCCGCCGGATCGTGCTCCAAGGCGTAGAGCTGCAGGTCCTGGCGGGCCTGCTCGATGGTGACCACGTCGTCGAAGCTCTCCAGCAGCACCTCCTTGCGCCCCTCGGCCGTGACGCGGATCACGGTGATGGAGCGGGTGCCCTGCGGGATGGCGGCGCGCTCGGTGATCTGCCTCCGCATGGTCACGCCGATGAACTCGGAAGTGAGCGCCTCGATGTCGGGATCGAACCCGGCGGCCAGCAGGGCGCGCACGTGGTCCTCGTCCACGGCCAGGTCCAGGGCGGCCAGGAACTCCGAGACGATCTCCTCGCGGCTCTCCGGCCCGCCGCCGCGGCTCGGGCCGCCCTCCTGGGGCTCGGCCTGCAGCTTGCGCCGGGCCGCGTCGAAGGCCAGCGCGACCCGGCTCTCCAGCCGGGCGCCCAGGCTGATGTCCACCTCGAACACAGGGGGTACGGCCTCGCGCGCCTCGCGCCGCAGCTCGCCGGTGTGGTCCCAGTCGGTGTACGCGAAGGAGACCGGCGCGGGCAGGTTGTAGGTGGCCACGTCGCCGACCGCGAAGGGCTGGTCCGGGACGCGCACGTGGTCCATCATCAGCAGGGCCACCAGCCCACAGAGGGCCAGCAACAGCGCGGAGCGCAGCCAGAGGCCGCGGTCACGCCAGCCGCGCAGGCGCAGCAGGCGGCCGAGCGGGGCGAGCCTAGCCTTCCATCCCATGGTCCCTCCGCTCGCCCGTGTCCGGGCCGCTGGTGGTGGGATCGGGGTGCGCCGACGGCGCCTCGGCGGCGTGCGCCTTCCCCCGCCGCGGCGGGGAGGGGCGCCGGTCGTAGGCCTCGATGATGGCGGCCACCAGGGGGTGCCGCACCACGTCGGCGCGGCTGAATTGCACCACCTGGATGCCCTCGATGTTCCCGAGCAGCTTCACCGCCTCCACCAGCCCGGAGGGCTGGCCCTGGGGCAGGTCGATCTGGGTCACATCGCCGGTCACGACGGCCTGGGTGTCCTCGCCCAGGCGGGTCAGGGCCATCTTCATCTGCTCGGAGGTGGTGTTCTGCGCCTCGTCGAGGATGACGAAGGCCTCGTTGAGGGTGCGGCCGCGCATGAAGGCCAGGGGCGCCACCTCGATGACCCCGCGCTGCATGAGCCGGGCCGCCTTCTCGTGGGGCACCATGTCGTGCAGGGCGTCGTACAGGGGGCGCAGGTAGGGGTTCACCTTCTCGGCCATGTCCCCCGGGAGGAAGCCGAGCTTCTCGCCGGCCTCCACCGCCGGGCGGCACAGCACGATGCGGGCCACCTCGTCGCGGGCCAGGGCGGCGACGGCCATGGCCATGGCCAGGTAGGTCTTGCCGGTGCCCGCCGGGCCCACGCCGAAGACGAGGTCGCAGTCGCGGATGGCCTGCACGTAGGCGCGCTGGGTGGGTGTGCGGGGGAAGATGTTGCGCTTGCGACCCGGGACGTGGACCGTCTCGGAGAACAGCGCGACGATGTCCACCGCTGCATCGGCCTGCACCAGGCGGCAGGCCTGGGAGATGTCGGTCACGTGCAGGGGGAAGCGAGCCAGGGCCAGCTCGTGAAGCTGTCGCAGGGCGCGCTCGGCCAGGTAGACGGAGCCGTCCACCCCCTCCACCCGCACCTCGGCGCCGCGCCGGTGGAGGCGCACGCCCAGCGAGCGCCCGATCAGGGCCAGGTGCTGATCGAGCTCACCGCAGACCGCGCGCAGGGCTTCGTGGGGGCCATCGAGCTGCAGGGTCGCGGAGGGGCCCTCGGAGGGGGGAGGCTGGAGGCTCATGTCTTCTTCTTGTCACCGCCTTCGGAGCGGTATTTCTGCTTGAAGAGCCGCAGGGCGGTCTGCCGCACCACGGAGGAGACGTTGTGGTTGCGCGAGAGCTCCTGCAGGTCGCGCTTCTGGAGGTAGCCCACCAGGCGCACGGCCACGCTCACCGGGGTCTTGGGGTTGCCCACGAGGGCCACCTGCACGGGGTATTTCCGGATCCACTCGCGGTTGGTGGCCACCTCGCGCAGGACCTCGTCCTCGATGTTGCGGTTTGAGGCCAGGGAGGTGACCTCGCCGTCGGTCATGCGGCCGCTCTTGACCACCGCCATCGACACCTGCTTGTTACGGTCGCGCAGGAGCATCCCGCGGATCTGCTTGTTGCCCACGTGGGCCAGGCGCACGCGCTGGCCGACGGTCATGCCCGCGACCTGCTTCTCCAGGTTCTGGATCTCCTCATCGCTCAGTCCATCGCGGTCGTCGGTCATCTCCCACGAGAAGTTGGACATGTCATCGGAGAATTCGAAGTCCAGGCCGTGGAAGAGATCGTCGTCCGGGCCGGCGACGTCGTCGAGGTCGAACATCCCCAGCCCGCCCGCCGCGGGCTGGGCGGCTCCCGCACCACCGGCCAGCGGCGCCGCGAAGGGCCGCGCGGCCGGGACCTCGGGCAGCATCCGGTTCATGCGCAGGAAGGCGGCGGCCTTCTCGAGGATCTTGTCCGGGCAGGCCTCATTGCCGTGGAGGGCGACGTAGACCCGCGGGGTCATGAGGAGCCGCTCGCGGTTGAAGGCGATCCGCTCGCAGAGGTCCTCGTCGGCCCGCTCGCCGATGCGCACGGCCGCGCCGTCGCCGAGGTTGCGCAGGGTGATGAGCAGCCCATCGAGCGCCGCGCTCCCCTCGCGCCCGAAGACGACGAGATCGAGCACGGCCGTGGCGGAGCTCTGGCCCAGGCCCTCCATCAGCCTCCGCTCGGGCATGTTGCGCACCGTGGCCGCCGCGGCGGCGCGCACCTCGGCCGATGGATCCTGGCTCAGGGCGATGCAGATCCCCAGCTGGGAGCCCACAGGGAGGTCGGGCAGCCCCTGGGCCGCCGCCAGCCGCTTGGCCAGGGGGGCGTCAGGGTCGAGGTCGGCCCGCAGGTCGTTCGGGATACTCAGGCGGTCGAAAGGGATCTCTTCCATGGCCACGGTGGCTCCATCGGCAGGGCTCGGCGCGCCAGGGTGACGCGACGAGCGGACACGTCCCTCAGGCTACTGCACCGCGAGGCTGGAGGACAGCCCCACGAAGCGGTATCAGGAGAAGAGGTGGCTCCGTCCGGGGGAGACGGAGCGGGCAATGACCCAGGGTTCGGCCAATCGCCATGATTCCGGCCTTGAACCAACACTGGTTTTCCGGGGCGCGACCAAGCGCCCCGCGCCGCCCATCAGGCGGCGAAGATGGGGGGGAGGGCGCGTGTCGCGCCCGATCGGGGGGGGAAGAATCTGTCTTCCTCCCCCCAAAAAAAAGGGGCGAGGTCGTCGTTTCGGCCTTGGCCGGAACGACGACCGTAGCCACGGAGCGCTGCGCGCCCGGGGGCCACCGGGGGAGGATCAGTCCTCCTCCTCCTGGACGGCGAACGGGGAGTCGGCGCGGATCTTGTCCACCAGGTGGGTGGGGACATCCTCGTAGCCGGAGAAGGTCATGGTGAACGAGCCCTTGCCGCCGGTCATGGAGCGCAGATCCGGGGCGTAGCGCTGGATCTCGGCCAGCGGGCAGACCGCCTTGATGATGGTGCGCTTGCCGTGGGGCTCCATGCCGAGCACGCGCCCGCGCCGCCCGGTGATGTCGCCCATGATGTCGCCCATGGCCTCCGACGGGACCATGATCTCCATGGCGTAGTAGGGCTCCAGGATCTTCATGCCGGCCTTCTCCATGGCGGCCTTGAGGCCCTTGGACCCGGCCATCTGGAAGGCCACATCCTTGGAGTCCACCGGGTGGTACTTGCCGTCGATCAGCTCCACCTTGAGGTCCACCACGGGGTAGCCCGCCAGGGCACCGCGCTTCATGCGCTCGATGACGCCCTTCTCCACCGAGGGGATGAACTGCCGCGGGATGCGGCCACCGACGATCATGTCGGCGAACTCGAAGCCGGCATCGCGGGGCTGGGGCACGACGTTGATGAAGCACACACCGAACTGGCCCGCGCCGCCGGTCTGCTTCTTGTGCTTGCCTTCGACGTTCTTGACGGCCTTGGCGATGGTCTCGCGGTAGGGCACCGCCGGCAGATCGGTGGTGACCGTGACCTTGAACTTGCGCTTCATCTTCTCGATGGCCGCCTCGAGGTGGGCGTTGCCCATCCCGTTGAGGACCATGGCGTTGGCGATCTCGTCGTAGGAGACGGTGATGGTGGGGTCTTCGATGATGAGCCGCTCCACCGCCACCTTGATGCGATCCTCGTCGCCGCGGGAGACCGGGCGGATGGCGTAGGACATCATGGGCTTGGGGTACACGACCGCGGGCAGCTTGACCTTGGCCTTGAGGTCGGACAGGGTGTCGTTGGTGCGGGTGTCCTTGAGCTTGGCCACGCTGATGATGTCGCCGGGGACGCCCGCGTCGATGGGCTCGCGCTCCTTGCCCTTCTGGATGTGGATGGTGCCCAGGCGCTCGTTCTCACCGGTGCGGCTGTTGTAGACGATGCCGTCGGCCGGCGTGGAGCCGGCGTAGACGCGGACGATGTTGACCTGGCCGGAGAACTCGTCGATGAAGGTGCGGATGACCTTGCCGACGAAGGCGCCCTCGCCGCGCTCGACCATGATCGGCTCGCCGTCCAGGGCCTCGCCCTCGAGGGCGGGCAGCGCGCCCGGCTGAGGGCCGTACTCGGCCACCAGGTCCATCAGGGGCTGGACGCACATGTTGTGGGCGGAGGCGCCGAACAGCACGGGGACGATGGTGCCGGCCGCGAAGGCCTTGCGGAAGGCGGCTAGCATGTCATCGGCGGCCAGCTCGAAGGTCTCCATGTACTGCTCGAGCAGATCGTCGTCGGTGGAGGCGATGTCCTCGACCAGGGTCTCTCGGGCGCTGTCCACTTCGCCGGCCAGATCGGCCGGGATCTCGCCCTCGGTCACCACGCCGGAGCCGTCGGTGGCCCAGGTGAGGGCCTTCATGGCGAAGAGATCGACCACGCCCTTGAAGCCGTGCTCCTGGCCGATGGGGACCTGGATGAGAAGGGGCTTGACGTTGAAGATCTCGGCGACCTCGTCGAGGCAGCTCTTCCAGTTGGCGCGCTCGCGGTCCATCTTGTTGATGAACACGATGCGGGGCAGGCCTTTCTCCACCGCGCGGTTCCAGAAGCGCTCGGTCTGGACCTCGACGCCGTCGGGGGCGGAGACCATGACGACCGCGCAGTCGGCGCCATCCAGGGCGTTGAAGCCGTCGTAGAGGAAGTTCTGGTCTCCCGGGGTGTCCACGATGTTGATCTTCTTGCCGCGGTACTCCACCCACGCGAAGCTGGACGCCAGGGACCCCCCGCGCTTCTGCTCCTCGGGCTCGTAGTCGAAGGTGGAGGTGCCCGCCTCGGTCTTGCCGAGCCTGGTGGTGGCGCCCGCGTTGAAAAGGATGGCCTCGCCGAGGGAGGTCTTGCCGCAGAAACCATGGCCGGTCAGCGCGAGGTTGCGGAGGTTGGCTGATTCGTAGACCTTGGCGCCCATGTGTGGAGCTCCGGTTGCCGTGCAGGGGGGAGAACAGCGCGCCGGCCCCAAAGGGGGCCGAGCGAGGGGGCGCTACCTTAGTCCCACGCCCCCATCCGGTCAACCGGGATCCTCACGGAAGCCCCCCGAACCCGGGGACTGCGGACGACAGGCGGCGCGGCGGCTATACAGGCGGCGGACACGCCCATGCTGACCGCCCTGCTCGCACTCCTCGTCGCCTGCGGCCGCCCCTCGCTGGGACCGACCGTAGGAGCCGTCCACCGCGAACGCCCTCCCATGGTGCTGGAGGAGCCCGGCGCCCCCGCGGCCTGGCGCGCGCTGGCCAGCCTGGAGGCGGGGAGCTTCGAGCTGCCGCCCCACAACCTGCCGCAGGGCGCCCCCTCCGACGGCGTCTATCCCCTGCCCGACGGTTGGCGCCGCGAGGCCCGGGCCGGCGATGTCACCCTCCACAGCGTGCCCATGCCGGTGCTGATCCCGGCCAGGCGCTACCACCAGGCCCCGGCCGGGGTCGAGGTGGTCCTGGGCGACGAGCCGCTGCCCTACCACCGCGATCTCGACCGGATCGAGGCTGGCTCCCAGAGCTGGGCCGTCCTGGGCGAGCGCCTCTGGGTGGCCACCCGTGAGGACCCTGAGCGCCTCCCCTCCCCGGTGCGCCTGGTCCACACCGCCACCACCAGCCAGCAACGCCGCCTGGCCTGGAGCATGGCGGGCCTGACCGCGCCGGAGTTCGTCTCCTACGTGGCCACCCTGGGCCCCGAGACCCGCACCTGCCTGCTGCTGCCCGCGCCCGGCCGCGCCTCCTGGACGGTCGCGCTGCCCGAGGACGCCGCCCTGCTCATGGGGCTGGGCATCCGGCCGCGGGTGGACCTCTCCCTGCCCGAGAGCGACGGCCTGGCGGTGGAGGTGCGCGTCGACGGCGAGGCCATCTGGCGCCGCGATGTGGGCCTGACCGAGGCCTTCGACGACGCGCGGATCGATCTCTCCAGGTGGGCCGGCCGCACGGTCACCCTCGAGCTCGCCACCGATCCCGGTGTCAGCAACGTGGGCGACCTCGCGCTGCTGTCCTCCCCCCTCATCGTCGGCGGCAGCGCGGAGGCCGTGCGGCGTGTGATCATCGTGGGCATCGACACCCTGCGCTGCTCGGCGCTGGGCCTGGAGGGCTACGCACGGGACACCTCCCCCGAGCTCGACGCCTGGGCCGGCGGGGCCTACGTCTTCGACCACGCCTACGCCCCGGCCCCGCGCACCAAGCCCTCCTTCCGCACCGCCTTCACCGGCGCCTACCCCCTGCCCGCCATGGACACCCCCACCTTCGGCGAGGTGCTGCGCGGCGAGGGCTTCGTCACCGGCGGCCTCTCCGCCAACGTGCACCTGGTCCCCCGCTTCGGCTTCAGCGACGGCTTCGACACCTGGTACTACGACAACGGCGCCAAGGCCGACGCCCAGGTGGACCGCGCCCTCGCCTGGCTGGATCGCTACGAGACCGCAGACAGCGCGCTCTTCGTCCACATCATGGATCCGCACATCTTCTACGACGCCCCTGGGCGCTACAAGAACCTGTACGTGGAGGAGCAGCCCCCCGTCACCTTCAACCGCATGTTCAACCGCTGGGACATCGCGCGCATGCAGCGGGCGGGCAAGCTCACGGAGGTCCACAAGGACTTCATCCAGGCGCGCTACGACGGCGAGGTGCGCTGGATGAGCCACGAGCTCGGGCGCCTGCTGGCCGCCATCGACGAGCTGCCCGGGCGCAGCCTGGTGATTGTGCACTCCGATCACGGCGAGGAGCTGTGGGAGCACGGCGGCTTCGAGCACAACCACACCCTCTACGACGAGCTGGTGCACACCGTCCTGTGGGTCCGCCCGCCGGGTGGCTGGGCCAAGGGCCCCCACCGTATCCAGGCCCTGGCGGGCCTCATCGACCTGGCCCCGACCCTCTACGAGCTGCTGGGCGTGCCCCCTGAACGCCAGCCCCCCATGGCCGGCACCTCCCTGGCCCCCCTGCTCGACCCCGCCCGCGCCGCCCAGGAGCCCCCCCTGCTGGCCGCCCTGGACGCCCGCCCCCTGCACGTCGGCTACCTCATGTACGACCGCGAGCGCTGGGGAGTCATCCAGCAGCGTGGCAAGTACATCCTGCAGACCGCCAGCGGCGCCGAGGAGCTGTACGACCTCGCCGAGGACCCTGGCGAGCAGCGCGATCTCGCCGCGGAGCGCGCCGCCGACCTGCCCGCCTGGCGCGCGCGCCTGGCCCAGGCCACCGGCTGGCCCGTGGGCCCAGGCTTGCGGGTGCGCCTGCAGGGCCGCCGCGGCCAGCCCGTGGAGCTGGTCTTCCCGGTCCCCGTGGCCGAGGCGGGCATCATCGACCCCGAGGCGGACCGCACGCGCCGCGCCAACATCGAGTGGGGCGAGAGCCCCCGGGCCACGCCCGAGCAGGTGGCCACGGTCAGCCTCTCCCAGGACGGCACCCGCGTCCGCATCGAGCCCGGCGAGCGCGCCAACGGGCACATCTACGTGCTGTTCGGAGAAGAGGAGCCCCGCAGCATGAGGCTGGAGGCGGACGGCATGCAGCGGCCCTTGTCCTCTCTGCAGGGGGAGCAGACCTTCAACGGTACGAGCATGCACTTCGAGCCGGGGATCGTGATCGTGCCGCGGGACACCATGGCGGCGCGGTTGGCGGTCACGGAGGAGGATGAAGGGGAGCTCGAGGCGCTGCGGGCGTTGGGGTATGTCGAGTAGCCCCGTCGGCCTCCGGCCGCGGGGCTACTCGTCGGCGTTCGTGCCGACGAAACCTGCGGTCTCGCAGGTACAACGCCGACCCGCCGGCCTGTGGCCGCGGGTGCCCCCGAAAATCACTACGATCCCAACAGCAAGCGCCGTGCCAGATCCGGGCCGACGATGATCGCCTCCCCCCCCGGTCGCGATGGGTTATTTTCGGATTTCCACATGGAGGCCGTGATGATCGCTGTCCTGAACCTTCTCCTCGCCGTCGGCTGCTCCACGGGAGACGTGCAGTGCGGCAAGGGAACCCATCTGGAGGGTGACACCTGCGTCGCCGATGACGGCGACACCGGTGCCGACGCGGACGCCGACACCGACACCGACACCGACACCGACACCGACACCGAGCAGCGCGTCATCGGCTGGTTCGTGGAGTGGGGAGTCTACGACCGCGACTACCACGTGGCGGACATCCCCGCCCACGCCCTCACTCACATCAACTACGCGTTCATCGACGTGACCGCGGACGGCGAGTGCCAGCCCTACGACGCCTGGGCCGCGCTGGAGAAGGACGGCGGCAACTACGCCCAGCTCATGGAGCTACGCGAAGCGTACCCCGACCTGCGGGTGATGATGAGCCTGGGTGGCTGGACCCTGTCATCCAACTTCTCCGACGTGGCGCTGACCGAGGCCTCCCGAGCGTCCTTCGTGTCGTCCTGCGTCGACCTGATGCTGACCTACGATTTCGACGGCATCGACGTGGACTGGGAGTACCCGGTGGAGGGTGGGCTCACGACCGGGCGCCCGGAGGACACCGAGAACTTCACCCTGCTCATGGCGCAGTTCCGGGACCAGCTCGACGCTCTGGACGGTGGCCACCTGCTGACCATCGCAGCGCCTTCGGGCGACGACAAGATCGCGCACGTCCAACCCGTCGAGCTCGCCGAACAGGTGGACTGGCTCAACATCATGACCTATGACTTCTACGGCGGCTGGGACGCGACCACGGGCTTCAACTCGCCGCTCTACCCCACCAGCGACTCGCCCCATGCCAACAACGCCTCCTACAACGTCGATGCGGCAGTGCAGGCCTACCTCGAAGCCGGCGTGCCCGGCGATAAGATCGTCATTGGAATACCACTCTACGGCCGAGCCTGCGACGTTGCGGGAGAGACCGACGACGGCCTCTACCAACTGGCGAGCGGGCCCTCCAGCCTCGGCACATGGGAGCCAGGCGTCTTCGATTTCGCAGACCTCATCGCCAACTACCTCGACAAGGACGACTGGACCCGGGGTTGGCACGACGAGGCCATGGTGCCCTGGCTCTACAGCCCCAGCCAGCGCGTGTTCATCAGCTATGACGATGAGGAGTCGGTGGGCCACAAGCTCGACTACATCGTCGAGGAGAGGCTGGGCGGCGCCATGTTGTGGGAGCTGGACGCCGACACGGTGGGCCACGACCTGGTCTGGATGGTGAACGATCGCCTCAGGTAGCCGTCAGGGGCTACCAACGTGAGGGGCTGTGGCCCGCGCAGCCGTGTTCATCCGTGGCCGCACCTCCCCAGGGATCACCTTCATGTCGAATCCTCCTGCGATCCCTTCGGTTCCCGGGCTCATCCTGGCCTGTGTCGTGGCTGCGGGCTGCGATCTGGGGAGGAGCGATGTGCAGTCCGACGACCGCTGTGTCTCCACGGCGGCCGAGGCCGCCCTGGAGGCCGTGCGCTGGCTGGACGAGCAGGATCCCGACCTGCCCGGAGCGAAGCAGGAGGTCGTGTCCCAGCTCGAGGAGCTGCTGGCGGGCTGCCCGGGCTCGCCGGTGGTGCAGCGTGAGCTGGGGCTGCTGCTGCTGCACCTCGAGCGTCCTCCGGGGAAGACCCAGGGGCTTCGGACGCGCCACGACGAGCGAGCGCACGCGCTGCTCCTCGAGGCCCTGCGGCTCGATCCCGAGAGCCCCGAGACGGCGCTGGCCCTCGAGAACTACCATGTCCTGATGGGGGAGCACGAGCAGGCGCTGGAGTT
The DNA here is from genome assembly GCA_043814015.1 of Pseudomonadota bacterium. Taxonomy (GTDB): domain Bacteria; phylum Myxococcota_A; class UBA796; order UBA796; family JAFGLY01; genus JBDRKM01. Next base: position 13,873 of record JBDRKM010000258.1, read on the forward strand.
CAGCCGGAGCGTCACGGCCCGCGACCCCACGAACACCAACGCGCGCCTGGCCGAGGCCTCCGACCTGCTGAAGCTCGGCCGCTTCGACGAGGCCGCGAAGGTCGCCCGGAGCCTGGTGGACGATCTGGCCGCGGCTCCCGAGCGGCAAGCCGTCTACTTCAGCGCTGTGGCGGTGCTGGCCGACATCGAACAGAACAGGGGCGATGCCGCCGCGGCCCGCCACTCACTGGAGCAGGCCGTGGGCCTGGGGGGAGATGGTTCCCAGGCTGCCCCTCGGGAGGAGCTCGTGGCGTGCAGCCACCTGGCGCTCGGCCAGCTCTACCTCTCCGAAGGCGACGAGGCCGCGGCGCTGGAGCTGGCGCTGCAGGCCGCCGAGATCGAGGGCAGCCACGAGCTGCTCTTCCGCGCCGCGCGCGGTCTGTTCCTCGCGGGTCGTCACAAGGAGGCGCTCACCTACTGTGACCGTGCCCTGGCCGTCGTCGACTCGGCCGAGGCTCGCAGCCTGCGGGGGCGCATCGTCGAGGAGATCGAGGCGGGGGACGCGAGCGCCGAGCAGCCGCCAGAGGCCTGGTTCGAGCGCGCCCTGCTGGCCTTCGACCTGGAGGAATACGGTCGAGCCCACAGGGCGATCCAACGTGCACAGGCGATCCGGAGCACCGAGCGCCAGCTCGTGGTCTCCGGCTTGCTGCAGCTGCTCAGGCACGAGCAGGACGGGGTCGAGACCACCGTGACCGAGCTCAGGGAGCTCGGCGCGGACGGGCCAGGGCTGAGGCTGCTCGAGGCGCACGTCCTGCTGGGTCGAAACCAGCCCGCGCAGGCCCGTGGGCTGCTCGAACCCCTGCTGCCCGAGCTCGAGAGCGGGATCGACCGGGGCTTGTTCAGCCCCTCCCGCTACGAGTGGGTGCTGTTTCGGATGGCGGCCCTGGGCGTCGGTTGGAGCCTGGGCAACGAGGGTCGCTTCGAAGATGCCATCCCCTCCTTCGAGCGCGTGCTGTTCTACGCGCCCGGTGATTCGCTCGCCCTGCTGGGCAAGGGAAACGCCCTGATCCCCCAGGGCCGCCTCGACGAGGCTGCCCGCTGCTTCGAGCGCGTGCTCGAGCGAGACGGTGACAACCGGCAGGCCCTCTCGCTCCTGGGGCTCGTGGCCTACAACAGGGGGGATACCGTGGAGTCGACCCGCCTTCAGGAGCGCGCGGCGGAGCTCGCCCCGGCCTCCTACTCCTGTCCCTACGAGGGCATGGGCATGGCCTACCTGCGGCAGGGGAGCACGGAGAAGGCCGAGCGGTCCTTCGAGAAGGCCATCGAGCTCAACCCGGACATCGAGTACCGCAAGTACAACGGCCTGGCGCGTCTGCGCATGGGGCAGGGTGACTGGGCCGAGGCCAGGCGGCTGCTCGAGATCTCCCTCCGCAACAACCCCGGTGGAGCCGAGGCGCAGGCCCTGCTGGAGCAGGTCGAGGAGGCCTCCGGACAGAGCGCGACCGCGGAGTGAGCCCCAGACGACGCCCAGCCGCTTCTTCAGGCCGCCTCGGCGGCGAAGCCCACGATCGTGGGCGAGGACCCGATTCGTCGGCTGCGCCGACGAAACCGTCAGGTATCAGCGGTCAGCTATCAGCTCTTTCGAGCGGCAGCCGGCATCAGCGCACTTCACCCGCCGGGTGAACACACCCGAGCCGGGTGACTCACGAGGAAGGTGCTTGCTGAAACCTGATACCTGAAAGCTGATGCCTCTGTGTCCGAGGCTTCGGGACAAACCCAGCGCTCGATGCTGTGCTACACTCCGCCACCATGAGCACTCCCCTCCCCCCCACACCCACGGAAGCCGCCAGGGACTCTCTCACCGAGGGCGCGAAGGACATGGCCAAGGGCGCGCTCATGAGGCGCGTGCTCCGCTTCGCGCGCCAGAAGCTCCCCCGGCCCCTGTACAATGTCATCTTCAGCGGCAAGAGCGCCGGACAACTCGCCGAGGAGGAGGCCCGCCGCCGCGTCGGCAAGCTGCTGTGGGGCTGCGGCTTCTCCCTGGTGTTTGGCTGCCTGGTCTTCCTGGTCTTGCTGGGCGTGCTCGTCATCGTCGGCTGGGCCCTGCTCCTGGCCTGAACTACTACTCGCGAAAGTCCGCGCGCCAGGCGCGAAAGGCTGGAGTCCTGCGGACCGCGACTGAGACCGGAGACCGGAGACCGGAGACCGGAGACGATAGCCCAGCGGACCGCGGCGGAGGACGAACAGGTGATCCGCGCGCCGTGTCCGGCCTACAGCCTCCAGCCTCCAGCCTCCAGCCTCCCCTTGGGTTGCGGGCGGAG
>JBDRKM010000259.1:0-4693 GCA_043814015.1 Pseudomonadota bacterium
GGCTCCAACCGTCGCCCGTCAGGGTTCGATCCGTGCTGCCTGCCTGGCGAGCGTGGCGCGGGCCAGGATGGTGCGCCCCCAACCAAGCCGACCTCCCATCGATCCAGAAGGTCGCCGCGGGGTCGTCCTCGACACAGTCCAGCGAAGACCGGCACCATCCGCCGGGGACGCGGGACCACGCCTCTTCGGCCACCACGAGCGGGGCCCGCCCGCCTGCGTCCAGGGAACGGCCCGTGGAGAGATCCACGACCTCCGAGGGTGCCCGTGCAGGGCCGAAGCGGACCTGGCGCCCGTCGAACGCGGTGAGCGGCGCGGCACGACGCCAGCGCACCGAGCCATCGGCGGCGGCGCGGGCGACGACCCGGTCGCCTGAGGTCTCGAGCACGGTCCCCTGACCCGCCTGGACGTCCTCGGCGCCAACGGCGTCGGTCCAGCGGACCTCCCCGTCCCTCGACAGCACGGCGAAGGAGCGGGAGGTGGCGACGAGGACATCGCCACCGGCGAGCGCGACGAGCCGTTCGATCGCGGCCGGGGCCTGGTACGTCCAGGCTGGCGTGAGGGTCTCTGTGGGGAGATCCTCCACCTCTTCGAGGCCGGCGCGCTCCGCGAGGCCGAGGATGTCGTCGGGAGAACCGCGCGCGAGCAGGCGGCCGGTCGCCCCGAGGATCAGGGCCCCTGGACCGGGCCCCAGCCCAAGCAGGTCTTCGATCTCGGGGGTCGAGAGGATGTTCTCGCCCTGCCGCTCGGGACCGGGCGGGCCGACCACCAGGCGCACCAGCCGCACTCCTCGGGGGGCGCGGTCTGGGAGGCCCGACATCGGCCCGTACACGATGACGCTCGGGCGTCCCAGCAGCCAGCGGGAGAGCCCGGTCGGATCGTCCGGTCCCCGCGCGTCCCCGGGATCGATGAAGGGGAGGAGACGATGCAGGATCGCTCGGAATGACGCACGGGGTCGGCCCAGCAGCCACCGGCCCGGACGCAGCCGCTGGGGGACCGGATCGGGTTCGCCGCCCACCTCGGCCGTGCCGGGCCACGACTCGGGGGCCGCGCTCGGCTGCGCCGTGCAATGGGTCGCCAGCCAGCCCGAGACCCTCGGCGCATCGCCGGCGTAGCCATGCTCGCAGAGGTCGCGCTCCACCAGGGCGGGGAGTGAGCGCAGGGGGCCCAGTTGGGCGGCCCGGTCGGCGAGGGAGGAGGCGTCCACACGGCGCGCGATGGGCTCACCGGGGCTCGGGGGAGAGAGCACCGGCGCCGTGCCGGTCCAGGCGGGGAGGGGAGCAGCGCCGCCCCAGGCATCGCTCCGCCAGATCCCCGAGGCCGACCGGATCGTGATGGCGCTCCTGGTGTTCGACCGCGGGTCCGACACGGGGGCCACGGTCCACCGGACATCACCCGTCGAGAGATCGTGCAGCCGGGTCTCCCTCCTCCCCTCGACCAGCAGGAAGGTCTCGAACACCTCCAGGTCGGTCGGTTCTTCGACCGCGTCGGCGGACCAGAGCTCCCGCCCCGTGGCGACCTCGAAGGCACGGACCTTCCCCTTGGCGAGCCCGGCGAGCAGGCTCCCATCCGGCGAGAGGGCGGCCTGTTCGAACCAGACGGGGATGGCCAGGCCGAGGGCGGCCAGCGTCGCCGAGTCGAAGACCTGCGCGGGGCCGGAGGCGGCCTGGATGGCCCGCGGAGCGCCACCTTCACCAAAGGCGAGGTGCAACCTACCTCCATCTGGCAGGATGAGATCCTCGGCGTATGCCGTGAACGGGGCGGGGGACGGCGTGGGCGTCCCCGGGCGGAGCATCATCCGTTCCAGCCCCCTGGTCTCCGCGATGACCGAACCATCCGGGAGCAGCCGGAGGGCACGCACCGGACCCCCGATCTCCCATCGATCGAACCCGCCGTCCGGCGAGGCCTGGACCACGGTGAACCCATCGGTGACGGCGATGCGCGCACCGTCCACCACAGCCAGGGAGGGGTCTCCCTCGAGGTCGGCGGGCAGGGAGCGCGGTGCGCCGCCCGCCAGGTCCGACACCTGGATCGCGGCTCCAAGCGGGGAGACGGCCAGCCCCCGCTCGCGCAGGATCAGCGAGCCCCGTGGGAGCGTCACCGTCGTTCCCTGCTGGGGATCGAAGACCCAGGTGTCCCTCGTGAAGACAGGCCCGGCCGGCCCCTGGGCCAGCTCCCAGCCTTCGTCCACGCTGGGAGCCGTGCGGTGGACGACCTCCAGGGACGGCCAGCCGAGGACGATCAGCTCACCGGCCGGGCCGACCACGAGCAGGCGTTCGGTGTCGATGAAGCCGAAGTCCACGCCTGTGATGGGAGTCCCCGCCACGAGGTGGCACCGCGCGTCCCGAACCGCGATGCCCTCGGGCCCGAGCAGCAGCAGCGCGCTCCCATCCGGGCTCGCGGTCAACCCGTGGGCGCGGCCCGGGGCCAGACAGCGCCGGTGATGCTCGCCGTCCAGGACGCGCACATCATCGCGCCGGGCGATGGCGACACCACCTGCGAAGGGCGTGAACGCCACGTCCTGCCCTCCGCGAACCTTGATCATCCGCTCGGCCTGGCCCGCCAGGAACAACCCACGTTCGTCCCGCAGCCAGAGCCCGTCCGGCGCGACGCTGGCACCGAGCAGGCGACCGGAGAGCCGGTCCATGACCTGCCCGTCCCGTCGCACCGTGGGGCCGTCCACCTCCCAGCCGCCGGCGAGCTTCCACGCGGTGGTCTCTCCGTCGAGGAACGCGCCGTCCGAGAGGGAGCGGGTCCACCGCCGGCCATCCAGCCAGATGTCCACGGCACCGTCTGGCCGGAGCCGCACGCTGTCGGGAAGCGCCGCCGGGAGGAGGGGTGCAGGCCCTGGGGGCGTGTCCCCGGCGAAGGCGGAGAGGATCAGCGCGAGGCTGGCGAGGCTCACGGGGACTCCCTCCCTGGCGGCGCCAGGAGCGGGGGCGGCCCGAGGGGCCTGTCCGTGCGACATTCGAGGCGTTCGAGGGAGACGACCCAGGGCTGGTAGGGGTAGAGCGACGTCCCGTGGGCCACCAGGAACCCGTCAGCGGAGGCCTCGATCAGCGGGTCCAGGGCGGGCAGGCCGCCTCCGAGCCTCGCGGGCGGGGAGATGCGACCCTCGCGGTCCAGGACCACGACGACCGCGTCGGCGCCGTAGCGGCCGCCCCCCGTGACGGCGACGAGGTCTCCATGGGTGGCCATGTCCTGGAAGCCCTCCATGACCCCCGCGCCGAGGACCCACGGGCCGGAGACGATCTCCGCCCGGGCGTCGAGCCAGGCCACCTCCAGCATCCCATCTCCATACCAGGCGACGACCCACCCGTCCGACGTGGGGAGGATCTGCTGGGCCCGCCGGGCGCTCGGCAGCCGTAGCGGAGCCTCGAGGCCGCCCTCCGGGCTGACGCGGGCGAACCACGCCCCCTCCTCCGGCCCTCCCGAAAGGTCCGCCACCTGGCCCGAGGAGGCCGCAGTCCCGCGGACCCAGTCCCACTGGAGGAGGAACCCTCGCCCATCCCATCCGAGGGCCTCCACGCTCGTGACGGGGCCGAAGTCGCCGAGGTCACCCAGGCCGACGGTGCGCCCCGTCCCGGCGTCCAGGATCGCCCAGAAGGGCCAGGACTCCCGGAGCTCTCCCACCCTCCGTGGCCGCGTCCAGCCCACCAGGACCCGGTCGCCGCCCGTCACCATGAACGGACCCGATCCAAGCTCACCCTCCGCGAGGATGCGCTCCCACCCGGGGGTCGTGCCGCCGCCCGGGCGCCAGACCCGGATGCGCCCGGGGTCCTCTCGGGCCGCGAGCACCACGGGCGGATCGCCCCGGACCGGCCGGGCCACGGCGCGTCGATCGCCGAGCGGGATCACCTGGGTTGGCTTGGCTTGTGCGTCGAGCAGGGCGAGGGACGCCTCCCGCTCCTCCTGACCCCCCACGATGAGCCAACCCTGCTCGCCCACCAGCGCGAAACCGCGCCCGTCGACACCCTGGTTCCAACGGTGGTCTGGCAGGACGGAGGTGCCGGTGGGGAGCAGGCCGTGGGGACAGCCGGGCGGACCTTCGGGAAGCAGCGCAGGGGCCTCTTGGAGGGGCGGAGCGAAGAAAGCCTCGACCAACCAGGGGTAGGTCGTCTCCCCGCGCCGGGCGGGGGATCCCGCGGGGTGTCCGTCCCCCCCTCGCCGGACCGCGGGCGCCCAAGGGCCTCTCGCCGACACCGTCCCCGAGACGGAGATGGCGAGGGTGCGGACCTCGGGCGCCTCGGACGCGTCGATGTGGACCACATCCTGTGAGCACGCGCCATCGCCGACTGCCCCGATGCGTTGCGGGTTCCCTTCCTGCGGAGGGGCGATGTCGGCTGGCCACGCCTCGTGGGGGCTTCGCCACACGATGCCCTGGCCCTTCACCTCGAAGGCCAGCAGGTCGCCCTCGGCGAGAACTGGCGGATCCTCCATGGTGACCTGAAGGGTCACGGAGTCCCCGGCTGTCGCGTAGATGGCCTCCAGGAGCGGGGGCTGCGGGGGCACACGCGCGTCGGGGCCCTCTCCCGTGCGGAAGGAGGCCGTGGGAAGCAAGGTTCGGCTGAACACCGTGGGCCGGCCCGGGCCCTGGGCGCGCCCGCTCCCCATGCCGCCCGCATAGCGCCAGCGCTCCTCGTCGGACAGGAGGCGCCCGTCTCCGTAGGCGTACACGCTCTCCAGCACGTAGGCC
>JBDRKM010000260.1:0-3134 GCA_043814015.1 Pseudomonadota bacterium
CGCACCGCTGGCGCTCCCCCCTCCCCGCGCCCTATTGGCGCGCGCGCCTACGGCGTGTGATCTACTAACGACGATTTTGCGCGTGGTACGCGCAAAATCGTCGTTAGTAGATCAGCGCGCCCCGCCGATCAGGTGGCGGCCGCGCACGGACTTCGCGGTGACGGGCTTGCGCAGCACGATGTCGCGCCCCGCGGCCCTGCCCTCGTGGAAGGCGTCCGTGGTGCGGACCCGGGGGCCCTGGCGGGTGAGAACCCGTGGGTGGCTGCGGGCGTAGAAGTCGTCCAGGCCGCCATCGCCCACCCAGACGAGCCCCGCCTGCCGGTCGGCCTCCGCCTGGCCGCGGAGCTGCTCGTCGAAGCCCAGCATGACGCCCGCCAGGAACCGGCGGCGCTCCCCGTCGCCCTGCAGGCGAGCGGCGCGCCTGTGGTCGCGCCACAGGCGCTCGCCCGTCTCCAGCAGGAAGGCGTGGACCCAGGCGGCCATGTCCAGGTTCTCCGGGGTGCCGGACAGCTCCAGGTAGCGGCCGGGTCTCCCGGTGCGCACGTCGAAGCCCGTCATCCAGAGGCACTGGACGAAGAAGTGCTGCGCCAGCAGCCCCCCGAGGATCTTCTCGTGGGCCGAGAACCGCCCGCGGACCTCGCCCACCTGGCGGGTGGCGTAGCGCTGGGGCGTGGCCGCGAGCTGGGCCTCCAGGTTGTGCTCCAGCATCAGGCGCCGGGCGCGGGCCGCCGCGAGGCGCGCCTCGTGCTCGTTGGGGCTCTCGGCCAGCGCCAGCAGCTTCCTGACCCGGCGCAGCGCCCGCGGCTCCTCCAGGGGCGCGGGCGCGCCGCGGGCCGCAGGCGAGATGCCCATGCGCTCGCAGGTGCGATGGAAGGCGGCGCCGTGGGCGGTCTCGTCGCGCACACCGAGGACCTCGTCCACGTACTGGTGGGCCACCTCGTGGGCCAGCACGGCGCGCACCATGCCCCAGGGCTTCTCCAGCACCAGGGCGCGGGAGAGGTGGATGGCGCGGCCGACGCGCTCCCAGCGCCCCAGGCGGACGCGGTCGTCGGAGAGCCCCATGACGGGAGGGGTGAGCGCGCCCAGGAGCAGGTGGTCGTTGATGGAGCGCCACTCGGCCAGCAGGGCCTGCAGCAGCCCAGCGTCCACGGTGGGGGCGCGGCGTGCGGGCATGGGCCTACCGGAAGCCGTAAAGCAAGTAGAGCGCGCCGTAACCGGCATCGCTCGGGCGGTAGGGGTCTGCGAGCAGCACCTCTCCATGGAGGTCGCCGTCCAGATCCCAGGCCAGGGAGACGCCCTCCCCGTCCTGCAACCCCGTGATCGTGGCGGCGGCCAGGTCGTTGAGATCGGCGCGGCCAGCCTCTATGGGCCCGAGGACCAGCCAGGCGTTGGTGTCACGCACGCCTCCTACGAGCACATCGGGCTCTCCGTCGCCATCCACGTCGGGGCCGCTTGACAGCCCCACGTCGGTACTTTGGAGTTCGATGCCACCGCGCCAGGTGGCGAAGGCCTCCTGCTCCGGATCTAGCGCGCCGCTCCAGCGATCCGTCCCCGGCACGAAGACCAGGATCTCGCCCTCTCCGGGGGTGCCCACCAGCAGCTCGGCGCGGCCGTCGCCGTCGAGATCCGCCGCGCTGGTGAGGGGGGCGCCGAGGTACAGCCCCGCGAACACCGCGTCCGCATCGGCAGGGAAGGTGAGGGTGGGGCCGCCGCCGAGCAGGCCCTCTCCACCGTAGGTGACCAGGCAGGCCCCGCCCGTCGCGGGCGCGCCCACCAGCAGATCGCCCAGCCCGTCGCCGTCGAGATCGCCCTCCAGCCGCACCCACAGGGGCGCGGACAGCTCCGCGGCGCCGACGACCAGCTCGGCCTCGTCGAAGACGTCGCGGCCGTCGAGGCGGTTCCAGTGGGCGCTGGTGCGGCCCGCGAGGACCGCGAGGGAGGAGGATGCCTCGGAGAGCGCCGGCAGGTCGGCGCAGCCGTCGCCGTCGAGATCGCCACCCCAGGCCACCCTGGAGGGGTCGTGGTCGCCGCAGGCGAGCAGGGTGACGTCGGCGGCGCTGGCATCCAGGCTCCCCGAGCCGGGCAGACCGGCCCCGAAGTAGAGCTTGCAGACGGACTCACCGCTCTCCTCGGTGAGGAGCACCAGGGTGTCGGCCTCGCCATCGAGGGCGCCATCACCCGGCAGTGCCCACAGGCCCTGGGAGCCCTCACCACCGTCGATCTGGAGATCGGGCTGCCAGGTGCTGGGGTCGTCCTCGCCCGCGAGGGTGAGGCCCCCGCCCCACCAGAGCCCGACGGTGCCCACACCCTCGCCCCCCTTGGGCAGCACGGCCACGAGGTCGGCGTGGCCGTCGCCGTTCAGATCGGCCCGCGCGAAGGAGGACTCGCCGGCCCGGTCCCCCTGGCTGCCCCACAGGGCCCAGTCGGCCGAGGCCGGCAGGGACAGATCGTCCGCTACGCCGTCGCAGTCCTGGTCCGCGCCGTCCAGCCACTCCGGGGCCCCTGGGTAGACGCCCGGATCGGCGTCGTCGCAGTCGTCGCTGCCCTCGCCGTAGCCCTCAGGGGCGGCGCAGGCGGTGACGGCCTCGCCCGGGACGCCGTGCCCGTCGCCGTCGGCGTCGGGGTAGAAGACCGGAAGATCCGCGATGTCCTCGTCGATCTCGCCGTCGCAGTCCTCGTCGTAGCCGTCGCAGTGCTCGGCGGCGCCCGGGTTCACGGCCGGGTTGGCGTCGTCACAGTCGGTGCCGCCTGCCTCGCTGGCCGGGTAGCCATCGCCGTCGCGATCCGCGGCCTGCGACCACTCCCCTTGGGAGATCCAGGTGCAGCCGGACAGCCACAGCAGGGCGAGGGCGCTCCTCATGGCGTCTCTCGACACAGGGCGAAGCCGGAGTCGCAGTTGAGCTTCACGCTGGCGCCGGCCGCCACCTGTACGCGCCCCGCCTGGACCTGGCCGCGTCCGGGAAAACGGGCCTCGACCGTGTAGCTTCCGGCAGGGATCTCCCCCGGCGGGAACCGACCGGCGGCGGACACCAGGACCACGACCTCCGCGTCGCCGGTCACCGCGACCTGGCCCGAGGCTGCCGCAGGCGGCGCCGCGGGCGCGGCGGGGCGGCGCACCCGCGGCGGGCTGGGGG
>JBDRKM010000261.1:0-19904 GCA_043814015.1 Pseudomonadota bacterium
CGGGGGCTGGCGCCAGTCGGGCGGCAGGCACGCGGCGGCCCCCGCGGGCCCCGCCGCGTCCACCAGCCGGGGGTCTTCCAGGGCGAAGGGCGGCTCGCCCCGCGTCAGGGCCCGCCCCATGCGCCAGCAGAGATCGTCCGCCGGACCCTGGATGGCCCAGCGCAGGCCGAGCGCTGCCGCGATCTGTCTGGCCCCTGCGGACAGCGCCGCGCCCCCCAGCAGCACGCGCCCGCTCCCGACCGCGGCCACGGCCTGGCCCACCAGGGGCCGCACGTCGTCGAGCCAGCAGGTCAGGTCCAGCGCCCCCGCGCCCTCCGGGCCGCACACCACCAGGGCGTCGTCGAGGTTGCGCATCCCGATGCCCACCAGTGCAGGCCCAGGCTCCAGCGCCGCGGCCAGGGTCGCGCCCGGGTCGGGCTCCTCGAAGGGCAGGCACAGCTCCACGACACAGCCCGCCAGCTCGAACGCCCGCGCCACCCGCTCCAGCCCGTAGGGCGGCACGGGGCTGGCCGTGACGGCCGGGTTGGCGTGGACGAGCAGGACGCGAGGGGGCATGGCAGCGCTCACTCGACCGGCACCCGGTACACCACGACGCCCTCGGCGTCGAACACCGGGGGGCCACAGGCCGCCAGCAGCCAGTCGTACTGCGCGAGGTCCAGGGGAGGCTGCCCGCCGGTCATCAGCGCGCGGTGCAGCACGATCCAGCGCACGTCCGCGCGCGCCAGGTCGGTGAGGGCCCGTGCCCTGCGGGTGGGCTCGTCGCTGTCCAGGGGGAACTGGACCACCACGGGCGAGCCCGCCTCGTGGGCGTTCATCATGGGCTTGTCGGCCACGGCCGAGAGGAAGCAGAAGCGGTGGGAGAGGCCGCGCTGGTCGCGCCGTGCGATGGGCAGGTGCAGCAGCGCGCCGCCGTCCTCACCGGCGATGTCCGCGAAGAAGGATGGGCTGTCGGCCTGGACCACAGGCACGGGGAAGATCTCCGGGAAGCGCAGGAAGCACTCGGCGCCGTACAGCGCGAGGAAGCCGGCCGCCCACAGCGCGCGCCGGCGCCGGGGCAGCGCCGCGCCCACCCAGGCCACGAAGGCGCCGCTGCCCAGCGCCAGGGCGGTGGCCACCACGGCCTGGCAGCGCAGCGGGAAGACCAGGGGACGCCCGTAGGTCTGGGGGGTCAGGAACTCGATGATCCAGTAGGGCAGCGGCACGGGGTGCCCGCGCACCAGGAGGGGATCCGCGCCCAGCATCAGGTAGGGACCCGCCGACAGCACGGTGAAGGCGAGCACCAGGGCCATCCACACCCGCGGTGGCCCGGGACGCCGCAGGGCCACGGCCCCCAGGGCGAGCAGCGCCACCGCCGACAGCCCGATGGGCAGGCCGGTGGGCGCGGGCAGCTCGAAGCGCAGCGGATGCAGCAGGTCGAAGTAGCCGTTGGCGTCGGGCAGGGCGGGCGCGCTCCAGGAGAACGCCAGGTTGCCGAAGGTGCCGGACAGCCCCAGCAGCAGGTCGGAGGCCCAGGTCAGGCCGAGGAAGACCACCCCGAGCGCGGCCCAGGGCAGCAGCGCCGCGACCCGTCGCCGCTGCCAGAGGTCCCAGGCCATCACGAAGGGCACGCACAGCAGGGCGTACAGCCCGTACAGGGGGTACTGCTGGTACACGAGCTGCAGCCCCAGGGCAGCCAGCACCACGCGCGCCGCGCTGGGCTGCTGGGACAGGGCCACCAGGCCCCAGAGCGCGAGGGGCAGGAAGGCCACCAGCGACTTGTGGATCGAGCCCATCCCGATCTTGAGCAGCGTGTAGGGGCTGAACGCCATCAGCACCGCGGTCACGGCCGCGGCACCGCGGGAGCGCAGCAGGGCCCGGCCCGCCAGGTAGCCGGCCCCGCCGTTGAGCACGAGCACCAGCAGGCTCACGAGGTTGTGGGCCGCCAGCGGCCGGAACAGGGCGTAGAAGGGGAAGGAGAGGTAGGGGTTGAGGGAGTGGACGATGGAGGCGGAGAGCTGCTCGCCCACCGGGAAGTTGACGCGATCCGTGTGGAACCAGCGCAGGATGTTGCCGTGGGTGAAGCTGTGCTCCAGCACCCAGGACACGAAGATGTCGCCGTTGAAGAGGGGGTGGCCGGCGTCGCCGACGCCCGCGCTCCCGAGGCGCAGCGCGGCCGGCCAGGTCACCCCGAGGCTCAGGAGGGTGAGCGCCAGCAGCACCGCGACCCCCTCGCCGACCCGATGCCAGCGCGCGGCCCGCATCATGGGCGCGCTCCGCCCACCGAGAGCCCCTCGGGCAGGTGATAGACCGTGAGCGGGCCCTCGCGGCGCACATCTCCAGGGCCCGCCAGGGCGCGCTCCAGCCAGGCGAGGTCCACCGCCGGGAAGGCGGGCTCGCGGTACCCGCCGTGGACCATGATGACCCTGACATCGGCCGCGAGGAGCCGGTCGACGAACTCCTGGCGCGCGCCCTCGGGGCTGCGCGAGGTCGGGACATCGAGCCACAGCCCCTCGCGATCATAGGGGTTCACGCTCTTCATGCCGGCGGCGCTGCTGTAGAGGCAGTAGCGATGGCAGGCGCCCGGATCGCGGGTCGGGGGCAGGTGCAGGATGGCGGCCCCAGGGTCGGCGGCGGCCAGGTCCGTGAGCACCGCAGGCAGCACGATGGGCCCGGTGACGGCGGGGGTGATGCGGGGGAAGCGCACCAGGTGCTCGCCGACGTAGAGAAGCGCCACCAGCGCCGCCACCGCCCCGGCGTGGACACCCAGCAGCCGGGCCAGCCGCTGGACCGCGAAGCCGCCCAGCAGCGCCAGACACAGCATGGCCACCGGCAGGGCCCGGACCGGGAAGAACAGGCCCACGCCGCTGCCGTAGAAGGTCGGGATGGCCTGCAGCAGCCTGTGGGGCAGGTAGAGGGGCACACCCGCGATCTCCACCGGGTGCCCCTCCCAGCCGACCCACGGCCCCCCTGCCAGCAGCAGGAACAGCAGGAAGCCCGCGGCCAGGAACCACTCCCGGGAGGCGCCGCGCCGTGCGAGGGCCACCCCGCCCAGGGCCAGGGCGATCACGGACAGCCCGATGGGCAGGTCGGTGGGCGGGCCCAGCATCTGGTGCAAGGGGTGCAGCAGGTCGAAGGTCCCGTTGGGAAAGAACGCGGGCGGGGCCACCGGCGGCGCGATGGTCTCCCCATCGCCCACGGAGAACCCCAGCAGCCGGTCGATGATCAGGTTGACCCCCGCGAAGCCCACGGCGAGCAGGGCGCCGAGCGCCGCCAGCCGCCAGCGACGCCGTGACGCCAGCTCCCAGGCCACGAACAGGCCCGCGAACAGCAGCGCGTAGAAGGCGTAGACCGGGTAGCACAGGTAGCCGAAGGTGAGGACCGCCAGCGCGGGCAGGACCGAGCGCAGCGTGGCCCTGTCGGCCATGTGCAGCAGCGCCAGCAGCAGCAGCGGCAGCCAGCACTGGTGGGTCTTGTGCAGCGAGCCCAGGGAGAGCTTCACCTGGGTGTAGGTGTTGAGCTCGAAGAAGAGCCCCACCACGAAGGCGGGGGCGTCCGCGCGAAGCACCCGCCGCCCCAGCGCGTAGGCGGCCAGCCCGTTGAGGGCCAGCAGGAGGGCTCCGGCCACCCCGAGCCCGAAGAGGGGCCCCAGCGGCAGGACCGCCAGCAGCTCCAGGTAGAGCTGCCAGGAGTGGGCCACCCGCGGCCCGAGGTCCTGGCCGAAGGGGTAGTTGACCAGATCGGTGACGAACCAGCGCAGCGGGTGGCCGTGCAGCAGGGCGTCGCGCATGACGTCCGCCAGGAAGACCTCCCCGTCCATGGTGGGACGTTCGAGGCCACCGAGGGCGTAGCGGGTCGGGTGCAGCGAGGCGGGCCAGGTCAGGCCGATGGCCACCGCGACGAGCGCCGCGCTCGCCACCAGGGGCCGCCATGAAACCGCCGCGCGCGCCAAAGGGGCCTCCGGAGTCCAGAGGGCGCACCATAGCACCGCCCCCGACCAGAGGCTTTCAGCGCTCCAGGACCGGATCGAAGACCGCGCTGGGCGGCGTGCGCACGTCGATGGGCGCCGAGCCATCCCGCTGGGCTGCGCTCCGCGGGAAGGTCCAGGGGTCGAGCGGGACGCGCGTGGCGCCCGTCCAGTGATCCAGACGCCAGGCCCAGGCCCCGGAGCCGCTGACCTCCGGCTGGCCGAACAGGGTGGTCAGCACGGCGCGCTGCCGGGCCACCGCCTCGCCCAGCTGCAGGGGGTACAGCTCGCGGTCGAGCACCACCAGGGCCAGGCCCGCGCCGCGGACCGCGCGCAGATCGTCACCATCGAACGTGAGATCCCCCTGCAGCGACCCATCCTCCACCGCCTGCAGGCCGGCCAGGAACGTGCTCTCCGCCACGAAGGCGTCCCAGGCCGGCGGGCGCACGCGATCCACCCAGGGCGCGTGGCCGTTCAGGAGGGTCTTGCCGTGGGCCAACTGCAGCAGGAGCGGCGCCTGGGAGACCGCCACCCGTGGCGAGATGGGCAACTGCAGCAGCACCTCGCCGGGCTCGGCGGCGAGGGCGGCGTAGAACGCAGGCGGCCAGGCCAGGGCGGTGCTGTGGGCCCGGACCCCGGGGCCCTGGAGCAGGAGCAGCAGGGGCACGCTCACCACCAGGCCGAGGCCCAGCAACGCATCGCGCCCGGCGCGACCCAGCGCGGGCACGGCCCGCGCGGCCAGCAGGGCGAGGGCCATGTCGCACACGATGATGTGGCGCGATGGCCACCAGAAGCGACGCAGGGGCGCGGCCAGGCCGTAGAGCGCCTGGAACGGCGAGAGGCCGAGGATGGAGAGCTTCGGGCCCATGGCCAGCAGCAGGAAGAGGGCCCAGGAGGCGAGCAGCGCCGCGTCGAGCCCGGGGCTGTCGCTGCGGCCTCGGACGAGCCGCACCACCTGCCAGCCAGCCAGCAGCACCACGGTGGCGGGCAGGGCCTGGCCCACGAAGCGACCCTGGCGCACCAGGAAGGGCACGGCCGGATCCAGGCTGTCGCGCAGGGCTTCGGGATGGGGAAAGGCGTCCTCGCCCGTGCCGGGCAGGGCCTGCCAGTGGTGCAGGTACCAGGCCAGGGGGCCGGCCACGAGCAGCAGGAAGACGAGGGCGAAGACGGCGAGCCAGCCCCAGGGGAGCGGGGCTCCCTCCCGACGGCGGTCCACGGCGACGCCGACGAGCAGCAACGCGCCGAAGATCACCAGGAAGAAGCCGTAGTACCAGTACAGCGCCGCCGCCGCGGCCAGGAAGGCGCCCGCCGCGAGCCCCCAGCGCGGGCGACGCGGGAGGCGCAGCCAGGCCCCCAGGAACAGCAGGCACCAGACGAGATCGGCCTGGGAGAAGCGCCCCGCGCCCAGCTCGCGCAGGACATAGGGCCCGCTGCCGAGGGTGGCCGCCGCCAGGAGCGCCCCGGGCCACGAGGCCCCCGCCCCCCGGGCGACCCAGGCCGCGACCAGCCCGTTGGCCGCCACCAGCACCACCAGGAAGACACTGGCCCCCAGCGGCCAGCCAAACACGAGGTGGAAGGGCAGGTACAGGACCCCCTCTCCTCCGTTGCCAGCCAGGAAGGGGGCGTCTCCCACGGGCCAGTAGTAGCGGTCGTTGTGCAGCAGGCCCTGGAGGTGCGAGAGCCGCTCCGCCACCCACACCAGCAGCCATTGGTTGCCCGCGCAGTCCGGGTGGGCCACCCCGCAGAGCATCCCCTGCCCGGGATGGACCCACACCGGCCAGGTGCCGACCAGCGCCAGGGCGAGGCAGACGACCAGGGCGAGGAGCCACCAGCGGCGGGAGGGAGACATGGACCTCACCCCAACCACAGCAGCAGGTTGTCGATGGCCGCCGCGGTGTCGAGGCGGACGGTCTTCCGCTTGCGGGCGCGTGCCGGATCGAGCCACATCGTCGCGCCATCGCGGCCGACCTGCCCGATGACCCAGCGCCACCCCCGGACCGCTCCTTCGGTCTCCATCCGGCTCCACGTCTCGTGGTCAAAGACAAGGGGCAGGGGCGATCGCTTGACCTGCACCCCCAGAGACCGGGGGCCACGGATGGCGAGCAGGTCGAAAGCGCCGCGGGAAGCGCGGCTCTGATAGACCAGATCGAAGCCCAGGCGGGCCAGCGCGGTGGCCGCGGCCCGCTCGCCCTCGCTGCCGAGCACGGTCATCGGGACTGCCGCGCCGGCGGGGCTCCGCCAGCGCAACCACAAGCCGAACACCGGATCCGCGAGCCGGTAGCTCCCGCTGTCGGTGCGGGTGAGCGCATCACCGAGGCGCTCCAGGTACCCCCGCGTCGCGCCCGAGGGAGACCCGATGGACTGGGCCAGGTCGGTGAGCCGCGCACCACCGGCCCCGGCGCTCGCCAGGGCCTCGAGCAGGTGTGCGAGCAGGGCCGACTTTCCGACCAGCGCGTGGAACTCGCGCTCGAAGTACAGTGCCAGCCGCCCCGTGCGCGAGAAGAGCAGGTTCTGGGTTGCCTCCTTGAGGGCGGTGGCGTCCAGCGGCGCGCTGCCGAGGAGGAGCTCATCACCCAGGAGCTGGAGATAGAAAGGGTGGCCGCCGAACACCTCCACGGCGCGCTCTGCGAGCGGTCCAGGGACGCCGCCACCGATCAGCAGGCCCATCGCGTCCGGGCGGGCCATCTCCGCCAGTTCCAGGATGGAGAAATGCTGGAAGAAGGGGGAGTCCGAGCTGTGCACCAGCTCCCGCAGCACGCCCGGCGCCGAGCCCGAGATGACGTAGGCGACCCGCTCGTGGCGTTGCCAGGTGGCCCGCATCAGTGCCAGGACGTCCACATCGGGGCGGCTGCGGCCCGACCAGGTGGCGATCTCCTGGAACTCGTCCCAGGCCGCGATCACGCGAAAGCCCTCGGCCTGGGCGAGGCGCTCGGGGAGATCGAGCAGGAGCGACAGCGTCCCCTGGTCGAGGTGGAGCCCCGCCAGGTCGAGGATGGCCGGGCGCAGCTCCCGCGGGACCCGCTCGAGGATGTCCGAGCCGGCCACGGCGGTGCGGTACTGGCCAGCGGAGGCCACCAGGAGGGCCTCGAAGGAGATCCCCGCGTCGCGGGCATAGGCGGCGTCGAGCACACGAGCAGCGTACCGGCGGAACAGCTCCACGCTGATGGGGGCATGCTGGAAGGCGTCGATGATCACGAAGCGCACCGCGGGGTCCGGGCAGGTGCGCTCGAACTCCAGCAGGAGGCTGGTCTTTCCGACCTTTCGGCGCCCCAGCACGGCCAACCACTCGGGAGATCCGGCCGCCAGGCGGTCGGCGAGATGCCGCAGCCGAGCGAGGGGCTGGGCGCGGTCGCGAAAGGCCTCGGCGAGTACAGGGCGGGTGGCGTGGAACATGGTGGTAGTATTTCTGATAGGTAGCAGAAATGCAAGCCGCTCGACGGGAGGTGCCCCGTGGCCCGAGGCCACCAGGAAAGGGGATACGTGTTCCCCGCCTTCGGAGCCCCTCCCCTGCTCTCCCTCCCCACCCGCATCGCCCTGCTGCTGCTGCTCCTGCTGGCCGCGGCCGCCCTGCCCCTGATCTGGTCGGGGCCCGAGCCGCTCCTGGCCTGGGGTGGGGCCGAGGTCTGGGGCCACCTGTGGACCTGGTGGTGGCACGGCGCGGCCCTGCCCGCCTGGCCCGCCGGGACCGACCTCGCGCTCGGCACCGAACAGTGGCCCGTGATCGACCCCCTCCCCGCCGCGCTCGGCGCCCTTCTCTTCCGCCTCGGCGGCCCCTCGCTCGCCTGGGACGCCCTCGCCCTGGCCGCCATGGCCGGGGCCTTCCTGGGCGGGGCCTTCGCGGCCCGGCGGGCCGGGGGCGATCCCCTGGTGGGCGGGCTGGTCCTGGCCATGGGGCCCATCTTCACCGGCGGCCTGCTGTCGGGGCTCTCCGAGGACATGGCGCTGGGGTTGCTGGCGGTGGCGGCGGGGCTGCTGCTGCAGCCGGCCCCGGCGGGGTCCCCTCCCCCACGCACCTGGCCCGTCGCCGCCGGTCTCACCCTGGGCCTGCTGGCCTGGTGCGGGCCCTACCTGGCGTTCCTGGGTGCGGCCGTGGCCCTGGGCGCGGGCGCGATCGCCCTGGTGCGCCGCCCGCGCGCGTGGCGCCCCTGGGCCCTGGCCGCTACCATCGCCCTGCTCCTGGCCCTACCCTCGCTGCTGGCCCAGGGGAGCCGGGCCCTCACCGGCACGGGCCACCACGCGGGCGCCCTCCTGGAGCAGGTGGAGCCGCTCTGGCGGGTGAACCCCTGGGGTGCCGCCGACCTGGCCAGCTTCTTCGCCCCGGGCCACGCGCCCCTGCCGCCAGATGCGGTCGTGCGCCTCCACCCGGCCTACCTCGGCCTGCTGGTCCTGGGCCTGGCCGCGCTCGGCGGCCGCTCCCGCTGGTGGTGGCTGCTGGCCGCGGCCGTGCTGGTGGCTCCGGGCGACCGGCTGCACCTCCTCGGCCACCCCACCGGGCTGCCCAACCCCTTCTCCATGGTGCTGGGCTGGCTGCCCCTGGCCGCGCGCCTCAACCACCACGCCCGGCTCCTGCTGCTGGGCCAGGTGGCGCTGGCGGTGCTGGCAGCCCGCGGCACCAGGCGCCTCGGCCGCTTCGCCCCCCTCGCCCTGCTGGCCGTGGTCCTCGACTACGGGTTGCTGGCGCCCGTCCCCTGGCCGCTGCCCTGCACCAGCGCCGCGGCCCCCGCCGTCGTCGCTGAGCTCGCCGCACTGCCTCCCGGTGGCCTGGTGGTGGTGCCCGCGGGCGGTCCGGGCCTCTCCCCCCAGCGCCCCCTGCTGGATCAGCGCGTCCACGGGCGGCGCCTGGCCCTGGCCCCCAACCACCCCGGGCCGCCCAACTTCCTCAACCGCAGCCCGTTGGGCCGGTGGCTGGCTTCCATGGGGCGCGGCCCCGAGCCGCCGCCACCCACGGACCTCGATCCAGGCGCGCTCATCGCCCGGAGCTACCCCGTCCTGCTGGTGCTCGGGCCAACCCAGATCCAGGTGGAACGCCACCTCGGGCCCCCGGACCTCGCCTCCCCCGAGGCGGCCGCCTGGGACCTGACCCGGCTGGCCGCCTCCCCGCCGGATATGCTGCCTGCGGAGCGAACACCGTGATCAACGACAAGCGCCTGGTGGAGATCCTCGACCTGCTGGTGGCCCGCGGGCTGCTGCGCTCGGGGCAGAAGCAGGATGTCCTCAACCGCGGCCGCGACCAGGCCCGCCACATCCTGCTCGACAAGCGCGCCGAGCTGCGCCGGCTGCTGGGTCGGCAGCGGGTCAACTACCGCGTCCACGACGTCGAGTTGATCGCCTCGTTCCGCTTCCACCGGGCCGATCAGCCCACCGAGATCGTGGACGAGGAGGTCATCTCCCGGGCCGTGGCCGAGAGCCTGCAGCTGCCCTTCACCCACCTCGACCCGCTGGCCCTCAACTACAAGCTGGTCACCGAGGCCTTCGGAGGGCCCTTCGCCGAGCGCCACATGGTCATCGCGCTGGAGGAGACCCCGGAGCTGCTCACCCTGGCCATGGCCGATCCCTGGGACAGCGAGCTGCTCGAGAGCATCGCCCGCTACAAGAACAAGCGCATCGCCCCCGTGGTGGCCACCAAGGCCGAGATCCTCCGGATCATCGTGGAGTTCCACGGGTTCCGCCGCTCCATGCGCGCCGCCGAGGCGGAGTTCCGCTCCGATCTGCCCGATCTCGGCAACCTGGAGCAGCTCTACTCCATGAAGGGCGCGGCCGAGCTGGACGCCACGGATCAGCCGGTGGTCCAGGCGGTCTGGTACCTGCTCAACTACGCCTTCGAGAACCGCTCCAGCGACATCCACATCGAGCCCAAGCGCGAGGAGTCCCTGGTGCGCATGCGCATCGACGGCGTGCTGCACCGCATCCACCGGCTGCCCAAGGTGGTCCATCCGGCCATGATCAGCCGGGTCAAGATGCTGGCCCGGATGGACATCGCCGAGCGCCGCCGGCCCCAGGATGGCCGCTTCAAGACCACCTTCCAGGGCCAGGAGGTCGAGCTGCGCGTCAGCACGGTGCCCACCGCCTTCGGCGAGAAGGTGGTGCTGCGCATCTTCGACCCCGGGGTGCACGTCAAGGATCTCGACGGCCTGGGGATGTTCCAGCAGGAGCGCCTGCACTTCGAGCGCATGCTGGCCTCCAAGTCCGGGATGGTGCTCGTCACCGGTCCCACGGGCAGCGGCAAGACCACCACCCTCTACACCGCCCTGCACCACGTCAACTCGCCCCGGATCAACATCTGCACCCTCGAAGATCCCATCGAGAACGTGCAGGAGGAGTTCAACCAGTTCCCGGTCCAGCCCAAGATCGGCTTCACCTTCGCCACGGCGCTGCGCACGGTGCTGCGCCAGGACCCCGACGTGGTGATGGTGGGCGAGATCCGCGATCCGGAGACCGCCGAGAACGCCGTGCAGGCCGCCCTCACCGGGCACCTGGTGCTCTCCACCCTGCACACCAACGACGCCGCCTCGGCCGTCACCCGCCTGCTCGATCTGGACGTCTACCCCTTCCTGATCTCCTCCGTGCTGCAGGGCGTGCTGGCCCAGCGGCTGGTGCGGCGCATCTGTACCCACTGCGCGGTGGAGGAGTACCTCTCGGAGGAGCAGATCCAGGCCCTGCACATCACCGGCGCCCGCGGCCGCAAGCTCAAGGTCCGGCGCGGCACGGGCTGCGTCCGCTGCCGCGGCACCGGCTACCGCGGCCGCACGGGCGTCTTCGAGGTGCTGCCCATCACCCCGCGCATCGCCCGCCTGATCTCCGAGAAGGCCCCCGCGGTGGAGATCAAGAAAGAAGCGCTCAACGACGGCATGATCACGCTCCGCGAGTACGCCATCAAGAAGATGGCCCTCGGCGAGACCACCTTCGACGAGGTGCTCGCGGTGACGGAGGAGCAGCAGATCTTCGGTTGAGCGCTACCTGACCGAGAACAGCTCGCGCAGGTGCTGGAAGACACCGCTCTTGTCCTGGCCGGCCAGCGCCTCGAGCTCACCCTGATCCAGGAGGACCGCGCCGCAGTCGGGGCAGACCTCGATCTCGACGCCGCGGAAGACGCGGGTCGCCATGTCGGCGCCGCACTTGCCGCACCTGAGCCAGTGGGCAGCCTTGCGGGCCGCCAGAACCTCGGCCTCGCGCTGCGCCTTGAGTTCCTTGGCCAGGCGGGCGCGCTTCTCGGCCTCCAGCTTCTCGAAGTACTTGTTCTCCTCGCTCATCTCATGCTCCGTGGGAGGAGTCCGGGGCAGCGTGGGGGCGCCTCGCCTCTCCGCTGCGACCGGGCCGTAGTACGCTCTCGGTGGGATCGTCCGCCCCGGCCCAGCCGTCGGCTGCGTTCGCAGCCTCGACGAGGCCTCCGTCGCCGCGGGGCGCGGCCTCATGGACCAGGTGCCGGCTGACCGCCAGGTAGGGCTGCAGCTCCGGGATGTGGTCCAGAGGTTCCCAGCTCACCCCGTCGCGGGACACCATGTCGCGCGCGGAGGCGGCCCCCTGGATGACCATCCGGCGCAGGGGATCCAGGCCCTCGATCACCGTGATCCCGCCAGCGGCGCGCAGCATCAGCTCGCGGCCCCACCAGCCGCAGGCGAGCTGCTCAG
Organism: Pseudomonadota bacterium; assembly: GCA_043814015.1. Classification (GTDB taxonomy): domain Bacteria; phylum Myxococcota_A; class UBA796; order UBA796; family JAFGLY01; genus JBDRKM01. The sequence continues at coordinate 11,572 of JBDRKM010000261.1, forward strand.
GCACGCGCTCCCCCAGGTCGGCGAGGGGCGGCGTGCGGTCGAGGGGCGTGGCCCCGGGTGGCGTGGGGCGCTCGCCGGCGGTGCGCGCCGCACGACCCTGCTGGAGCCGGACCTCGCCGCTCCCGCAGGCCGGGCAGCGGAGCCGCCCCGAGGGCGCGCGGGCCAGCAACGCCGCCGCGCTACCGCCCAGGGCTTCACGGGCGCCACAGGCGCTGCAAGCGAGGATCACGGGCCACTACCCCCCGGTGAGCTGCTGGAGCTCCCGCTGCGCGCCGGCGTCACCGGGGTTGCACTCGATGTAGGCCTGGAACATACCCGACGCGCCGGCTTCATCGCCGAGCTCCCGCAGGCAACGCGCCTGCCAGAGCTTGGCCGGGCAGCTCCCTGCGCCGGCGAGTGGCCCCAGCTGCGCGCTGGCGGCCTCCACGTCCCCCGCCTGGCGCCGGTTGAACAACGCCATCCCCAGCCCCAGCTTGGCCTCACCGTTGCGCGGCTCGAGCTTCAGGGCCTCGCGGTAGGCCATGACGGCGGTGCTCCAGTCGCGGCTGCGCTCCGCGGTCCTGGCCGCGAGGATGTGGTCCTGGGCGGTGGAGGCGGCGACCGTGACGACCGGCTCGCCGGCCCCCTGGTGCTCGGGGGGGGTGGGATACTCGCGCTGCCCGGAGTGTGCCGCGCGGTCGTCGGGCACGATCGGGATCAGGATGGGGTCGTCGGCGCCGACATCGTCTCGCGGCAGGGGCTGCTCGTCGGTCTGCTGCAGGCCCTCCTCCAGCTTCTTGAGCAGCCGCTGGCGCATGGCTTCGGCGTCCGCGGTGCTGGGTGTCGTGGCCGCCACGGCCACATCGACGGGGTTGGTCTTCGTGGGCGGGCGGGACCCCAGGTAGTACCAGCCGCCCCCGACCACGACAACGACGGCGGCGAGCCCCAGCCAGAGGTTGCGGCGGGCGGGGGGCGCTCCCTGGCCGGAGGACTGCCCGTTGGCGCGCCGACCCTGGCCGCCGTTGGGCGCGCGCCGGTTGGCGCGCATGCGCTCCCGCTGGCGGGCCTTGAGGCTCTCGAAGGGATCGGCGAAGCGCTGGCCGGGGGGCTGCGCGGGCTCCACGGGCTGCGGCAGCGGGCGTGGGGTGGCGGCGTCTCCCCGGGGCTGGGGCCGGGCGAAGACGCCGGTGGAGATGTTGCTCCTGAGGCTGCCCATGCCCACGACCATGGTGGGGCCGTCGCCGAACGCCTCCTCGCTGTCCTCCTCGGAGTCCTCGCCGCGCTGGGCCTCAAGCTCCTCGTAGACCTGCACGAAGTAGGTGTCGAGATCGGGGATGGCGCCGATGCGCACCCAGTTGGCGCCGTCGTGGGAGATGACGTCGTCTTCTGTGACGCGGCGATCCTGGATGTACTTGCGCAGGGTGCTGGTGTCGGAGAAGTCGTAGACGAGGCCGATCTTGACGCGGACCTTCCAGGTGGCGATGCCGACCTTGCGGAAGTCGAGCTGATCGGCGCGGCGGCCTCCACCGAGCTCGTGGCTGGCGCCCTTGGCCTCGATGGGCGCGGCCGCGGGCGGGCCTGCGGCGGGTGCCCCTTCCTCGGGCGGAGCAGCCGGGGGCTCCGCGGCGCGGGTGGCGACCTCGGGGGGCGGCTCCGGCGCCTCGGGGCTCTGGCCCTCGGGCTTGGCGAGGACCACGAACACGTGCTTGCAGCGGGGGCAGGTGATCCGCGCGCCTCGCCCCTTGACCTTTTCGTCGTCGAGCTTGTACCGGGCAGCGCAGTGCTCGCACGTGACGATCATTCGGGATCACCTTCCTGGTCTGGCCTCTGCGAGCGAAGCTACCATCGGCCGGAGCGGTCCGCAACGAGGCTATCGGTGTCAGGACAGGCCGGGACACGGCCAAAGGAGAGGGTGGACACTAATCCAGCAACACCTCGAGGCGCGCCTCCCTTACACGCAGGCGCTTGGGCCCCAGCCGGTGGAAGTGCACCAGCAACCTGGCGCCAGGGCCGGAGCCCTCGATGGCGCGCACCACACCATCCCCGAAGGCGGGGTGGCGCACCTTGACACCCGGCGCGAAGACGCCTGGGTCCTCTGGCACGAGGGTGCGGCCTGTGTATGGCTTTCCAGCTTGATTTTGTGGCGCCCCATGCGCGCGCACCTGGGACAGCAGGGCCTCCAGCTTGCGGGTGGAGGCCGCCGGGATCGGAGCCGGGGGCCGCCGGGGCTCCCCGAACCGCTCGCGCCCCAGCAGCTCGGTCCGCTCGGAGGGCAGCTCGCGCAGGAAGGGCGAGGGGGCGCTCTCGCAGAACCCACCGCCCCCGGGACGGCTCGATTCGCCCCGCACCCAGCGACGCAGCGGACGGCAGAGCACCAGCCGCTCCCGCGCGCGGGTGAAGGCCACGTAGGCCAGCCGGCGCTCCTCCTCGATGTCCTCGATGCGCTCGCTGGCGCGCGCGTGGGGGAAGCCCTTCTCCACCAGGCCCACCACGAAGACCACCGGGAACTCCAGCCCCTTGGCCAGGTGCACGGTCATCAGGGTGACCTGGCCGTCGTGATCGGGCAGATCCTGATCGGCCGAGGCCAGGGTGGCCTGCTCCAGGAAGGCCCGCAGCAGCTCGCCAGGCTCGGCGTCGGGGGGCATGCCCTCCAGCGTGGTGCGCGCGGCGCGCGCCAGGGCCTCGATGTTCTCGATGCGGCCCTGGGCCTCCTCCGTGTCCTCGGCCCGCAGCGCCGCCAGCAGGCCGGTGGTGTCGGCCACCCGCAGGACCAGCTCGTGGGGGGGCAACCCGCGCGCTTCATCCACCAGGCGGTCGTAGAGGTCCACGAAGCCGGCCACCGCGCGGGCCCCGGCGCCGCGAGCGCCGCGCGCGTAGCGGCGCGCGCCCTCGATCACCGGCACCCCCTCCGCCTCGGCGTGGTTCCGGACCCCCTCCTGGGTGACGCCGCCGATGCCGCGGGGCGGCACGTTCACGACGCGCAGGAACGCCATCCCGTCGGCCGGGTTCACGATGAGCCGCAGCCAGCCGAGCACGTCGCGCACCTCGCGGCGCTCGTAGAAGCGCCGGCCGCCCACCACCACGCAGGGGATGCGCGCCTGGCCGAGGGCCTGCTCCAGCGGACGGCTGGCCGCGTGCGTGCGGTAGAAGACGGCTATGTCCCCCGGTCGCCGCCCGGCGGCCAGCAGGCGCCCGATCTCGGCCACGCCTTGCGGGCCTCGTCGTCCTCGTCGACCCCCACCAGCAGCTTGACCCGCTCCCCATCGGGCGCGGCGGTCCACAGGGTCTTGTCCTTGCGCTGGCGGTTGTGCTTCACCAGGGCCCCGGCCACGGCCAGGATGTGGCCGGTGGAGCGGTAGTTGCGCTCCAGCCGGATGGTGCGGACCTCGGGAAAATCGCGCTCGAAGTCTAGGATGTTGCGGATGTCCGCACCCCGGAAGGCGTAGATGGACTGATCGTCGTCGCCCACCACGCACAGATCGTGGGGCGCGCCCGAGAGGGCCTTGATGAGCCGGTACTGGGCGTGGTTGGTGTCCTGGTACTCGTCCACCAGCAGGTGGGTGAAGCGCCGCCGGTACTGCTCGCGCAGCTCCTCGTGGCGCTCCAGCAGGAGCACCATGCGGCCCACCAGGTCGTTGAAGTCGAAGGCGTTGGCCGCCGCGAGGGCCTTCTCGTAGCGCTCGAACACCTCGCCGAGGTGCATGATCTGCTCGAGCTGGCCCACCATGGGGCTGGCCATCAGCTCCTCGGGGCCCAGCAGCCGGTTCTTGGCCTGGTCGATGCGGGAGAGGTACAGCTTGGGCGGGTAGCGCTTGGGATCGAGCTGCAGCTCCTTCAGGATGCCCTTGAGCAGGCGGGCCTGGTCGTCGTCGTCGTAGATGACGAAAGAGGAGGTGTAGCCGAGCCGGGGCGCATCGCTGCGCAGGAAGCGGGCGCAGGCGGAGTGGAAGGTGGACACCAGGATGCGCCCGCCGTCCTCGCCCACCAGGGCCCGCACCCGCTCGCGCATCTCGCCGGCCGCCTTGTTGGTGAAGGTGACCGCCAGGATGTTCCAGGGCCGCACGCCCTGCTGTACCAGGTGGGCGATGCGGCGGGTGAGCACGCGGGTCTTGCCCGAGCCGGCACCCGCCAGCAGCAGCAGGGGCCCGCGCCCGTGCAGCACCGCGGCGCGTTGCTCGTCGTTCAACCCTTCCAGGTAGGCCGGATCGCTCATTTCTCCCCCTTGGCCCGGGCGTGACGCTGCTCCTCGGCCCGCTGCCGGAACTGGTCCTTGATGGCGGGCGCGCCCTCCGGGTAGGTCATCTGCCGGGCCCGGCTGACCGCCAGGGCCTCCGCCGGCACGCCGGCGGTGATGGTGCTGCCCGCGCCCACCAGCGCGCCATCGCCGATGGTCACCGGCGCCACCAGGGCGCTGTTGGAGCCGATGAAGGCGCCCGCGCCGATGACGGTGGGGTGCTTGGCGAAGCCGTCGTAGTTGCAGGTGATGGTGCCCGCCCCGATGTTGGCCGCTGGCCCCACGGTGGCATCGCCCAGGTAGGAGAGGTGCGAGGCCTTGGCGCCCTCGCCGAGGATGGTGTTCTTGGTCTCCACGAAGTTGCCGACCCGGGCGCGCGCGCCGATGCGGGTGCCGGGGCGCAGCCGCGCGAAGGGCCCGATCTGGGCCTGGGGGCCGACCACGGCGCCCTCCAGCACGCTGGAGGGGTGGATGACGGCCCCCGCCTCCACCTCCGCATCGCGCAGCACGCTGTGGGCTCCGACCCGCACCCCGTCGCCGAGGCGCGTGCGCCCGGCCAGCACGACCCCGGGCTCCAGCAGGACGTCCGCGCCGATCACCACCTCGGCCTCGACCCGCACCGTGCCCGGCCGCTGGATGCTGACCCCGGCGCGGCCGTGGGCCTCCAGCAGGCGATCCTGCAGGGCGTCCTCGGCCCGCGCCAGGGCCGCGCGGTCGTTGATGCCCTGCAGCGAGGCCCAGTCGTCCAGGCAGGTGGCCCGCAGCCGCCCGGACCGGGCCGCCAGGGCCACGGCGTCGGTGAGATACAGCTCGCCCTTGGGGGGGTGGGGCACGAGGGATGGCAGCAGCACCTCGCGCAGCCAGGCCGCGTCGAAGGCGTAGATCCCGGAGTTCACCTCGACGATGGCGCGCTGCTCGGGCGTGGCCTCGGCGGCCTCGACGATGCCGACGGCCCGGCCACCCTCGCGCACGATGCGCCCGAACTCCCCGGGCTCGGGGATGCGGGCCGACAGCACGGTGCAGAGCGCATCGCCGTGGCTCTCCAGCAGGGCCGCGAGCAGGGCCGGGCGCACCAGGGGGGCGTCTCCAGGCAGCACCAGCACCATGCCCTGCCGCGGCAGCAGCGCCTGGGCCGCCCGCACCGCGTCTCCCGTACCCCGCGGCTGGGCCTGGCGCGCGCAGGCCACCCCGGGCAGGGCGGCGCGCACCGCCTCCTCCTGGTGGTGCACCACGGCCGCCACTTCGCAGCCGGCCTCGCGAGCGGCCGCCACCACCCAGGCCACCATGGGCCGCCCGCACAGCGGGTGGAGCACCTTGGCGAGGGGCGAGCGCATGCGCGTGCCGAGGCCGGCGGCCAGGACGACGGCCAGGGGCCGGGAGGGAGGGGCAGAGGTCATGGTGCACCGCGAGCGACTGGGGATCGGGCTCTAACCGCTGGCCGCTCAGTGGATCAGCACCGTCCACCCCGCCGCGGCGCCGCTCCAGCCGATGACCACGATGTAGTAGGTGGTCCCGGCGGTCAGCGAGCGGGAGATGTTCTCCGGTGGGGAGGTGGTCTCGGACTGGGCCGCGGCCAGGACGTTCCCGGCGCTGTCCACCAGGAAGAGGTCGTAGTCGCCGTTGGGGGCCTCCCAGCTCAGGGTGATGGTGGCCGAGGTGGTGCTGCCCACGCGCAGCTGCAGCCAGTCGTAGTCGCCTGTGTAGTTGCCCTGGGCGTCGTGCGAAACCGAGTCCAGCTCGCCGTGGACCGTGACGGGGAGCGAGATGACGCCCAGATCATAGGCCGTGTCGATGGTGTCGCCGGTCTCCGTGACCGTGATGGCGGTGTCACCGCCGCCGTCGTCCGTCAGGGCGACCGAGCCGGACATGGTGCTGGAGCTGTTGCCGGCCGCATCGACCAGGTACAGCGAGCCGTTGACCGTGGTCCCGTGGGGCAGGGAGGAGGCATCGACCTGGAACCGGGAGGTGCCCGTGGCGCTCCAGGAGTCGAGGTCGTCGGGGATGTCCAGCACGTGGTTCGCGCCGCCGAGGGTGAGGTGGGCGCTGCCCCCCACCAGGTCGCCGTCGAGGTCGAAGGACTCGAAGGCCACCTGCACGGTGTCGCTGGGTTCCCGCTCGGTCAGGTCGAAGGAGGTCAGCTCGGGCGCGTTCTCGTTGGGCTCCTCGCGGGTGTCGTCCGGGGGGTCCGTGTCGTCCTCATGGCCGTCGCCGCTGTCCACACCGGGGCCGGGACCGGCCGGCCCGCCGGTGTCGGACCAGGTCAGATCCAGGCCCAGGGAGCCACAACCGGTCAGGAGCGCCAACGTGAGAGCGGTTCCAGGACACATGGGGGCCACCTCCCGAAGGGGGACGATCGCGGCGCAGGATACCGCCCCGCGCGGCGACCCGCCACCCCGGCGCGCGCGGGCTTCGCAGACGGTTGACACCTTCATCACGACGCCGGCCCTGTGCGGGATCACCCTCCGGCCTCCCCGCCCCCTCGGCGCGTCCTGGACGGCGCGATAGAGGAGGGCCATCCCGCGGGTCCAGCAGGATCGCAAGTGATATTTCCTTTTATTCCTTCCCTTTCGCCATGAGGTGTCCCGTGTCCCAGCTGACCGCCATGCAGCTCACCGACCGCTACAGCGCCCGCAACTACCACCCCCTGCCGGTGGTGCTCTCCAGGGGCGAAGGCGTCTGGGTCGAGGACTCCGACGGCAAGCGCTACATGGACATGCTGGCCTGCTACTCGGCGGTCAACCAGGGCCACTGCCACCCGCGCATCAAGGCCGCCATGGTGGCCCAGCTCGATCGCCTCACCCTCACCAGCCGGGCCTTCCTCAACGACCGCATGGGTGGGTTCTTGAAGAAGCTCTGCGAGCTGTCGGGCTTCGACAAAGCCCTGCCCATGAACACCGGCGCCGAGGCGGTGGAGACGGGCCTCAAGGCCGTGCGCAAGTGGGGCTACAAGGTCAAGGGCGTGCCCGAGGGGCAGGCCGAGATCATCGTCTGCGCCGACAACTTCCACGGCCGCACCACCACCATCGTGGGCTTCTCCACGGAGCCCCAGTACCGCGACGGCTTCGGCCCCTTCGCGCCGGGCTTCAAGGTGGTGCCCTACGGCGACATCGCCGCGCTCGAGGCCGCCTTCACAGCCAACACCGTGGCCTTCCTGGTGGAGCCCGTACAGGGCGAGGCCGGCATCATCGTCCCGCCCGAGGGCTACCTGAAGGAGGCCCGAGCCCTCTGCGACAACTGGGGAGCGCTGCTCTTCCTCGACGAGATCCAGAGCGGCTTCGGTCGCACCGGCCGCATGTTCGCCTTCGAGCACGAGGGCATCCGCCCCGACTGCATGACCGTCGGCAAGGCGCTCTCCGGCGGCTTCTACCCGGTCTCCGCCTTCCTCGCGTCCGCCGAGGTCATGGGCGTGTTCAACCCTGGCGACCACGGCTCCACCTTCGGCGGCAACCCCCTGGCCTCCGCCGTGGCCGAGGCAGCCCTCGACGTCCTGGTGGAGGAGAACCTGGTGGTCCGGGCCGAGGAGCTGGGCGCCTACCTGATGGAGCAGCTGCGCGGGATCCACAGCCCCCACATCGACCACGTGCGCGGCGTGGGCCTCTTCATCGGCATCGTCATCAAGGACAGCTCGGGTCCGGCCCGCCCCTTCTGCGAGCGCCTGATGGAGCAGGGGGTCCTGGCCAAGGAGACCCACCACCAGGTGATCCGCCTGGCTCCGCCCCTGGTCATCACCAAGGACGAGATCGACTGGGCCCTGGTCCGCCTGCGCGCCGTCCTCGGCGCCTGAGCCGTGCGTTTGGTCCACCTCGGCGGCCCCGGGCTCCGCGTGGAGCTCGATGACGGCCTCGCCTTCGCCATCGATCCGCCCCGGGATCCGGGCGATGTCGTCGCCATCCTGTGCTGCTGGAGCGAGGCCGAGCGCCTGCGGGGCGCGCGCGAGGCTGCCGCGACCGGCCGGCGGCCGCGCGTGGTGGCCCTGCCCGCGCTCACGGCCTGGCTGGGCGCGGTCGAGGGCCTGGAGGCGCCCGTCGAGGTGGCGGGGGTGCGGATCGAGGCGGAGACCTACCGCCCGGTCCCCTACGCCACGGCCCCCGAGGCCCTGCGCAAGCTCGGCAGCAGCCTG
>JBDRKM010000262.1:0-42766 GCA_043814015.1 Pseudomonadota bacterium
CTGCCGCGAGCTCGGCAGCCACCACCCCAACCTCGATCTCATCGAGGGCCGCGCGCGCTACGCCCTGGTTCTCGCCGCGCCCGAGGCGCGCCTCGACCACATCGCCGCCGGCCAAGCTGCCCTCGGCGCCGCTATCACCGCCCACGGGGATGTGTTCACCGACGAGCAGCTCCCCGGCGCCACCTCCTGGGCCGCCCTGACCTGGCGCGGGCAGCTCGCCCTGCTCCTCGGCGCCCCGGCCGTCGCCCTCGCCGACTTCGAGGCCGCCCTCGCCCTCGACCCCGCCCTGGTCCCCCGCCCTTCTCGGCCGCGCCGAGGCCCTGCTCGACCTCGGCCAACCCGAGGCCGCCCTGCCCATCCTGGCCCCGCTCATGGCCCGCGACGAGCCCGACCCCTGGATCCTGGCCGCCCGCGCCTGCGAGGCCCTGGGCCAGCTCGAGGACCAGGCGCGCTTCGCCCGCACCGCCGCCGCCCGGCCGGGTGGCCTGGTGGCCCCCCACCGCCGCGACCAGCTCCAGGAGCAGGTCCTGGCCACCGCCCTCTACCGCGGCGAGCCCCAACCCGGCGTCGGCATCGCTGGGCACGTCGGCGCCCTCGTACGCCGGGTCCCCGCCCATCCCCTCCCCCTCGACGACGACGCCCCCCGCCTGCGCACCATCGCTATCAACCTCCTGCGGGCCGGCCGCGGCGATGACCTCGGCGCCCTGCTGGAGCCGCGCGCCGAAGAGGTCCTGCCCGGCTGCGCTGCCGTCTTGCACGCGCTCTTGGCCGAGCTCGGCGTCTCCGTGGAGGACGACGGCGAGCCCGAGTTCATCCTCATCGGCGGCGCCGGCCGCAGCGGCACCACCCTCTTTCGCGCCATGCTCGGCGCCCACCCGCGCCTCCACTGCGGCCCCGAGGTCAAGCTGGTCCCGGTCATCTGCCAACTGCGGGCCGACTGGTGGCGCAGCCTGGGGCCGGAGCTGGCCGAGGCCGGCATCGACGAGCCCCGGCTCGACGCCGCAGTGCGCGCCTTCGTGCGCGCCCTGCTGGAGGGTCTGGGCGCCCCGGGTCAACGCGTGGCCGAAAAAACCCCCCACAACCTGCTTCACATGGCCTACCTCGGCCGCCTCTTCCCCCGCGCCCGCTTCCTGCACGTCATCCGCGACGGCCGCGCCGTGGCCGCCTCCCTGGTGCAGCAGCGCTGGGTGGACCCGAAGACCGGCGCCCCCCTCTGGTACTGCGCCGATCTGCCCTCCGCCGCCCGCTACTGGCGCGACATGATCCTCGCCGTCCACAGCCAGGCCGCCGCTGTGCCCGGCCGCTACCTCGAGGTGCGCTACGAGGCCCTGGTGAGCGAGCCCGAGGCCACCATGCGCCGCGTGCTCGCCTTCCTGGGCGAGCGCTGGAGCCCGGAGGTGCTGCGGCACCACGAGGCGGGGGCGATGCTCTCGAGCCGGGAGTCCTCCACGGAGGCCGTGCGGGCCGCGGTGCACGGGAGGGCGGTGGACACCTGGCGGGGGCGCTTGTCGGAGGCCGAGGTGGCCAGCGTCGAGGAGGTGGCGGGGGAGGTTCTGGGGGCGTTGGGGTATGTGGAGTAGAATCTGGCGGGGGGCCGATCAGCCTATTAGGTAGGTTTTCGGAGAGTCTGTGTACGGCTTTTCGGCCTGGGAGGGCCATGGGGGGCCGGGTTCGTACACAGGTGTGGACACCTGATCGGGCTCGGACTCGACATCGGACTCGCGCTCGGGCTCGACCTCGGACTCGGGCTCGACCTCGGGCTCGACCTCGGACTCGGGCTCGATCCGGTCGGGAGCGCCGTACGGCGTCAACGCGGCGGACCTGTGGACGGTCAGCATCTCCGCCTCCTCCGGTCCGCCGGGGCGGTCGCGCGGCCGCCGCTCGGGACGAGCGGCCGCGCTCTCTCAACCCGGCGGCCCTCCGGAGACTCCGATGCAGACCTACCACTTCGACCACGAACGCCTTGACGTTTTCCGACTCTCCCTCGAAGTCGCGCGCTGGATGGCAGCCACCGCCTTCCCCCGCGGGTTCTCCTCTCTCAAGGACCAGGCGGTCCGGGCGGCGCAGTCGGTCGTGATGAACATCGCCGAGGGCAGGAGCCGCGGCGGGGATGCCGGGCGGAACCACTACAGGATCGCGCTGGGCAGCGCGGCTGAGGCCTGCGCGGCACTGGATCTCCTGGGTACGGCGGCGGCGGCGGAGCAGCAGCAGAAGCTGCGGCGCGTCGGGGCGATGCTGCACCGGCTGGCGGGGTAGCCGGAGACGGCTTCTACCCTGGCGAGTCTGAACCGGGCCGCATCGGCCAGGTGCCGAGTACCGAGCCCGTGAGCCGAGCACGAGCGTCGAGCACCGAGTACCGAGCATCGAGCGCCGAGCGCCGAGCCCGAGCCCGACCCCATCGCCGCGGGTAGTCCCCGCCCTCCCAGCCCCCTACTTCGCCGACGCAGCCTCGGGCACCCCATCCCAGGTCCGCCCGTCGAGCAACCTGCCCGCGCGTTTCTTGTTCGTCCCGCCCCACTGCTTGAAGAAGAACGGCACGCCCTCGTGCTCGCACTGGCGGCGGATATCGCGCACCCAGGAAGGGTCCATGGGCCGCGCATGGGGGCCCGATTCGCCGCCCACGATCACCCAGTCGATCCCCGCGAGCGGGAGATCGGGCAAGGGCCCTAGCAGCGGCTCCAGGCTGAGAAAACGCACAGCAGCGGGCACCGCGAGGAGATCCCCCACCCGCCCCAGGCAGTCCTCGCGCTCCACGCTCACGCCCATCCACACGTTCGCAGGCCAGGGCAGATCGGGCGCGAGCTGACGGAGCCGGGCCGAGCGCTTGGTGAGCACCTGGAAGGTGTGCCAGTGAGCGCTGGCCATGGTGGCGAACACCCGCTCGACGAAGGGGGTCGGCACGTCCTCGTGGAACAGGTCGGACATGGAGTTCACGAAGATCATGCGAGGCCGCTGCCACCGCAATGGGAGGTCGAGCTTCTCTGGCAGGAGGCGAAGGTCGAAGCCATGCTCGAAGGGATGGCCCGAGACTCCCCGAAAACGCTCCGAGAAAGTCTCCGCGTAGCAGTTCCGGCACCCAGCCGACAGCTTGGTGCAGCCGTGGACCGGGTTCCATGTCGCGTCGGTCCACTCGATGGCAGAACTGCCGGACATCCTGGCTCCTCTTCTCGGGGTCCTGATGGCGAAATCGACCTGGGGAGGATAGCTGAACATGCGTTCAAAGTCCAGCGCCCAGGCGTCGAGCGCCGGGAGGCTGAGCCTGCTACTCCCCTATCGCACCCAACAGGGAGGGCGCCGTGGAGATCCCAGCCACCTACACAGACCGTGAGCAGACCTGGCTGAAGCACGAGATCCTCAGGGGCTATCTCCAGTCCTGGGCCATGAAGCTCGGCTCGGTCGCCAGGACACTCTGGTACGTGGACTGCTTCGCCGGCCCCTGGGAAGCCAGAGCCGAGAACCTGGAGGACACCTCGGTCGCCATCGGCTTGCACGCGCTCAACGAGGCCGCGGACTTCTGGACCGCCAGGGGTAAGCAGATCCGGGTACGGGCCGTCTTCGTGGAGGCCAAGCCAGCGTCCTTCGCCCGCCTGCAGGAGTACGTCGGGGAGAACGCCGGGGTGGTGGAGGCCACCACCCTGCAGGGCCACTTCGTGGAGCGGGTGCCTGACATCCAGGGGCTGCTCGGCCGTGATCCCGCCTTCATCTTCGTCGACCCCACCGGCTGGAAGGGCGTGGCCATGCGCGGCACCGCGCCCCTGGTAAGGGTCGCGCGCCGGGACGTCATGGTCAACGTGATGTTCGACCACATCAACCGCTTCAAGGATGCGCCCCTCGACTTCATTCGCGACCAGCTACGGGACTTCTTCGGCCTTGAGGGCGCCGACATTCCTGCCGGCCTGGACGAGGAGGGGCTGATGCGGCTCTACCGGCAGCAGCTTCGCGAGCATGGCGGGCTTCGGTATCTCGCGGATATCGCCGTCCCCGTCCCCACAGTGGACCGCACCTACTTTCGCCTCGTGGTCGGCGGACACGACAAGGAGGTGCTGCGCCTGTTCCGTGACGAGGAGGCTCGGGTCGCAGGCCGGCGTGCGGCCACAGTGCGAGCCCAGGCCAAAGCCCGCGACATGGAGCAGCGCACTGGGCAGGTGGGGTTGTTTGGCGGTCACTCGGCGCCCGAGGACAAGCCCTACGCCACGCGTCGCGATGCCGATCTGTCCACCATCCGGCGTCTTCTCCCGAAGCTGATCGGCCGAAGCGGCGGCCGGGTCCGCTTCGCCGCGCTCTGGTCGGAGATTCTGCAGGAGCACCATGTGACGTGCATCAACCTGTCCGACTGCATCCGCGAGCTGGAGGGTGAGCACCGCGTGGTCGTCCACCGCGAGAACCCCCGGGCCAGGGCGTTGAAGGATGGGGACATCATCGAACTGGCGCTCCCGGTGCCCGTCGAGCGTGGCTGACCTCCCTGCACCGCTCCCCACACCCCCCACCACGCCCATGGAAGCGATGCGCACCACGCTGGAAGCGACATGGAAGCGCTACTTCCCCATGGAAGCGCTTCCTGGAGGCGTGCGTGTGGGGAGTGTGGAGGGAAGCGATGCGCACGCCTATGCGTCGACCGCGCGTACCCGCCAGTCCCGCGGCAGATCCTCGGGCACCAGATCCCGCAGCTCGCGCCCCCGGATCGCGGGCTGGTCCCAGAGGGGCCCTGGGCACCACACGGCGGTGTAGCCGAGGTCCATGAGCGCCTGGGCGACTTCGTTGGCCTGCAGGAGCACGTGCCAGGGCCACAGCTCCCGCTCGCCGCCCTCCTCCAGGGCGGTGCTCAGGTGCTGCGCCAGCAGGTCGAGCAGCTCCACCGAGAGGTTCACGTCGCCGCGCTCGATCTTGGACACGAAGGACTGGGGCAGATCCGCGGCGTAGGCGAGCTGATCCTGGCGCAGCCCCGCGCGGCGACGGTGCATGGCGAGCACCGAGCCGATGATCTCGGGCATCAGGACAAAGCCGGCGTTTCTGGCTGACCTGCTGCGCCCGTAGACGCGTTTGTCTCGTTCCCGCTTGCGGGGCATGGGGACCTCATGGTATTACTACGATGACTTCACTTAGGAGGATATCCTGCGATGACAACCACATGGGCTTCCACTAACCGCGTCGAACAAATCGCACGCACCACGGCGCCAGCTTCAGGCGCCTACGTGACGGTCTCCGCGTTCGAGCCCACGGGTGAGCAGAAGGTCGGCCGCCACGACTTCAGGTCACCGGGTGAGATCCTCCGCTGGATCGGCACCACCCTCGCCGACTGCGGCCGCAAGCCCGGGATCGAGAAGGTCAGGGTCCGCTTCTGGGGCCCCGGCGGAAAGCCAGGGCCGAGCGTCACCTGCAAGCGCCTCACCGCTGAGGGCGCGCGCGCCCCTACGCCTCTGCCGCCTGCAGCCGTGACCGGACCCAGCCCCAACCGCTCCGAGCAACGAGCCACCGCCGTGCGGTTACCGGCTACCCCGCAGCCGAGAAGACCGCGTACCGGCCACCCCCCTCGACGATCTCCCCACGGTCGAGAACCTCCAAGCTGCGAACCGAGACCTCAACCATACGCTCGACCGCCTCACCGTCAACATCACCACCATCCGGGCCGAGCGCGATGCCCTCGCCCGCAAGCTAAAGGCGGCCAACGGGGAGATCTCTGCCGCCAATGCCCGGGCCGTGCGGGATGCGGAGAGCATTCGACAGCTCCAGGGAGAGGTGGCGGACCTGCGGGAGGCACTAGAGCAGGCTCGTGCGGACGAGGAGGAGGATGAGCACGAGGACGGAACCTCCAAGGAGTGGGAGGTCGCAGAGGACCAGGAGGTCGACTGGTGGGAGTGGGCCGGGGGGGCTGAGGAATGAGAACCACAGTCCACGACCTCGCCACGAGCCGCGCACGGCTGCTCCCGTTGCTCGCGGCCCGCGGCCCGCACCAGGTTCCGCCGCTGCCGAACGAGGAGGTGCGCGGCGTCGTGATCCCGTTCCAGGGCCAGCCCGTCTTCGGAGGTGAAATCGAAGACGCCTCGGAGCCCAACGAGCCAGGCCGCTCCCGCCGCAGCCGACAGGACCGCTTCCAGCGTCTCCAGACGCGCGCCTGGCTCTACGCCCACCCCGATACTCCCTGCACGGCGGGCGATGTCGCCGAGATCCTCGGACTCCGTGAGGGTGATGTCCGCGCGGCACGACCAGAGAGCATCCAGCCCTGCGGGCGCGGGCTCCTCGCCCCCTTCGGGCACTGGAAGGCCGCGCTGGAGGCGGCGGGTCTGCTTCCCGTATGGGGTGAACAGGCACCGGCGGACACCCCGATGGTGCCGACCCCGGCCCCGCGAGCCCGCGGTCTACGAGCCCAGCGCCTGGCGAACCTCGGCGGTCCGAGGAGGAGCTGACCGTGGCCAGGAAGACCCAGAAGGGAAAGCCCGCACGGCCCAAGGCCATCGAGGTCGGGCCGGTGCGGGCGAGCACCACCGACCGCTGGCGCGACCGCGAGGGCGCCATCGAGTGGTACTGGCGGGCGCGGCGCAAGGCCGAGCGCGTGGACTTCTGGGTCGGCTGGGGCACTCGTGACGCGGTCGAGCGGCGCCTCGCGGGCTTCGTGGTGGGGGGCATCCCCATGCCGGTTCGTCAGGGCGCGCTACGGCAGGTCAACACGCTCGGTGACCTGCTCGACCACTGGGCAGAACAGCAGACCGAGCGCCCGGACCTCTCGCCCCACACCATCGACCATTACCGGAAGTGCGCCCGGCACATCGTCGCCTGGCTGCGGGAGGTGGACACCCGGCGCATGGATCGCCTCACCGTCGAGCGGTATCGCGACAACCGGCTCCGCGAGGGCGCCTCCCGCCGGCTTGTGCTCCAGGAGCTGCGCATCCTGGGCATGGCCTGGCGCTGGGGCCAGGAGTGCGCCCTTGTGCCCGACCGCGCCCTGCCGCGCGTTCCCCTCTCCATCGAGGGCTTCGTCATCAATCACCGCACACCGACGCCCGCCGAAGCCCTGACGGTACTCGGTCATCTCCAGGGCGACGCCCGAATCGCGGTCCACCTCCTCGCGGTGACGGGCGCCCGGATCTCGGAGATCTGCAACCTGCGGAGCTGCGACATCGATCCGAAGACGGGCGAACTCGCGCTTGACGGAAAGACGGGGCTCCGCACCTTCCCACTCCCGGCCGAGGTCTCCGCGGCGCTCGTGAAGCGCGCCGGCGTTGGCATGGAGCCCCTGCTCGATCTCGGGAAGCGCGACCGCGACCAGAACGTGCGCTCCAAGCTGGCGCGGGCCTGCAAGGTGGCGGGTGTCCCGCCCTTCACCCCCCACGGTCTGCGGCGAATGGTGGTGGACCGGATGGCGCGCGCCGGGGTGGACGTGGCCACCGCCGCCAGCCTCACCGGGCACAGCCCCGAGGTGATGCTGCGCCACTACCGCCAGGTGTCCGCGGACGACCGGCGCCGGGCGGTGGCCCTGGCGCGGCTGGGGGTGCTGGTGGAGGAGGCGGGGGAGAAGGTGATCCAGGGGCCGTGGGGGGCCGGGAGGTAGCGGTACCGGACCAGTGAGAGCCGGAGTCCCCACTCACGCGGTATAGGCTGCCGCAGGTAGTCCGGCCGCGGCACAGGGGCGCATCGGAAGTCGGCGCAGAGGGGCGCGCACCATCTCGCGAATGCCGAAGAAGGCTCAGCACAGCCAGGATCATCCCGGAAACCTCTGTCCCACCTCTGGCTCAGGGGTATACTCGGCCTATGCCTCTCGCTCTCCGACCCTTCGCGCTTTCGGCGCCAGCTCTGGCCCTGCTGTGGTTGGGCGGCGTGGGAACCAGCCTGCTGGGGTCCGGTTGCCTGGGCAGGTCGGAGGACTCGGCCCCCCCGGAGGGAGACGCCGACACCGACGTGGACGCCGACACAGACACCGACACCGACATCGGTTCCTTGGATGCCGATGGGGATGGCAGCCCAGCCGGGCTCGACTGCGACGATGGCGATCCGGCGATCCACCCTGACGCCTGGGAGCTCTGCGACGGCGTCGACAACGACTGTGACGGTACCATCGACGAAGATGACGCCGTCGACGCCTCGGTGTGGTACCAGGACGCCGACGGGGACGGCTTCGGGACGGGGGCGGCGACCGCCAGCGCCTGCACCCGGCCCGCGGGGTACGCGCCCACGGGGGACGACTGCGATGACAGAGACGCCGCCATCTTCCCCGGCGCCGACGAGGTCTGCGACGGGCTGGATGACGACTGCGACGGCGCGCTGGACGAGGATGACGCGCTGGACGCGCCCACCTGGCACCTCGACCGGGATGGGGACGGATGGGGTTCCATGACCTACACCCAGGTGGCTTGCGTCGCCCCTTCCGGTTGGGTGCTGGACGGGACGGACTGCGACGACGGCGACGCTGCGGCGCATCCTGGGGCCGACGAGGTCTGTGACGGGCTGGACGACGACTGCGATGGCGTCGTGGACGAGGACGACGCCCTGGATGCCCCGACCTGGTACCAGGACAGCGATGGCGACGGCTGGGGCGCGGCTGGCACGAGCAGGACAGCCTGCGCACAGCCCAGCGGCTGGGTATCCGACGACCAGGACTGCGACGACGCTTCGGCGAGCGTCCACCCCGAGGTACCCGAGACCTGCGACGGCATAGACGAGGACTGCGACGGAGATGTGGACGAGGGCGTGGTGAGCGAAGGGATCTGGTACCTGGACGATGACGGGGACGGCTACGGCCAGGACGCTGTGTCTACCTCCGCCCTGTGCCCGGCCCCCTCCGGCTACGCCGCCCTCGCCGGGGACTGCGACGACACCGACGCGGCCATCCATCCCGCCGCCATCGAGACCTGCGACGGAGTGGACGACGACTGTGACGGCGCCGTGGACGAGGACGACGCGGTGGACGCCGTCACCTGGTCCATCGACTATGACGGTGACGGCTACGGTGGTGGTATTCTCGCGCTGGTGTCCTGTACCGCCCCCTCCGGGTGGGGTGCAGGCTCTGGCGACTGCGATGACGGCGACGCTACGGTGAATCCCAGCGCCACAGAGATCTGCGACGGGGTGGACAACGACTGCGACGGGACGGTGGACGTCGGGGCGGTGGACGCCGCGCGCTGGTGGCCCGACGCCGATGGCGACGGCTGGGGTCGGGGAACGGCGGTCACGGCCTGCACCCAGCCTTCGGGATACGCGGCTGCCACAGGGGACTGCAACGATGGGCTGGCCTCGGCCTACCCCGGCGCCCCCGAGCTGTGCGATGGCTACGACAACGACTGCGACGGGGATCACGACGAGGATGGCACGGACGGCGGCACCTGGTACGCTGACGCCGACGGCGATGGGTGGGGCGACGAGGAGAGCACGGTGACAGGCCCCTGTTCGGCGCCCTCCGGCTACGTGGCCACCGGCGGAGACTGCGACGACGAGGATGCCAGCGTTAGCCCCGACGCCGCCGAAGTGTGTGGCAACGGGGTGGATGACGACTGCGATGGAAGCGCGGGTTCCTGCGACCTGACCGGCGAGATCGAGCTGGATAGTGCCTTCGCGCTGTTCACCCAGGGTAACGGCGGCCTGGGGGCGGCGGTGGCCTCCGCGGGCGATGTGGACGGCGACGGAGAGGACGATCTCATCCTGGGTTCCCCGGAGTACTTCGACGGCTCCGATGACATCGGGGCGGCGTATCTGTGGACATCACCCGTCAGCGCGGGATCACACAGCGTCAGCGGTGGGCTGGCCTCCCTCGAAGGCGAGAGCGACTTCGACGAGGCGGGCGCCAGCGTGGCGGGGGTCGGGGACCTGGACGGTGACGGGCGGGACGACGTGCTGGTGGGGGCGCCGGGCGAGGACTCCAACGGGACCGAGTCCGGCGCGGCCTACCTCGTGCTGGCTCCTTTCTCCGGCTCCATCAGCCTGACCGGCGCCGATGCCAAGATCATGGGCGAGAACGCCAGCGACGAGGCCGCCACGAGCCTGGCGGCTGCGGGCGACGTAGACGGGGATGGCGTGCCCGACCTGCTGATCGGTGCTCCGGGCTACGATGGCGGCGCGCGTGACGGGGGCGTAGCCTACCTCGTGCTCGGGCCCGTCACCGGCTACCTCGACCTGTGCGCGGCCGACGCCACCCTCCTGCCCTCGGACCGCAGCGCCGCGGCCGGCACGAGCGTGGCTGGTGGCGCGGACATTGACGGCGACGGGCTCGACGACGTGGCCGTCGGAGCGCCTGGCGCCAATGCTGGCAGCGCCTTTGTGATAACCGGCGCTCCCTCGGGTGACGTGGATCTCGCGGACGCGGCCGTGGTGCTGACGGGCCTGACCACCGGCGACCAGGTCGGCGCGGCCGTGGCCATGGTAGGGGACGTGGACGGTGACGGCTGGGAGGATCTGGCGGTGGGCGCCCCAGCCTTGCATGGGGGCGGGACCGAGAGCGGCGCGGTCTACCTCGTCCTTGCCCCCGGGCGCGGCGGCGCGGACCTCGCCAGCGCCGACGCCACCTTGCTCGGGATCAACGCGGGCGACCACGCGGGTGACGCCCTCGCGGGTGGCGAGGACCTCGATGGGGACGGCCTGGACGACTTGCTGGTGGGCGCCCCGGACGCGGACACCTGGTATCCCGAGGGAGGGGCCGCCTACCTCGTGCTGGGAGCCCCTGAGGGCGTTGTCTCCCTGGCCTCGGCCGCCGCCAGCTTCATCGGGTTCAACACCAGCGATCAGGCCGGCACCTCGGTCGCCATGGTGCCAGACGCCAGCGGTGACGGCGCCTCGGACCTCCTGGTGGGCGCCCCCTACTCCGCGTCGTGCCCGACCTACTCGGACTACTACTACGCGGGATTGTTGGCCGGTGGCGGGTTGTAGCGTGTCCGGATCAGCCCCACAGACGTCCGTATCATGGCCCATCGCAGCCCTGGCACTCTCAGGTTGCTTCAGCTCAACACAGGACAAACTGGAAGACACCGGCAGCACTCCCTGCGTGCCGGCCGAGGAGATCCCCTACGACGGGGAGGACCAGGACTGCGATGGCGCGGACCTGACCGATGTGGACGGGGATGGTTTCGAGGCAGTGGCCGCGGGCGGAGACGACTGTGACGATGAGGAGGCTGGCGTGAACCCCGCCACCCCCGAGGACTGCGACAACGGGATCGACGACGACTGCGACGGCGTCACGGACCTCTGCGGCCTCACTGGCCAGATCGCGCTGGACGAAGCCTGGGCGCTCTTCAACGGAGGCGGCGGCGGGCTGGGCAGCGCCGTGGCCGCCGTCGGGGACATGAACGGCGACGGCGAGGGCGATCTCGTCATGGGTGCGCCGGGGTGGCGCAACGGCAGTGACGACACGGGGATCGTCTACATCTGGGTGGGGCCCGTCGCGGCCGGCGTTTACAGGATCGAGGAGGCGCTCGCCTCGCTTGAGGGCGAGGCTGACCTCGACAGGGCTGGCGCGAGCGTGGCCGGCGGGGTGGATCTCGGCGGCGACAACCAGGCCGACGTGCTGGTGGGCGCGCCGGGGCAGGACGCCAGCGGGACTGATGCTGGCGCGGTCTACATCGCGCTCGCCCCGTTCTCGGGCGCGGCCTACCTGTCCGGCGCCGAGGCCAAGCTGATGGGGGAGAACGCCTACGACAGCGCTGGAACCGGCCTGGCTGTCGCCGGTGATACAGACGGAGACGGCGAGCAGGATGTCCTCGTCGGCGCCCCCGGGTACGACGGCGGGGCCCGCGACGGCGGCGCAGTCTACCTCGTGCGCGGGCCGATCTCGGGCTACCTCGACCTGAGCGGGGCCGACGCTGTCATCCTCCCGAGCACAGCGGGCGCGGCGGCCGGTACCCGGGTGGCGGGCGGCGCGGACATCGACGGGGACGGGCTGGACGACGTCGCGGTCGGGGCGCCCGGCGCCGGCGCGGGCAGCGCCTATGTGGTCACCGGCGGCCCCGAGGGTGATCTCGCGTTGGACGACGTCGAGGTCGCGCTGACTGGGATGACTACGGGCGATCGGGTCGGTGCAGCGCTCGCCTTCGCGGGAGACGTGGATGGAGATGGCTGGATGGACCTGGTGGTGGGCGCCCCCGGCGCACATGGCGGTGGGGTGGAGAGCGGTGTGGTCTACCTCGTGCTCGCCCCGGGACGTGGGGGGGCGAGCCTCGCCGCCGCAGACGCCATCCTGCTCGGTGTGAGCGCTGGCGACCACGCGGGCGGCGCGGTCGCGGCGGGGCAGGATCTCGACGGGGACGGGCGCGACGACCTGCTGGTGGGAGCGTGCGACGCCGACACCACCGGCACAGACAGCGGCGCGGCCTACCTCGTGCCGGGCGCGCCGGCAGGCACGCTGTCCCTCTCCTCCGCCGCAGGAAGCTTCGTGGGCATCGAGACCAACGACAAGGCAGGGACCTCGGTCGCCATGGTGGGGGACGTCAGCGGCGACGGCACCCCGGACCTGGTGGTGGGGGCTCCCTACTACTCGCCCTACACCACCATGTCGGAGTTCAACTACGTCGCCGTGCTGGCGGGCGGGGTTCCGTAGGGATCAGAGCCCAGGGCCACCGGTCAGGACGTAGACTCCCCCGGAACTGGACCCATCGAAATCCGCCTCGGGGCTGCCGAGCAGCAGGTCGTCGTAGCCATCGCCGTCCAGGTTGGCGTGGTCCATGGCGCCCCCGAGGTCGTAGCTGGGATCGATGAGCGCATCGGCGTCTGTGGGGGCGTACACCCCAGCCAACGCGCCGAGGTACAGCAGCGCCGTGTAGTAGCCGTAGCCAGCCTCATCCACCAAGAGGTCGCCGTGGCCGTCCCCGTCCACGTCACCGGCGCTGATTACGTGGCGCCCGAGGAAGTCGTAGCAGGTCGTGCTGGTGAGCGAGGTGATCTTGGCCAGGTAGTCGGCGCTCATGGTCGCCGCACCGCGCAGGGTCCCCGGCATCAGGTAGGCCGAGCACTGGTAGTTGGTGGCGATGAGGACGTCGTCCAGACCGTCCCCGTCCATGTCACCCGCAGGATCGCTGCTGTATGGGGAGCCGCTGATCACCGCGTCGGAGTCTGCGCTGAGATCGCTCGTGTTGCTCACAGGGCCGAGCAGCAGGAAGGCCATTCCCTCACCCCGGGCTACGATCATGACGTCGTGCAAGCCATCACCATCCACGTCCCCGAGGTCCGTGACGTCGGCACCCACCTCGGCGGTGCCCCATGCCCCTGAGTCCAGCAGCAACGCATCGGCATCCACCGCTGAGTAGCTCCCCGAGAGTGGGCCCAGGAAGAGGTAGGCAGCACCCTGGGCGGAGTCGTAGGTGTTGCCGGCGCCCTTCGACCCGAGCAACAGGTCGTCGAGCCCGTCTCCGTCGGTGTCTCCGACGAGGGCGATGGTCTGCCCGAGCTGGTCGCGCTCCAACTCGCCGTAGATCACTGCGTCGGCGTCTTCTAGCGAGGCGTCCCCTGCAGCGGGTCCGTAGCTGACGTAGACGGCGCCCGAGGTGGGGGCGACGGTGCTCTCACCAGTGGCACCGATGACGAAGTCGACGCAACCGTCCCCGTCGAGATCGCCCCCTCCGGCCACCTTGGCGCCAGCGTAGTCCGCGGCGGCGATCCCCATCCACTTGGCCTGGTTGTCGGCCAGGTCCACCTGGCCCTCGAAGGGCCCGAGCATCAGGTAGCTCGCTCCGGCCTGGGAGTACGGGACCTCATGGTGGTAGGCACCTACGATCAAGTCATCGTAGCCATCACCGTCGACGTCCCCCACGCTCGCGAGGCTGGTGCCGGCGTAGTCGGCGGCGGACTCACCCCAGATGATCGCCCCGAACTCGTCTTCTTCCGTCACCTCGTCGTCGAAGCCACAGCCCTCCGCGGTGCCGTCGCAGTCGTCGTCCACCCCGTTGCCGCAGACTTCGATGGCCCCCGGGTGGACGCTGGCGTCGCCGTCGTCGCAGTCCTCGCAGGTCGTCCAGCCATCTCCGTCAGCGTCGGCGACGTCGTCTACGATCCCGTTGCAGTCGTCGTCCGCTCCATCACAGGCTTCGGTGGCGCCGGGGTTGATGGCAGGATCTCCCTCATCGCAGTCGTCGCAGAGATCCCAGCCGTCTCCGTCCAGATCTGGATCGATGGCACCGTCGCAGTCGTCGTCAACTCCGTTGCAGGTCTCGGTGGCGCCAGGGTGGACCATGGCGTCATCGTCGTCGCAGTCGCTGCCGTCGGCCACGAACCCGGTGGGGGCAGCGCAGGCCACAGAAGCGTCGGTGGCCTCCCCGTAGCCGTCGCTATCGGCATCCTGGTACCAGGTGGCGGCGTCCACCGCGTCGTCCTCGTTCACCGCGCCGTCGCAGTCATGGTCCACACCGTCGCAGGCTTCAGGGGCTCCGGGGAAGACGGTGGCGTCGCCGTCGTCACAATCACTTGAGTCGGCCACGAAGCCGCTGGGCGCGCTGCAGGCCGTCACCGGGTAGGAGGTGCCGCCGTATCCATCGCCGTCGTGATCGAGGTACCAGGTGGTCGCTTCGAGAACCTCTCCGTTGTCCACCTCACCATCGCAGTCGTCATCGACGCCGTCGCAGATTTCGGTGGCGCCGGGGTGGACCGATGGGTCGCTGTCGTCGCAGTCCTCTTCGGCAGTCGCTACGAGATAGCCGCTGGGCTGACTGCAGGCGGCGAGGGCAGAGGACAGGTCGGGGTAGCCGTCCCCGTCAGCGTCGGCGTACCAGGTGGGAGCATCCACGGCGCCGTCTTCGTCCACCACGCCGTCGCAGTCGTTGTCGACGCCGTCGCACAGCTCGTCCGCCCCGGGGGACGCGCTCGCGTCCTCGTCGTCGCAGTCGCCTCCCGCCGCGATTGCACCGGCAGGCGCCGTGCAGGCCACCGCGGCGGCCGACCCGCCGTAGCCGTCTCCGTCGGCATCGATGTACCAGGTGGGGGTGTCCACCGCGTCTTCGTCCACCACACCATCGCAGTCCTCGTCGGCGCCGTCGCAGTGCTCGTCCGCGCCAGGGTGGATGGCACCGTCCAGATCGTCGCAATCGGTGGTGTCGGCGACCCACCCGGTGGGCGGCGCACAGGCCCGCAGCGTGACGTCGGTGGCGCCGTAGCCATCTCCATCTTGGTCGATAGACCAGGTGCCGGCGTCCACGGCGCCGTCTTCGTCCACCGCGCCATCGCAGTCGTCGTCCACCCCATCGCAGCGCTCCTCCGCGCCAGGGTGGACTGCAGCGGCCGTGTCGTCGCAGTCGGGAAGATCGCCCGCAGCGACCCACCCGTCACCGGGTGTGCAGGCCACGATGGTGTTGGCCGGGTCGCCGAAACCATCACCGTCTCCGTCCGCCTCCCAGGTAGGCGCCCCCACCGCGTCGTCCTCGTCCGTCACGCCGTCGCAGTCGTCATCCAGGCCATCGCAGATCTCAACGGCGGCTGGGCTGACGCTGGGATCGCCGTCGTCGCAGTCCGCGTCGTCCGCGACCCACCCGGACCCGGGCTGACAGGCCAGGACCGGGGCCGCCGGGTCGCCGAATCCATCACCGTCGCCGTCCCGGTACCATGTGGGCGCGTCGTCCAGGGCGAGGTCAGGATCCTCGTCGTCTACGAACCCATCGCAGTCGTCGTCCAGGCCGTTGCATCGCTCCGTGGCGCCCGGATGGATGCTGGGGTCGGCATCGTCGCAGTCCTCGGACGCGTCGAACCCATCGAGATCCTGGTCCTGAGAGGCAGCCGATCCAGAATCCCCCGAGGGCCCAGTGTCGTCGCGACCGTGTGGTCCCGGACAGCCAAAGAGCAGAACAGCGACGAGCAGGAACATGGAATCCTCTCCTGCCGAGGATAGCACCCTGACTGGCAGCTTGGCCGATGGGATTTCGGTTTCGTGGCCGAGGGGCGGCATGTGGAGGCCCCGGAGGCGGCCTGGAGGCGGGGGCGAAACGGCGCTGGAGGAGCCACCGCTGCTTGGTCTCCCCCGGGAGGATCGAGTCCAGGGCATGGTCCGAGACTGTGGCGTCCGTACACACCGTTCGTACACACTCCCCCATCCCCCGCCTCCGCCGCCCACTCCCAGGGTATGTGGAGTAGGAAGCGCTGGGGTGGCGGTGTAGGTTGAAGGCTGGGTTTCGCGGTGGGTGGGATCAGAGTGTACGGCCGGTTTGTGCCCGGGTGATCCCAGACTGATCCCAGGTCCTGCGGACGGACAGCGCCAGCCAGCGCGACACCCCGGACGACGCGCCGGTGGAGGGGAGGCCGGGCTGGGCGGTCCGGGCATCGGTGGTGTCGAAGTGACGAAGATCGGTCGACCAGGTGTTCGACGTTTCGACACCCAGCCTCGTGAAAAGGAGCGTAGGAAGCCACCCGCGATCTGGCATGGGCCGTGCTTGGGGGGCGCGGCATGCCCACCACCGTCGAGCGCTGTGGCGTCGGGTTCGATCTCTTGCACCGGGTGGTGCAGGAGCACCTCGACGACTTTTTGGCCCAGCGCAGGTCCGAGGAGCGGTCGGCTCGCGCACCGCCGGGCGAGCAGGTCGCCGTCCCTTGAGCCCAGGGCACCCCGCAACCGCCGCATGAACGAGCGCGAGGGAGAGGTGTGGGCGAAGACGGCCTTCGGGAGTGCACTCGTGGCCGTCGGGAGCGCGCTCGCGGCCGGAGAAGCCCGGATCGGCACCCATCTGGACGAGCGCCGCCTCCTTCGGAGGCCTGCGCTGCTCGGCGCGGAGCGAACGCGCCGTCGTCAGCCCCTGCGGAGCGCCTCGAGAGGCCCTGCGTGGGGCGGGATCGCTGCCAGGGCTTGACGATAAGCGCGGCGCGAAGCATACTCTGGCTGGAGGTCTACTGTGCGGTAACCCCCCGGCTCCTGTTCGCCGACACCTTCCTGCGTCAGCGCCCTGCGGACAGGGATATCGAGTCCGACCTGACGGGCGCGGGAGAGAGCATGAGCATCGGCAACCTGATCGCCCTCACCTCGTCCACCTGGTGGGGTTCCCTGCTCGGCTTGCTCTGCGCGGCGTTCCTCTGCCTGACCATCGTCCGAGGCACCGAGCGGGACATCAGCTTCAACACCTGGGCCATCATCGCCTCTGTCATCGCCCTCGTGCTGGGGCTCGTCGCCGTGTTCGTGCCCGCGGCGGTGGCGCGGGAGCTGCTGTGGTGCGAGTTCTCGCTCGTCCTCGCGCCCGGGCTGGCCCAGCCCATCGTCCGTCGACTCGCTTCTGGCGAGGTCACCCACCGATTCTTCCCTGTCCACCTGTCGCGTCTCGACAACCCCGCCGCCCTGCCCCCTGGTCACGGCGACCTCACCCACCTGCTGTTCCCAGCCTACGGCGCGCTGTTCGTCCTCCACCTGCTGCTCTCGCTCTGCCAAGGCTTCCTGGGGGGGTTCGGTGCGTTGGCCGGCGAGCACTGGTTCGCGATCTCGATCCTGACCCTGCCTCTGGTTCGGGCCACCGGCGCCACGCTCGACAGGGTGCTGGGCCGCCACAACCGCGACACCTTCTTCTACTTCCAGCGCGATGGCTGGAGGGATCACGAGCCTCGGAAGGGGCGCCTCCTCGCCGTGACCATCTCCGCCGCCGTCGCGATCCCCCTGTTGATCGATCTGGCCGCCTTCAGCGTAGGGCTGGAGCACGCGGCGGGGCTGGCCCTCGGGGTGGCCGACCTCCTGGTGCTCGCGGTCGGGGCCTCGCTCCTCGTGTCTCCGGCATGGAGACCCAACCCGCGGAGCTGATGGACAGCGGGCCCGAGCCCTACCTGCTGATCGATCTGCGCCTCGTCGTCGTGGGGGGAGACGCTGTCCCAGGGGCGATGCAACCGGAGTGATATTGAAGCCGTCGCTACCGGCCAGTAGTCCGGAGTGGTCAACCGGGGGCCCGATTATGATTATGCTGTTCCATCGCCACTCTGTCTTCTTTTGCCTGCTGGGGCTCAGCCTCTGTGCGGCGCCAGGTCCCGCCCGGGCTTCGCTGCCCGAGAAGCTCGTGAGCGACGAGGCGGAGGTGGCCGAGCGGGCCGCCGCCAAGATCCTCGAGCGTCCCGCCGAGAGCCTGAAGGTGCGTGCTGGAGACCTCCCCAACATCTGCCAGGGTCTCCTCTCGGAGCCAGGGTCTCCTCTCGGAGGAGGCTACCGTCAAGGCGGCCGCCCTGAAGCTGGCGCGGAATGCCCAGCAGCCCAGCGAGGCATAGATTCTGGCCCTGGTCGATGTCACTGCGGACGAGGATCCGTCCGCGCGCCTCGCCGCGATCGAGATCCTGCGAGGGTTCGGGCCTGCCGAGGTCAGGTCGCTG
This sequence comes from Pseudomonadota bacterium, assembly GCA_043814015.1. GTDB lineage: Bacteria > Myxococcota_A > UBA796 > UBA796 > JAFGLY01 > JBDRKM01. The sequence continues at coordinate 18,229 of JBDRKM010000262.1, forward strand.
GCCGTGACGGCCGATGGCGGCAGCGGTGCGGCTGCAGGGCCGCTGGAGGCGGTCACCGTAGAGGCTCTGGTGGGACGGCTCGGCGATGAGGAACGGGTCGTCCGCGTGGCAGCTTCCGCCACGCTGACCGAGCATGGTGGAGGAGCCGTCCCCAGTCTCCAGCAGGCCCTGTCCCACGAGGACTCGACGGTGCGTCTCTGGAGCGTCATCACCCTGGCGAAGATCCATCGCGGGTCCTCTGCCGCGCCTCCAGACTCGGACCTGCTGCTCGCCATCATCCAACGCGTGGAGGATGAGAGCGACGGCGTCCAGATCGCGGCGATCGGCGCCCTGAGAGGGCCAATGGCGGGGCATCTGCCCCTGTCGTTTTCTCCATGGCTGTACTCTGTTGCTGTGGAGATGCGCTCGAGTGCGGCCCCGGCACCGCCTTTCCTCCTCTTGAAGCTGCTCATGAGGGCGATCATCTACCCCTGGCGCGGGCGACCCTGGGCGCTTGTCTGAGGTTCGCCAGGGCGGGCTCTCGCCGAACCTCCCGGGCCCCGAGGGCCAGACACGCTCCAGAGCCCCACCCCTCGACTTCTACCGTGAGACCTTGTTCGGACAGAACTAGGCATCTTCGGTGGGCCGGGACAGCGCGCCTGCTGGCTATCAGCCCTCGGCAGGCGGAGGCGCGGCAGGCTCGGCGGCTGCGGGAGCCTCACTGGGGAGCTCGGTGCCCGGCTCGGGGAGGAGATCGGTGCCCGGCTCTGCGGCAGGGGGAAGCTCGGAAGCCTCGCCCGGCACCTCGGCAGAGGGCTCGACGCCCAGCCCGGACGACCCCCCAGCGGCAGGCTCCGCTGGCTTGAGGAGGCAGTGCTCATCCCAGGCGGCCTTGATGGGAGCGACATCGGCGTCAGCGGAATGGGCTTGGCCGACCCCCTCAAGAGCCTGCTGCAGCTGGTCGCAGACCTTGCCGAGCTCCTTCTTCTCCACGGTGCCGGCATCGAGGGCCTTGGCCTTGGGCTCGGCGAAACGCACCCAGGCATCATGGCCGCAGACCTGCTCACACGTGGTCAGGAACTCCTGTAGTGCGGCATCGCTGGTAGGCGCGAGGTGCTGCGAGGCGCGATCCACGCTCACACAGAAGTACTGTGGATTGAACGCCGTACTCTTGGACTTCGACTCAATGTGGCCCAGATCGGCTTTGGCGCGCTCGAAGAGATGTTGCTGCCAAGGTGCGAGCTTCTCGACAGCCAGATCGAGCGCGGCCTTGGGTTTGTCCTCGCCTGCCGGGGGCTGGCCGTCGGCACAGCCACAGAGCACCAGGCCAAGAGAGAGAAGCAGCGGCAGGGGAGCGTAGGTCATCGGCGGTCTCGAGGAGGGAAGTGACGAGAGAAAACTTCGGTTCCGCGAAAGCTATGTCCCCTTTGTCAACGGCCCGGGGAGGCTCGGCCCCGCAGCGGCGATCAGGACCAGGCACCGCGGACAAGCCGCACAGACAGGAAACCTTCCGTACTGCGGATCGTCTAGTTCAACCCTGCAAAAACCATGTGGAGCCAGGCCGGCTTCGGACCGACCATTCGTCCAGCGGGATCATGGCGCTGAACCGTCTCAGCACTGGGAGCGGAACGCGCATCCAGCCGGTCACAGCACGAAGTACACCACGGGGTAGGTGGAGTAGTAGCCATCCGAGTGGTTCGCCACGGCTGGCTGCTCGCGAGCCACATCCATCAGGGGCATCAGATCGATCGACTTCTCGAAGTGGGCATCCACCGGATGGGCCATCCCGTAGTGGGTTCCCACGTCCGCCTCGATAGGCGAGCCGTTCCAGTAGGTCGTCGAGGCAAAGACGTAGTCCTCGTACGAGGCCTCCCAGGCCTCCTGGGTCACGCCCAGCTGCGTCGGCATGTAGGCATCGAGCGCGGCATCCAGAGGATGGATGGTCATCTCCCACGCGTACCGGCGGAAAAACTCTGTGGGGTCGTCGCCCCAGCGCGCGGGGTCGAGCTCGTCGCACTGGTAGAACGCGTGATGTTCGTGATCCTCGTCGCAGGTGTCCCCGAGGGTCAGCGTCCAGTCGAACCAGGCCTCGGAATCCAGCGTCCCCGACGTGGAGGTGACCTCGTACAAGATCAGACAGGTATCGGACCCCGACTCGGTCTCGAAGTATCTCTCGTCGAGGAGCCAGACCCACAGCCACGCGTATGCCCCACTATCTGTGGACAGCAGCTGGCCGTTGTGGACGTACGCGTCGAGCCTCCACACGAGGTAGTCGGGCTCGAAGTAGTCGGTGTCGGTATCGGCATCGGCGTCCGCGTCCGCGTCAGCGTCCGTGTCGGCGTCAGCGTCCGTGTCGGTGTCGGTGTCGGCGTCGCCTTCCGGAAGCGCCGTGTCAGGCGCCGACTCGACGCACCCCGAGCCCCAGGCCGCCAGGATGGCCAGGGTCGTTGTCCGGACTAGGTCGTGCAGGAACGAACTCATGGGTGTCTCACCTGGTGGCGGGGCAGCAGAGCAACTGTGCCATGGAAAGACCGCTATGGCGAGAGGCCGTGCGGTCATGGAACAAGATCTTCATCATCGTTCTGAGACTCCTGCCATGGAGATCTCTTGACACGTCAATATTACCACCATGCCCGGCCGGTAGGGTCCAGTCAGGCGTGAGGCGGATCTGCAGGCACACGTCGCCCTTGGATCCGTGGCGTGCTGCTCTCTGCGCTGGATTCAGGCGACCTTCTTCACCTCCTTCCCGAGCTCGGCCACGCCTGGTGGCTTCTTCCTGTTGATCCTCCTGGGCGCGGTGGTGATGGGCCTACGCGTGGTGAGGAGGTCCAGCAGGGAGCAGAGCGAGGCCAGGGAGCGCAGGCGGTAGTGGCTCTTCTGGCGCTTCCTGAACTCGCGGTTCTCGCGCTCGACGTGGTTGGAGGTCTTCTCGGCGCAGTCGAAGTCCAGGTATCGGGTGAGGCGGTGGAACAGGTCGTCGTCTGCGAGCAGCTTCATGGCCGCATCCAGGAAGGCGGCGGTCACGAACTGGGCGTCGTCCAGGATGGCGCGGCGCTTCGCCTGGGCCTGCTCCGTCGTGGTGGTCGTGCCCGAAAACAGGTCGTGCAGCGCGTTGACGAAGCGGCGCAGCAGGCCCAGGCGCGGCAGGATGACGATGGCGTCTTGCAGGGCGGACTGTTGCTGCGGGCTCATCAGCGGCTTCCCCTTCGAGGAGGTGCCCTCCCGGGTGAGCACCAGGAAGCGGGCTTTGCGGACCGTGCGCAGGTTCTGGCGTTTCTCGGCGTCCTTTCTCGGGCGACCTCGCTTCTTCGGTCGGCCTCTGCGACGCGGAGGGGGCCGGGGGACCTCGCGGTACAGATCCCAGAATGCCTTGCCCAGCAGTTCGTTCTCCTGCTTGATGAAGTGGAAGACGCAGCGTTGGTGCTCGGCCTCGGGCGGCTCTGCCAGGTTAGGAATGCGAGGCCGAACTGCACGCCATCGACGTTCTGGGCGGCGTTCATGATGCCGACGGAGAGACCCCGCATCACCGCATCGCGGTAGACCGTGGACTGGTAGGTCGTGTAGGCGCCGTCGTATGCCACCGGCACGCCGAATATCTACCGGACGAGGCGAAAACCGGTCAGCTCATCACCTGTGTCGGCTCGACTCCTTTCGCGAGCGTCGACCCGCATTGAAGAGGTGCCGAGCGCCCAAGCGCCGCCCTTGACGAGGCGAACCGGCGGCACCAGAGCAAGAGGGCGCTCGATCTCCCTGGGCACCCTGAAGAAAGACATGTGAGCCCACTTCCCCTCACCCACCCCTGACTCTTCCAGGGCTTCCCAATCCACGTCGTCGCCCAGCGCATCCGCCAACGAACCCAGGGGCCTGTTCGCCAGCCACTCCTGGAGGTTCCCGCTCATGTCACACAGGCCATACCCGTTTCGCCTCTTCGCACACACCCGGTGCGCCTCATCGGCGCTGTTCTCACTGTACCAAGCCACCTTCTCCCCACGGTTCGAGCCTGAATAGGAGAAGCTCCGCCCCCCGCGCGCTGCTATCTCCCACTCGGCCTCGGTGGGGAGGCGCCCCCCCGCCCAACGGGCGAACTCACCCGCCTGATACCAGCTGACACAGTTCATCGGGTAGTCCGCGGCGTCTTCCCGTTGCCACTGGCAGCCCGTCCCGTCACTGGGAGGCGTGCAGGTCCCCGCCCGTACGCAGGCCATGTACTGCTGGACCGTCACCTCGCTCTGTGTGATCTCGAAGGGCTGCACGTGGATGGTGGTCGCCATGGCCTGACGCCGACGCCGCGCCTCCTCCCCGTCTTGCCAACTCCCACCAGGAATCCGCTTCCACACAAGGCTGGCTGGGTTCTTCCCGGATGGATCCTCGAAAGACGCGAAGGGGTCCGCCAGCCCACCCCGCATCTCCAGTAGGGAGACCTCGCCTGACCCCACATGGATCACCTCCCACTCCCCCCCCGCCGCGACGGTATGCTCCCCGAACGCCACACCATCGGCCACCAACGTCCCACCAGGCGGCACCGTGCCGGCCACGCGTTCGTCCACCAGCACCTCACCACCGAGTTCCAGGGTCACCTCCACGCGGCCCCTGGAGCCCACATCGGTCTCAGCGGTACCGTCTGGGCGGGACGGAGCAGCCCACACGGCGGTGGACAGCACCAGGAGGGCGATGGATTGCGCGAGCAGGTTCTTGAGCTTGAGCATGGACTCCGGTCCTTTGCACGAGGAGCAGCGCGCGAACGCTCAGGACCGAGCCTATCTCCTGGAGTGCGAAGAGGTAGAGCCCAGGGTCTGCGCCCCTGGGGGCCAGAAATCCGCGCCGGCCGTGGCCTCCACCGTGCCGGTGAGCGGGAGCGCGGCCGACTCGATCACGGCGGCGGCCCTCCGGGGCTTTGCTGCGTGCATCCCACCGGGTGGTGGATCCCCTCTCCCTCAAGGCTGCACCACCTCGCCGTACAGCCAGAGGTCCACGAAGCCCATGGACCAGAAGGTGCTGGCGTCGTGGGGCAGCACCACGGGCTCGTCCTCGATGAAGGTCAGCAGGGCGAAGACGGTGGTGACGCGGGAGGCGTCGATGCCCTCGGTGAGGGTGTCCCAGGGCACCACCAGCTCGCCCGTGGTGGCGTCGGCCACGCAGGAGACGGTGCCCAGCACGGTCCAGCCCGCGGAGGGGTACAAGGTCCAGGCCAGGCGCTGGGCGGTGGTGTCGGTCCAGGTGAACGCGAGGTCCTCGCCCCAGGTGAACGTGTTGGCCACCGTGTGGTCGAAGGAGGCGTCGGAGGGCATCGTGGGGATGAGCAGGGCATCCGCGACGGTCATGGCGGGGAACTGCGCGGTGGCGGCGGGCAGCTCCAGGGAGAAGACCTGGCCGCCCCAGGCCCAGGGGTCCACCTCGGCCTCGACGTAGTAGTACACGGGCTGCTCGGCGCCGGTGGACAGCATGGCCAGGGAGCCCATGTCGTCGGAGCCGAAGGTGACGTAGGCGCCCACGTCGAGCGCGGCCCACTCGATGTCGGTGGCGCCGGCGCAGGAGCCCGCCTCGGCGTAGCGGGCCGGGTAGGTGACCTCGGGCGCCAGGGGCTCCTGCATGATCACCTCGAGCTGCACGAAGGGGCCGTAGGCCGACAGCGCGGTGTAGGCGGAGCCGATGCTGAAGTAGCTCGGGCTGTAGACGTGCATGTGCATCTGGGAGAAGCCCGTGACCATGCCCGCGGCATCTGGCCAGTAGGTGAAGGCATCCTCCAGCACCTGCTCGGTGAAGGGGGCCTCCAGGGTGATGTCCACGGTGCCCGGCGCGCCCGCCGGGGTGGACACGGTGAGCTGCTCCGCGGTGGCGGCGCCCAGGGTGGCTGCGGCGTCGCCGAACCAGACGGCGGTGACCGCGTCCATGCTCTGACCGCGGATGGTGACGCTGCTGCCGCCGGCGTCGCTGCCGTAGGGCGGGTCCACGGCGCCGTCCTGCAGATCCACGTCGGGCCAGGCCACCTCGGTGGAGGCCGAGGCCCCGAGCACGGTGGTGGCGGTCCAGGTGTTCAACAGCGGCTCGGCGCAGTCGTGCTCGATCTCGAAGGACCAGCGGGTGAACCCGCCGCCCATGGCGGAGACGTCGAGGGTGGGGAAGAGCGGATCGAGGGCCTCCCCGGCCTCGTCGACGCGCTCGATGACCACCTGCGTGACCTCGTAGTCGGACTCGATCATGGCCTCGACGGAGAGCGAGCCGGCGTCGCAGGTCACCTCGACCTGCAGGAAGGTGGGCTCGGGGGGATCGAGCAGATCGTCGGTGTCGAGGTAGCAGCCGGTGAGCAGGAGGAGCAGCGGGGACATCATCCACACCCCTCGATCATTCCGTTCACGGTGCCGAGGATGTCCACCACCGCGCACATCAGCTCCATCGTGTAGAAGAGGATCATCAGCAGCATCAGGATGAAGGTCAGGGCCACCAGCCCCCCGGCGAGCCCGGCGGTGGCGCCCGCGAGCCAGGAGATGGAGGCCGCGAAGGCCCAGAGCGTAGACGCCAGGCCCACGAACCAGAGCAGCACCACGATGAAGGCGCCGACCCAGTTGCATTGATCCGCGGTCAGCTCGGTGAGCTCGCCGCTGGCCGCGTCGAAGAGGAGGTCCTCGAGCTGCCCGGCGGACTCGTCGGCGAATTCCTGCGCCAGCCAGCGCGTGAAGGCGGCGCGCACCCAGTCCAGGGCTTCGGGCACCTCCGCGAGGACATCGGCCATCTTCTCCAGGGCGGCCTCACCGGCGTTGTGCAGGGCCTGCATCCAGCCCACGAAGAAGCTGATCCAGCCCTGGATGTCGCAGGCGGTCTCCACGACCCCCGGCGGAGGCGGGGGGGGCGGCGGTCGGATGGCGCGCAGCGGCGCGCGGCGTCGGGGGTGCGCTCGCCAACGCGCCACCGCCGCGTCGGGCGCCAGGCCGGAGAGGATGCTGTCGAGCTCGGCGCTGGCTCCGGCCAGGGAGAAGCCGTTGGCCGCCTTGCCCCGGGCGGCCTGGAGCTGGCCCAGCAGGAGGTTGAGCTGGGGCTGTGCGTCCAGCTCGCGCTCGTGCATCAGGCTCCGGGCCGTGGCCTCATCCTCCGTCATGGTCTGGACCACCTCGTGGCTGGAGGTCACGGTGTCCCCCGAGAGCACCCCGCGGATCTCCTCTGTGGCGCCGGGCAGGGCGCCGCGGATGGCCACGCAGCTCTCCTGCAGCTCGGTGAAGAGCGCCTCGTTCATGGCGGAGAAGTCGTACTCACGGTCGCCCCGCAGCGCCATGTGCTCCCCGAAGGCCGCGCCCACGTTGGCGATGACCCCGTTCAGCCCCCAGGTGGCCACATCGGCGCTGTCGTCGTAGCCGGCCTCGCGCAGGGCTGCGATCTCGGCGGTGGCGCCGTCGACGAGCTCATCGAGCTTGCTGGCCCAGGGGCTGGCGCCCAGGGCGGCGGTGAGCGCGGTGCGGAGGCGGTCGGCGTCGAGCTCGGGGTGGACGCGCTCGGTGTCGTCCCCAGGGTCGGTGTCGTCGCCCGGCCCGTCGGGCCCGGTGTTGTCGCACTGGCAGCCCACCAGGGAGGAGAGGGAGAGCGTGGGGATCGCCGAGAGCAGCAGGGCGACGGCTTCTCGCCGGGTGAAGGGGGGCATGGTCATCCGCGGGGCAGAGGGGGAAAGCCACCTATCCTGTGTGTACCGGCAGCGGGACCACCCCCTCCTCGTGCCGCGGTGGGTGACGAAGCCGAGGCCCTCCCACAGACCGCGGGCGGCGGTGTTGGCCTCGCGCGCGTTGAGCCCGATGCGGTCGATGCCGTGGGCCCGAAGCCGGCGGCACAGCGCGGCGGTGACGGTGCGGCCCAGGCCCCGGCCGCGGTGGGCGGGGTGGGTGGCGATGTTGCCGAGCGCGGCGGCGCGGCAACGCTCCGACTGCACGTGCAGCCCGGCCATGGCCACCAGCTCTCTGCGGCGCAAGACGCCGAGGTACAGACCGGAGCCAAACATGCGGGCCTCGAAGAAGTTGTGGGGGTAGGCCGCCGCCAGGAGCGCTCGGATGGCGGGCTCGTCCGCGGTCCCGAGGGCCGCGAGCCCCTCTGGATCGGACCCCTCGATCCGCGCGGGGTCGGCCAGACGCAGACGGAGCGAGAGCCCGTAGGGCGAGAAAACCAGATATATAAAGTGCGCCGCCGTGAGTCTGGCTGTCCACCAACCCCGCGTGGCGCGCCCAAGCCGACTGCACGGAGATGTTACGAACTCCGCATGAACCTCGCCTGGTGCCCCCTCCTGGCCCTCGTCTGCGCCGACTGTACCTCTGCTCCCTGGGCGCCAACCCAAGGCACGGTGACGGCCTGGGCCGGGATGCGATCGAGGGACGCTGAACGCCGCGTCCTGGTCGTGTCTGATCGCGAGGGCCGCTACCAGTTCCACATCGACACGGACGCTCACGGCATCTACGAGCTGCAGGACGTGCCCGCCGATGCCATGGTCTCCCGCGTGGAGGTCCACGACACCGAACTCGATTGCTTCTCGGGTGCCGGACGCGCCGGGGGCCGCGCGGGCCTGGCCCGGGTGAGCATTGAGACCATCATCGACGTGCATCCGGCGTCAGCGGACTTCACCCGCAGGGTGAACAGGCCCGAGCCGGGTGGCTCGCGACGAAGGTGCTTGCTGAAACCTGATACCTGAAAGCTGATGGCTCTGTGTCCGACGATTCAGGGCTGGACAGGTGCGGACGGGCTGTGCACCTGCAACAGGAGCTGGGCATCGCCTGCGGCCGGGTCTTCGTCTTCCGCGCGGTCGCGGTCGTCCTCGTCCTGGACGTGGCCCCGTCGGGCGAGCTGGGGGGCTGGCGCTGATCCCGGGGACGTGGATCGAACGATCAGGGGGGCGCCACGGGCGCACTGGACCGGTGGAAGGAGCACCGCGGCCCCGCGGTGGTGTCCAACCAGGTGACGCTGGCACGCATCCTGCACCACCTGAGCGCGAACCTGGAGGTCCCCATGCGCTCCCTGCAGCTGACCATGGTGGGCGCCATCGGCCTGGTCGCGGCCCTGAACCTATGCAATGCCTCGCAGCTCGCGCCGTGGCGTGGGCGCCCGCGGGTCCTGGCGCACCGCGGCGTGCACCAGACCTTCTCCGCCGATGGCGTGGACGCCGCGACATGCACGGCAGCCCGCGTCACCCCTCCTGAGCACGGCTACCTGGAGAACACCCTGCCCGCCGTGCAGGCCGCCTTCGACGCCGGCGCCGGCGCCGTGGAGATCGACGTGCGGGGCACCGCGGACGGTCACCTCGTCGTCCTGCACGACGCCACCCTCGACTGCCGCACCGACGGGCACGGCGTGCCCGAGGAGCACAGCCTGGCCGAGCTGCGCGCGCTGGACCTCGGCTACGGCTACACCGCCGACGGCGGCGCCACCTACCCCCTGCGCGGCAGCGGCGCGGGGCTGCTGGTCACCCTGGAGGAGGTCTTCGCGCACTTTCCTGGGCGCGCCTTCGTCATCGACGTCAAGTCTGGCCGCGCCGAGGACGGCGAGCGGGTGGCGGACGTCCTCGCCGCGCTACCGGAGGAAGATCGGCGGCTCCAGATCGTGTACGGGGCCCCGGTGGCCGTGGCCCGGGTGAGCGCGCGCCTGCCCGAGGTGCGCACCCTCGATCGCGCTCGCGTGAAGCGCTGCGTAGCGGGTTACGCGGCCACGGGCTGGCTCGGCCACGTGCCGGAGGCCTGCGCCCACACCCTGGTGCTGGTCCCCGTGGACCTGGCCCCGCTGCTCTGGGGCTACCCGCGGCGCCTGGAGGCCCGCCTGGCGCGGGTCGGCTCCGAGCTCGCCCTGATGGGCCCGCTCCAGGACGGCGTCACCACAGGGATCGACGGCGCCGAGCTGCTGGCGGAGGTGCCAGCGGATTTCGGGGGGTGGGTCTGGACGAACCGGGCCGAGGTGGTGGGGCCGCTGCTGCACGGGCGCTGAGCGGCGCTCGCAGCGCGGGGCTCCACCCGCAACCCAAGGTGATCGCACCGCCCCGCGCTGTCCCTTTTTTTACGGGGGAGGGATGCCCTCCCCCGCATCGCTGACGCTCCCCCTCCCCCGCGCCCTGTTGGCGCGCGCGCCTACGGCGCGTGAACTACAACTCGCAAAATCCGCGCCTGGCGCGCGGATTTTCGCGAGTTGTAGTTCAGTCCGCCGGTGAGAGCTCCAGGGCGATGGGGCTCCAGAACTCCTTCTCCTCGGCGGGCACGCGGAAGGGCTCCGTCCACATGATCTCGGAGAGGGAGAGGCCGTCGGGCGAGGCTTGCCCGAGGAAGTCCACCACGGCCTTGTCGCGCAGGATGGCCTGGACTGCTGCGCGGGCCTCCGCGTCGTCGATGCGCGCGAGGTCGTCGGGCACGATCAGGGCGGCCATGACCTCGGCGGGGATGCCCTGCTCCCAGAACTCGACGGGGCGCGTGCCCTCCACCCAGGTCTGTACGTGGTGGAGGTCGAGCAGCAGCTCATCGCCGCCCGAGGTGACGGGTGTGGCCTCCCACAGCAGGCGCGCCCGGGCGGGTGAGCAGAGCATGTTGAAGTCGAGCAGCTCGATCTCGAGCGTGTGGGATTCGTAGGAGAGCGTGCCGCGCAGGGCGAAGTCGGCGGGCGCGACGGGGTCCGGGGCGGCGGCCTCGTCGAGGAAGGGGCCCGAGCTCTCCTCGCCCGTGGCCACGAAGCGCCATTCCTCGTCGTAGACGTGCTTCTCGAAGTAGCCGCCCTCGCCGTCCCGGACGCCCTGCACCCGCAGCACGCGGGCGGCGTTGCCCTGACCGTCCTGGAAGACGGTGACGCGGGGGGTGATGCGGCCCTCGGTGATGTCGGGCTGGCGGCGCCAGCCCTCGGCGGGGAGGCGACGGGTGGTGCCCGAGTCGGGGCCGACGATCCAGGAGTAGGTGAGCAGCGGGTTCTCGCCGCCGGTGTCGAAGTCGTACAGGCGGGTGTAGAGCTCGCCCCGGTGGCCCACGAGGAAGATGGTGGAGGCGCTGACGCTGATGTCGAGGGCCTGGAAGGTGCCGCGCTCGGGGCCGCAGATCTGGCGGCTCCAGTCGTTGGGCAGGTACCAGTCGTTGAAGAAGATGCGGCGGCCCTCCTCGCCGAGGCGGTAGAGGTGGGCGACCCCCGCGCCGACGCTGTGGGAGGTGCCGTTGGTGTCCTCGTAGCTGGCCACACCGAAGGGGTGGGAGTCGCTCACGTCCCAGCCGCAGCGGGTGGAGAACTCCCGGCTCAGGCCGTCGCCGGTCCCGGTGAGGCCGCCCCAGGCGTCGGTCCACTCGAAGTAGTCGTGGATGTCCGTGGTCATGTCGGAGCCGCGGTAGAAGTGGCCGGCCTCCGACAGGGCGTGCAGGTGGACGCCGTCGCTGGACAGCTCGGCGATGGCGGCCGGAGGGCCCCAGTTGTCGAGGCGGTCTCCGTCGGGGAGGCCCTCCGCACCCAGCAGGCGCCAGTCGCCCTCCTCGCCGGTGGTCTCCTCGTTGGGCTTGACCCAGATGACGCCGTCCAGGAGCGCCACGTACCAGTCGGTGTTGAACGATGTGGTGGCGGTGCGCAGGTGGACGCGGTCGGGCAGCGAGGTGAGGGGCGGGTCGGCGTGGGTGTCGCAGTCGAAGGGCTGGATGGCGCTGGGTTCGCCGGTGTCGGAGTCGTGCGGGGAGGGGGGCGCACTGTCGGGTGGCGCGGGGTGGCAGGCGGACAGGAGGGCGCCCAGGGCCCAGGCTCGTGGGAGGCGGGTGGAGTTCACCGCGGCACCTCGAGGGTGGCGGACAGCCCGACCTTCGTACACGAGAGCGGGGATACCGCGCATCGGACCTCCAGCCAGAGTATGCTTCGTGCCGTCCTTATCGTCAAGCCATGGCAGCGCCCCCTGCCCCGCGCAGGGCACTCGAGGCGCTCCCTGCCCCGCGCAGGGCACTCGAGGCGCTCCGCAGGGGCTGACGACGGTGCGCTCTACCCGCGCAGAGCAGCGCGGGCCCTCGAAGAAGCCGGCGCTCGTCCAGATGGGCGCCGATCTGGATCTGGGCCCGGGGCCCAGCCAGCCGCGGCGCGACCGCTTCCTGGCCGAAGCCCAGGTCATGGCCTCGGCTGGCTTTGATCCGCAACCTGGCCAACCTCACCCGCCTGGGCCTGCTCGTGCCCCACGGCGAGCACACCCGCCGGGTCCGCGACCAGCTCGCCGACGCGGAACGCCTGCGCAAGGCCAGGGTCCACCCCATCGCCCTGCTCTCCGCCCTGCGCACCTACGCCGCCGGGCGCGGCATGCGCGGCGCCCACACCTGGACCCCGATCTCCACCCTGGTGGAAGCGCTCGACGCCGCCTTCTACCTCTCCTTCGGCAACGTCACCCCCGCGGGCGGGCGCTGGCTGCTGGCGCTGGACGTCTCCGGCTCCATGACCTTCAGCCAGATCGCCGGCGTCCCAGGCCTCACCCCGCGCGACGCCAGCGCGGCCATGTCCCTGGTCACGGCGCACGTGGAGGCCGACTACCTGGTGATGGGCTTCAGCACCCAGTTCACACCCCTGGCCATCACCCGCGGCCAGCGCCTGGACGACGCCATCCGGACCGTCTCCGGGCTGCCTTTCTCGGGCACGGACTGCGCCCTGCCCATGGCCTGGGCGATGAAGCACAAGGTCCCGGTGGACACCTTCGTGATCTACACCGACAGTGAGACCTGGTTCGGCGACATCCACCCGGCCAAGGCCCTGGAGCGCTACCGCCAGTCCACGGGCATCCGCGCGCGGCTGGTGGTGGTGGGCATACTGGCCAACGGCTTCAGCATCGCCGACCCCGAGGATCCGGGTATGCTCGACGTGGTCGGCTTCGACACGGCCACCCCGCAGCTCATCTCGGACTTCGCTTCGGGCAGCCTCCGATCTCGATCTCCCAACGACGAATTTGCGCGTACCACGCGTATTTTTGTCGTTGGCTGGCCAACGCACCGGCGCGGACTGCGCTGCTGGAGCTGTTCCCGGACCGAGGCCAGCCCGTGACGGCGGCGCACATCGACGAGGCCAAGGAGCAGTTGGCGCCGGCGCGGACCACGCACCTGGACAGCCCGGCGGAGCGCCTGCGGGCCGTCTGGACTTCCCAGCCTTGTTCGAGGCTTTCCTGGACTGCTGGCGTGACGACGAGGGCGCGCTCGCGGCCCACGGCGAGAAGGGCTACCCCGAGGCGGTGCCGCACCTGGCCCTGATGGCCTTCCTGCAGCGGGTGGTCAACGGGGGCGGCGCGGTGCTGCCGCCTGCCCCCCCCGTCCACGGTCATGGCGGTGGAGCGCCCCTCGAGGCCGGACCGAGGTCCCAGGCTATCAGGCCATCGACTTCCATCCAGGGAGGACCCAGCCTGTCCGCCTTCGCGCGCCACACCGACGTGGGCTGGTCGAGGACGACGAAACGCACCCCGAGAGCCCGCAGGGCCGCGTCCGGGTCCGGGGCCATGAAGGCCGATTCCCACAGCGCCAGGAGTTCACGGCGCTCCCAGGGCACCGAGATGTGGGGGTGGGTGGTGGTCGGCCGCCCACTCATGGCCGCCCGCAGCATCCGCAGGTTTCCATCGGCGGGATCGAACTCGGGCGGCAGGTCCAGGATGGCGCCCTCACCTCCCTCCATCCGCGCCAGCAGCTCCCCGCCCGGCACCGGACCCGCGGGGATGGGCCACGGACCGCTGGCGCGCAGCGCATCCCCGACATGCAGCGCCAGCAGGAGCCACGCGAGGCGCGGCCGACCGGCCAGCTCGGCGGCCAGCCAGAGCGCCAGCCCGAGCGAGCCGATCACGGCCACCCGGTAGTACATGCCTCCCTGGGAGATCGGGTAGTGCAGCGCATGCAGGAGGTGGGCGGGGAGAGGGATGCGCGTGGGCTGCTCGGTGAGGTACAGCACGGGCCCGAGGCTCAGGATCGCGCCTGCCACCAGCAGCACGAGCGCGGCGCGGCGGCCCGCGCGAAGCTCCCGCCGGCGCCACGCCCAGATGGCCAGGACCAGGATCAGGGCGGTCCCGAGGTACGCCACCTGGCGTGGCGCCGTGCCGATATCTGGAGAATTCGGCATGCCGAGCACGAGATCCTGCAGGGTGGCCACCGTGTGGGCCGGAGGCAGGGGCTGACCCGGCTGGAAGTTGGTCGAGGGCAAGAACAGGAGGTGGACGCCCTCGAGGGGGAGCTTGGGCCAGTGGTAGAGCCCCACGGGCAGCAGGGCCGCCGCCACCAGCAGGCCCAGGGCCAACGGACGCCAGAGCCGGCGATGGCGCCAGGAGTCCAACCCGAGCAGGCCCAGGCACAGCGGGGGCAGGAACATGCCGAAGTACACGGAGGTGAAGGAGCTGACGAACGCCACCAGCGCCGCCGCGAGCGCCCACCGGTACCCGGCGGGAGCGTCCAGGGCCCGCTGGAGGGTGTAGAGGAAGAGGGGCAGCAACCCGACCTGGAGCTTGGGCAGCTCGCCGGCCTGCAGGGTGCCGAGGGCGAAGGGACAGAGCGCGAAGGCGATGCACGCCGCGGCCGCACACCAGGGCCCCGCGCCGGTCCAGCGGCGCACCAGCGGCCAGGTCGCCACGGCGGAGACCGGCAGAGACAACAGGAGCACGAGGTTGTAGGCGGCGAGGGGCCCGACGAAGGGACGCAGGGGCGCGACCGCGAGGAACGGCAGCCAGGCCAGGTAGCGAACCTCCGACGCCCAGGGGAAGCCCGCCGAGGTCGTGTGGAACAGCGGTCCACGGCCCGAAAGGAAGCGCCAGATCTGCTCGCCGCACCAGACGTGATTCGGGCCGAAGATCGAGGGGGCGAAGGCCTCGGACAGATCGAGCGGGAGCGGCCAGAGCAGGCCCCCGACCACCGCGAGGGGTACCAGGAACGTGAGGATGAGGGCGAGGAAGGCGGCCCGCTGCCTGCGCAGGTGCGAGAGCGCCCTCGCCACGCCGGATTCCGGGGGTGTCTCGAAGGAGGTTGACATCTCGCGTCGCTGAACTGCCGGACGTCGAAGGACGACGACCCGCGGAAACTCGGGTGATGCCTCCTTAACTCTTTCTTCACCTGGAGTCTCGCCGCGGCGGCCAGCCCCCTGGCGGCTGGTCGCTCCGGGCCCCAGGGCCTCTTCACGTCATGGACAGCCCGTTTCGGGCAGCGCGCGGGTTACCTTGCCGGCCTGCGAGGTGTCAGTGCAAGCCAGGGCCCGCCGTCGCGTCCTCGAAGCCGTCCTCCTCCTCGCCATCCTGGGCTTGCTGGGGCTCATCGGTGGGCGCTTGCTGCGCTTCTGGCAGCAGGGGGCGCGGGTCGGGCTGGAGGACGCGCTGGCCCCCAGCCAGGTGGATCGCGAGGCGTCCATGCCTGGACGCCCCCACTTCATCCCCGACTTCGTGCGGGATCCCGACTCCATCGGGCGCTCGCGGAGCTTCACCTACTCCACCAACGCCCTCGGCATGCGCGATCGCGAGCGCACCAGGCAGAAGCCCGCCGGGAGCTTCCGCATCCTGGTGGCTGGCGAGTGCGTCTGCTTTGGCAACGGCGTCGCGGACGGCGAGCCATGGCCGGCGGTGCTCGAGGGGCTGCTGGTCGAGCGCCGTCCGGACCAGGCCATCGAGGTCATCAACGCCTGCGCGCCCGCCCTGCGCCCCATGGAGATCTTCTGGCGGCTGCGTGATCGCGGGCTCGACCTCCAGCCCGACCTCGTGATCTTCTCACCCGGCTCGGACAGTGTCTTTCTGGCTCCCCATCTCGGGCAGGACGGCGAGGTGCGCACCACCCTGACCGAGGCGGAGTACGCTCGGGAGCTGGGCATCTACCAACAAGCCCTGGGCCAGGCGGCCGATCTCTGTGCACAGCGGGGCGTTCCCATGGTGTTGGTCACCCCGACCTTCAACTCCTTCGGCCTGCCGGATATCCAGCGCTGGGTGGACACCGCCGGGCGCGTGGCCCGGGAGCGCAGCCTCCCCCTCCTGGACACCTGGACGCTGTTCCATCGGGCCGAGGAGCGGGAGGGCCTGGTGGTGGAGCGGTCGGGCGGCGTCCAGCGCCTGGTGAGCCACGCGGGGGAGCCACGCGTGCTGCTCGAGGTGCCCTTCGAGGACCGCAACACCTGGTTCATCGCGCCCGAGATCTACGCCTGGCTCGACGCGCACCCAGACCTGGGGCCAGCGTTCTCGATCGACGAGAACCACCCCAACGCCCGCGGGCATCGCCTCATCGCCCAGGAGGCCCTGGCGCTGCTGGCGCGGGAGGGGCTGCTCGATCCTCGGCCCAGGGCCGCCGCTGCGCCAGGTGGTCCCGCAGGGCCGCCGCCGCCAGGCGATGGCCAGCCTCGTTGAGGTGGCAGTCGGTGATGAAGGTGGCGCAGGAGACCGGGTTCGCGTCCAGATATTCGTAGATCTCCCGGGCGATGGGGCGCTGGGGGGTGTCTGGGGCCCGGTGGGCCTCCACCAGCACCTCGGGCTGCCCTTCCCGATACCGCACGAGCCGCTGCAGGCCGTCGGGGTTCCCTTCCCAGCGCAGGCCCTCCCACCGCTCGCGCACGTCCAGCAGCGCGGGCAGATCCACAAGGGGGAAGCGCTCTCCCAGCACCTCGGCGAACGCGCGGCTGTACTCGGCGTACCGTGCCGGCTCGGGGAAGAAGGTGTTGGCCGGGTCTCTCACCACGGTGCAGGCCAGGCCCTTCGCCTCGGCCAGGCCGAGCAGCCGATCCAGCGCCTCCCGGTACATGGGGAGTGGGCGGAGGAACATGGGCAGGGCGTCGTTCACACCCAGGATCAGGAAGTAGAAGTCCACCTGGAAGCGAGCCGCGACGATCTCGAGGAAGGGGACGCCTTCGTCGGTGAGACGGCAGGGCGTCCCCAGGTTCAGCACCTCCAGGACCGGGGCGCCTGGCGTCTCCGACAACAGATCCTGCAGCAGATACGGGAAGTCCAGTCGGTCGTCCACCCCCTCGCCGAACGTGATGCCGTCGCCGATGCAGGCGATGCGGAAGGTGCCTGGCGGCTTCTCGGGGCTCCAGTCACGCGGGCCGCGGAAGCCGTGGCGGTTGGTGGTGCAGCCGTAGTACCGCTTGCGCCGGTAGGGGTCCGGATCCCCGATGCCCACGTAGAAGGGGAAGTCCGGCATCTCGATGTCGCGGTAGACCTGGTCGGGCTTGAAGCGCATGTAGCGCAAGGTGCGCCCGCCGACGATCTCTTCCGCCTGCACCAGCGGCGGGTGGATGGTGTGGCCACCGCATCGGCACCCGAAGCCTCCGCCGAGGAGGCGGAGCGGCGCGATCAGGGGCATGGTCAGGGCGGCGGCGCCGCCCACTGCCACCGCGCGCAGCAGATCGCGGCGCGACCAGCCCGCGCGCCGCGGGAGCGGGTGACCGAGGAGGCGTCGGCGCTCGGAGTGTTCCATGGCGACCTCGATGGGACGACCATGGTATCAGGCCGGGCACGCCTGGGGTTGCCCGGCCCGCCAGCGAGGGGGGACAGGAGGTGGGTCCGGGAGCCGACACGGCACGAGAAGGCGCGGAGCCGTGGCGACCTGGGGGCCTGGTGCCCCCACGCTCGTTTACGGATACTCCCGGCGCATGAAGGCGTACGGCCGCGCGCTGCTGGTCCTCGCGGGCCTCGTCATCGGGGTCCTCGGTGCGGAGGGGCTGGCGCGCGTGTGCCGTCCGCCCGCGGGGGCGGACCTGCTGTTCGCGCTGACGCCCATGTGCATGCCCGCGGGGCTCTACCGTCCTCATCCCACGCTCGGGATGGAGCCGGTGCCGGGCTTCGCGGGAGAGCTGCGCCTCCCCGGGCAGGTCATCCCCGTCCGGATCAACCGCGAGGGGCTCCGAGGTCCCGAGCCCGATCTCGGCCGCCCCCGGTGGCTCGCGCTCGGAGACTCCTTCACCCTCGCGCTGCAGGTCCCGGAAGAGGACACCTTCGAGGCCCTCCTCGGGGCCGATCTCGGCCTCCAGGTCCTCAACGGTGGGATCGAGGCTACCGGCACCCGGCAGGCCCTGGAACGGTATCGGCTCGTGGACGACCGGATCGGCGTGGTGGGCGTGGTGCACGTCTTCTTCACCGGCAACGACCTCGTCGACAACCAGCGCCCGCCCCAGGTCTCCGCGCCGCTGGAGGGGCCGGTGCGCGGACGGCCCGCCCAGGCGCCGTTGAGCGGCCTGGTCCACAGGCTGTTCCAGCACAGCTACCTCGCGACGGTCGCGGCGATCACGGCCCGGAGGCTCTCACTCCTCCGAAGAGACAGCTTCGATGCCAGGCGAGTGCGGGAGGAGCTCCTCCCGTTCTCCGAGGAGGGGTGTGACGACCTCGCCGCGCTGGTGCCCGCCACCCGCGCCGCGCTGGGCGCACTCCGGGACGAGGCCAGCGCGCGTGGGGACCGCCTGCTCGTGGCGGTGGCACCCCCCATCATCGTGGTGGATTCAGGCCGGGCGGGCCCCACGTTGGGCCTGGTGGGGCTGGAGCACCCCGCGCTCGAGGCTCCCCAGCAGGCGGTGATCCAGGTCCTGCGCGAGCTGGACATCGCGACCTGCGACCTCACCCCCGCGCTCTCGGCGGCCCAGGCCGGGGGAGCCGCTCCCTACCTCCCCCTCGACGGGCACTGGTCCGCAGAGGGACACCGCGCGGTCGCAGACGCGCTCGCGGCCTGCCTGCAGGTCGGTCTGGGCCCACCGGCACCGACGCCTCCTGATCGCACCGAGACCGCGCCGGCCGCGTCCGTGCGGTGACCCCTGTTTGAGCCCCGAATCGTCGGACACAGAGCCATCAGCTTTCAGGTATCAGGTATCAGGTTTCAGCAAGCGCCCTCGTCGCGAGTCACCCGGCTCGGGCCCGTCCACCCCGCGGGTGAAGTGCGCGAACGCCGGTTGCTGCTCGAAAAAGCCGATAGCTGACCGCTGATACCTGACGGCTTCGTCGGCAGAGCCGACGATTTGGGTTTGAGCCTCGCGGGCCGGCGTGCTAGGCTGGCCTCCCTTGACATCTTCTTCACCGGCACGAGGTGGTTCCCGATGACACACGAAAGAATCCAGTTCCTGCTTCTGCTGGCCATCGCCTTGGCAGGCTGCCCCTCCACGCCGCCCGTCGATGGGGAACAGGCCGGCCCCCCGCCAGACCCGGCTGCCGCCGCCGTGTCGGTCCTGGGCGACGCCGCGGCGCCCCCCCCACCGCCCACAGAAGGGGGAGCGGGAAATCCCCCGGATCTGGGCTCGGTCGCCTTCGGTCGCTTCCTCACTCCAGGTGCGCCCTCGGTGACCATCCACGTCGTGGCCGAGGGGATCGAGACGGGGCAGATCGACTTCACGGCCTTCGAGGGCGACCAGCCCGGAGCTGGTCAGGCCGAGGTGGTCCATGCCCAGCGGTTCGAGGGTGGCTCCCTCGACGTCACCGCGCCCGCCGACTTCCCCCGGAAACTGTTCGTCACCGCCACCTCCGTCGACCAGGACGGTCGTCCGGTCACGCCTGGGGTCACGGCCTCGCTGCGGGAGACGCTGGTCATTGGCAGCGAAGACCAGTCCATCACCCTCACCGTGGACACTCCGGACCTCTCGAGACCCGTCCCTTCGGCCACCGGCCCGGCGGCCGCCAGCGGCGTTCCGCCCGCCCCCACGGGCGCTCCGCCCGCCCCCACGGACGATGCGCCCACCGGTGGGGCGCCGGCCGCGCCCTGATCCGGCGGGCAGACAGAAAGCGTGGGTCGTCGACGGGGCGCCTGGGCCCCGACCCGCCGCCGTGGGCTACCTCGCAGCGCCCAGCGCTCCCGCGCCTGCCTGATCCGCCGCGGCTCCTCTGGAGCCTCGGCCCACCAGGAACGATCCGATGGCCAGGTAGTCTATGTCGGCCTTCTCGAAGGTGGCCCACGCCTGCTCCGGCGTGCAGACGATGGGCTCCTGCACGTTGTAGGAGGTGTTGATCACCATGGGCACGCCGGTCAGGCGCTCGAAGCTCTCGAGCAACAGGTGGTACAGCGGGTGGACCTCGCGGCTGACGGTCTGCAGGCGGCAGGTGCCGTCCACGTGCAGGGCCGCAGGGACCTGCTCACCCCTCCCCTCGCGCGGGCGGCCCACCAGCAGCATGTAGGGGCTCTCGTGGCCGAGGTCGAACCACTCCCCTGCCCGCTCCTCCAGGATGCTCACTCCATAGGGCCGGAAGGGCTCGCGGTGCTTCACCCGGTCGTTGAGCACCTGCTTCATGTCGGGACGACGCGCGTCGGCCAGGAGGGAGCGGGCGCCCAGCGCCCGCGGGCCGAACTCCATGCGCCCCTGGAACCAGGCCACGATGCGGCCATCGGCGATGTGCCGCGCCACCTCGTCACACAGGGCCTCGGGCTCCAGCTCCCGGAAGCGGGCGCCCTCGCGCTCCAGCAGGCGGCGGATCTGGCGGTCGGGGTAGCCCGGGCCGAGGTAGGCGCTCTTCAGGGGGTGGCGCTGCGCGTGATCGCCCAGCGCGTGGTGGACCCAGGCCGCGGCGCCCAGGGCCGCGCCCGCATCGCCCGCGGCGGGCAGCACGAAGAGGTCCTCGAAGGGGGTCTCCGCCAGGATGCGGGAGTTGGCCACCACGTTGAGGAACACGCCACCGGCCGCGCAGAGGCGCCTCATGCCCGTGCGCGCGTGGACGTGCCGGGCCATGGCCAGCAGCACCTCCTCTGCGACGGCCTGCAGCGAGGCCGCCACGTCCTGGTGCCGCGCCTCGATGGGCTCGTCATGCCGGCGCTCGGGCCCGAACAGCTCCACGAAGCGCCGCGTGTACATGCGCGTGCCGCGGTTCAGGGCGAAGTAGGCCGGGTCGAGCCGGAAGCTGCCGTCGGGCCGCAGATCCATGATCTGCTTGAAGCGATCCACGAAGCGCGGCTCGCCAAACGCCGCCAGCGCCATCACCTTGCCCTCGCCCGTGAAGACCTGGAAGCCGAGGTAGGTGCAGATGATGGAGTACAGCAGCCCCAGCGAGTTGGGGTAGCGCAGCTCCTGCTCGATGGTGATGCGGTGCCCGCGGCCCGCGCCCCAGGAGGCGCTGGCCCACTCGCCGATGCCGTCCACCGTGAGCAGCGCCGCCTCCTCGAAGGGCGAGGGGTAGAAGGCGCTCGCGGCGTGGGCCAGGTGGTGCTTGACGAAGTAGACAGGGCGTTCGAAGCCGATCTTTTGCTCCAGGTCCACCGGCAGGCTCAGGCGCTCCTCGAGCCAGGCCGGCATCATGGCGGCGAAGTTGGGGTACGAGAAAGGCCAGGAGACGAGGTGCCCGATCATCACGCGGCCGAACTTGAGGTAGGGCTTCTCGTAGAAAGCCACCGCGTCCAGATCGTCGATGGAGACCCCGCCCTCCTGCAGGCACCAGTTCAGCGCCTGCAGCGGCAGGACCTGGGAGTACTTCTCCCGGTTGAAGCGCTCCTCCTGGGCCGCGGCCACCACCTCGCCGTCGCGCAGCAGCACCGCCGTGGCGTCGTGGTAGTAGCAGGACAGGCCCAGGATGAAGCCCGTCCGTGGCCGCGCTGTGGCGTCAGATCCCGGCATAGATGAACGTGACCACCGTGAGGGGGGTGACCTGGTACACCAGGACCGCGACCACCGCGAGCAACAGCAGCAGCAGGGCCAGGGCGTAGAGCCGCTCCTGGCGGACCAGGTAGATCATCTCGCGGACCATGTAGAGGATCTTCTTCATGGGTTCAGGTCTGATGCCGGGCCCGGGTCGGGTCGACCTCGTAGCCTTCGGCCGAGTGCCAGTAGCTGGCCTGCCCCGGAGGATCCCAGCGCATCCCGTGCAGGCGCAGGGCCCGCCCGAGCAGGGCGGTCAAGCCGACGCCCAGGAAGTAGAGCAGGAACAGGCTCACGGCCATCACCACCCACTGGACGCGGCGGATCAGCCAGACCGTTGCGTCGCGCAGGCGCACCAGGAGCCGCGTCAAGAAATCCACGGCTGCTCCAGGTCGCCCAGGTCGTCGAGGGTGAGGCCCAGCTCGTCGAGCACCCGCAGGATCTCCCCGCGAGCCGGCTCCTGGTTGATGTCGATGCCGAGGGCCTGCACGGCCTCGGCGCGGCTGACCTCGCCCAGCCGGATGAGCTGACTCATCTCGATGTGGTGGTGGGTGAAGCCGTAGTCGCGCATGGAGAGCCAGGCCGCCAGGTAGTTGAGCCTGCAGTTGGTGGAGAAGGCTGGCCAGGATCGCTCCACGGGCTGCCAGCCGAGGTGCTCGCGGAGGGTATCGACGTACTCCGCCTCCTGGAAGGGCAGGAACCAGTGGGGGGAGAGGATCATGCGCTTCTTGTGACGCCGCCGGATCTCCTCCATGCTCAGCGGGAAGCTCTCGTAGCGGGGGGCACGCCGCCGAAGATCGCGGATGAAGGCCTGGGTGGCCGCCCCGATGGTGGGGAATTGCTCCTCGCGCAGCGCGGCCTGCTTGCCGGAGGGGTGGTCGAGCTGGCCGCGGGTCCAGCCCGTGATCAGCAGCGGGATGTCGTAGCGGGCCGCCAGCTCGCAGGTGACCTGCATGTACCAGAGAGAGCACGGCGGGCACATGGGCACCGGCGCCCTGGTCTTCACGATCTCGGCGAAGAAGCCCTTCATGTACTCCGAGCGGAGGTACAGCCAGTCCACCCCCAGGCGGGAGGTGGCGCGCCGCACGTTCTCGAGCCCCTCGGGGTTGCCGAAACCCTGGTCGAAGGTGAAAACGAGCGGCCGGGCCTTGAACCGCTCCACCATGAAGAACAACGCAGCCACGCTGTCCTTGCCCCCGGAGCACATCACCAGGCAGTCGTAGGCGCCGCGGCCGCGATGGCGCTTGAGCAGCCGCACGAAGTCGGACTCCAGCAACCCGGCCTGCCCAGGCTGGACCGGCGCCCGATGGTGCGCCTTGCAGTGCCCGCAGACCCCGTGATCATCCAGCGTGACGTCCGGTGGCAGCTCGCCCAGCACACAACGGCGGCAAGAGCGCCGCGTGTCACCGGGAGGTGATCGCTCCGCGCTCGAGCCCACGCCCTCAGCGCCCCTGATAATACTGGCGATAGTACTGCTGGAGCTGCTGATAGCGCGCGCTGAAGGCGGGCTCTTGGCTCCGCTGGCCGTAGGCCTGGGACCACCAGGCGGTGGCCGCGGCCCACTCCGAGGGGGCCATCCCGAAGTTCGCCATCAGCTGTCCGCGATCCCAGCCGCGCTGCTCACCGACCTCGAGGGCCACCGAGATCTCTACCCAGCGCTCCACCGTGATGGGCTCACGGCCTACCGCCACCGCGGCCGCTGGCTGCGCCGCGACGGGCTGGGCCGACACCTGGACCCGGGCCGGCTGGACCCCGGCGGGCTGCGCCTGGGCCCGCGCGGCCTGCGCCTGCTGGGCCTGCGCCTGCTGGGCCTGCGCTGGCCGGTACTTCTCGTACTCGGCCTGTACCAGCCCACTGCGATCCATGGCGCGCCGCACCAGCCACTGGGCCGTGACCCGCTTCCAGCGCTCGGGGTCGATCTGGACCTGGCTGACGATGGCCTCCATGGGGTGGCCCATGTCGATGTGCGCCTGAGCCCAGGCCCACACCTGCAGCGAGACCCCCTCGATGGGGTCGAGGGCGGCGGCGGGGGCCGCCTGAGGCTGGGCGGTGGCGTGCGCCGCGGCGGGCTGCGCGGGCAGCTCCTCGATCGCCTCCTCCTTCTTGCCGAGCACGAACCCACCGACCACCGGCGCGATGTAGTCCTCGCCCTTGCCGATGGTCAGGAAGCCGAAGGCGCCAAGCCCGACATGCACCAGCCAGCCGAACCCACAGAGGCCGTAGCCCAGCCAGCCGGCGACACCGACCACCATGGCCTGCTTGAGCTGCCCCTGGAACCAGGGGTCGTCCTCCTGGCCGGGCACCTTCCAGACGAAGTTGCAGATGACCCAGCCCCAGGCACCCCCGAGGGCGGTGAGCCCCCACAACATCTTCGCGCGCTCGCGGAGCTCGGGGGGCACGCGGAGCTGATCGAGAGAAGCTGTCTGGCTCGGAGTCATGGGAGCTCCACCCGGGGGCCTGGCGAGACGGCCGAGCGCGGAAACGCGCGCCGTGGACCCGGTTCACGGCCTTTCTATCATGCTGAACGGGGGGAAACGAGGGTCGCGGCATCCAGGTCGGGGCGCGACCGGAGCAGCCAGGGGGGGGCCGTCCTCCGGTGGTTTCCTTATGTTTGTTTATTTTCCCCTCCTGCTTGTTCTCTGGTTTTTTTTCCTTCTTTCTATTGAATTTTTTCTTTCGTTCGTTTATTATCTCACCATGGCTCGCCCCCGCACTCGCTCTGACAGCGCCATCCTCCAGGCCACCCGAACCGTCCTCCTGGAACGCGGCTCGCGCGCTTCACTGCGCATCATCGCGGCGCGGGTCGGCCTCACACCGGCCGCCATCCTCGCTCGCTTCGGTGACCGCGAGGCCCTCGTGCGCGCCGCCCTGGCGCCCCCTTCCCTGGCGCCGGCCCTCGCGCCCCTGCTGTCGGAGCCCGAGCGCGGCCGCGTCGGCCCCCAGCTGCAGGCCATCATCGCGGCCCTCGCCGCCTGGCTGGCCGAGGCCTCCCCCCGCGCCGTGATCGCCCACGCCATGGATCCCGCGCGTGCCCCGCGCGCTCCCGGCGCCGAGGCCGAGGGCGAACCGCGCCTGC